>JANYJA010000041.1 GCA_025358575.1 Terriglobia bacterium
GCCAAGGCCCGACTTATGCCATGACGGCCATTTCCCCGGCCAAGCACGAATCCTATGCCAAGCTAACCGCCGAGCAGCAAATCTTCTACAAGACGCAGGAAGGGTATCTTGGGACGCAGGCATTGGGAAGCGCGGGCCTAAGCGGGTTTGAATATCCGGTCCAACTCATTTTCGGAAAATCCGTGGTGGGCGGCATAGCCACTGGCGACGTCTTCCAAAACGTGGACTCGAAGCCCGCTCAGTTTGCGCGGGTGCCAGGTTTTGAACCTTCCGCGCGCCATGGAATCTCTCTTGAACTAGGCGGTCCGTGGATCTTTTACCGGCAGTTCTGGCGTGCTCACAACATTGAGAATATTGGTAAGCTTATCCCCGTCCCGGAACTGGCGGTCGATTTCAACCAGGCGCTGCGCATTCCATTGCTGCTAAGCAATGACACGCCAGCTCAGCAGGACGTTCTCCTGACAGCGCAGTTGCCGGAGGGCTGGCGCAACGAGACTCCTTTCGTGAGCTATCCAGTGCCTGCCGGCCAATCCTATTCCGTGCGGGCACAATTGATGCCGCCCAAATCCGGCACCCCCAAATGGCAGGAGATTATGTTCATGGCGACTAGCGGAGGGCAGCAGGTGGGAACGCTCCAGATCCGTGTTTTTACAGGGAAAGGTGGAGGCTTACCACAGTAGATCCCACTACCGTTTCTGGCACTTCGCGCAAAAATGCGTCCCGCGCTGGGTAACCAAAATCCGCTTGATCGCCGCGCCGCAAGTTACGCACGGCTGCCCCGTCCTGCGATACACCCGATGCTGCAACTGGAAGCTGCCCTTTTTCCCCGCCGCATCTACGTAATCCGAAATCGTAGAGCCCTTGCTAGCAATCGCCTCTTCTAAAACCGCGCGAATCGCATCATATAGCTTTCGCACAACGTCCTTCCTAAGCTTCGACGCAATCGCCAGCGGATGAATGCCCGCTCGAAACAGCGCCTCATCGGCATAGATGTTCCCCAGCCCGCGCAGAAAAGTCTGATTCAGCAGCAGCGATTTCATCTTCGTACTCCGCGCTTTCAGCAGCTTGGCGAACTCCCCGAACGCAACCAGCAAAGGCTCCGGCCCCAGTTTGCCTACTCTTGCCGGCAGCTCCTTGCTCCATTCCAATCGCCCGAACTGCCGGCTGTCATTGTAAAGCAGCACCCCGCGATCCAGCGTCATAATGGCGTGCGTATGTTTTCCCGGTTCCGCATCAAACAACAGCTTCCCCGTCATCCCTAAGTGCACGATGAAGTACCCGTGGCTGTGTAACTCAATCAGGATGAACTTACCGTAACGCCGGACCCCAGTTACGCTCTGTCCGGCTAACTGCTTCGCCATTTCTTCCGGATCGCCGCGCAACACTCGCGGCTTTCGAAACTCCGCGCTCACAATGCGCCGCCCCGTCAGATAAGGCGCCAGACTCCGCGCCACCGTTTCTACTTCAGGAAGCTCCGGCACCTTTAGCTCACGTCAATCAACACATCATCGCCCCACACTTGCACCGCGTAAGTCGGTACTTTCACCGGAGGTTCGAACTCATTCTCGCCGGTGCGACAGTCGAACTCCCAAGCATGCCACGGACACGTCACCATCGTCCCATTGAGCATTCCTTGCCCCAGTGGGCCCCCTTGATGCGGGCAAATTCCGCTGAGCGCATAAACCTCCCCGGCAAGCCGGCACACAGCTAAAGGATTGCCATCCACAACAATCTCCGTCACCTCATCCGGCGCGAGTTTGGAAAGCTCGGCAACCTTGATGTAAGCCATATAGTTCCATGTCAACATAGAAAAGCCATGATAACCAACCAGGCCCGCGCCGCCCTCGCCGCCATTTCGATGCTGCTCTGGTTCGCCTGCAACCGTGAGCAATCGCGCATCGTGGGCGTCGTTCCCAAAGGCGCAAGTCATATCTTCTGGCAGACGGTTCACGCCGGTGCCGAGAAAGCCGCCCGCGAGTACAACCTTAAAGTCGAATGGCAGGCCCCCACGCTCGAAATCGATTCCGGCCGCCAAATCGAAATCATCGATTCCATGATCAATCGCCACGTCGCCGGCATCGTGCTCGCGCCGGTTGATCGACAGGCCCTTGTCGCCGTCATCGACCGCGCGGGCCGCGAAGGAATTCCGGTGGCCGTCTTCGATTCCGCCGTCGACACCGAGCACATGATCTCCTACGTCGCAACCGACAACACCGAAGGCGGACGCATGGCCGCGCGGCGCTTGAACGAAGTCCTGCACGGCACGGGCAAAGTCGGAGTCATCGGATTCATGGCTGGAAGCGCGTCCACCGTGCAGCGCGAGACCGGCTTCGATGAGGAACTCCGCAAGTTCCCTGGCATCCAAAATACCGGCATGCAGATGGGCAATTCGGATCGCGCCAAAGCCATGGCGGTCACCGAAAATATGCTCACCGCGAATAGCGACCTCGCCGGCCTCTTCGCCGATAACGAAAGCAGTTCAGCCGGCGCCGTGCAGGCCCTCAAATCGCGCAACGCCAAGAACATCAAGCTGGTCGCGTTCGATGCGTCGGAACAGCTCATCAACGATCTTCGCGATGGCTGGATCGACGCGCTTATCGTGCAGAACCCTTTTAAGATGGGCTACGAAAGCACCAAGGCGATCGGGATGAAATTAGCTGGGCTGACGCCGGCGCGCACCCAGGATTCCGGCATCACCATGGTGCGTCGCGAAGATCTCGATAAGCCTGAAATCAAAGCGCTGCTCTTCCCGGACATCCAGCAATATTTGAAGTAACGCAGCGCGAGTCGTGAAAAACGCGCATGGTAAAATCGTCTTGTCTCCCGCCTCATGGATTTCCTGCAAGGTCTGAACCCGCAGCAGCGTGATGCCGTTGCCGTTACCGAAGGTCCACTGCTCATTTTGGCTGGCGCCGGAAGCGGAAAAACGCGCGTCATCACGCACCGCATCGCGCACCTCATCAGCGCGAAACATGTGCCGCCATCCGCCGTTCTGGCCGTCACTTTCACCAATAAAGCCGCCGCCGAAATGCGCGCCCGCGTCGCCACCCTGCTCGCTAATGAGCAGGTGTCCGGTTCGCCGAACCTCTCGACATTCCACTCCTTCTGCGTGCGGTTGCTGCGCCGGGATGGCGATGCTCTTGCGCAAGTTCGCCCCGGCTTTACGCGGCAATTCTCTATCTACGATGCCGAAGACCAACTCGCGTTGATCAAGTCCGCCTACCGCCGCATCGGCATTGACGAAAAGACCATGCAGTACCGCGCCATGCTATCGATGATTAGCGGCGCCAAGAATTCGAAGAGAACTCCGCGGGATCTCTACAGTGAAGCCAAAGATCCGGTCAGCACCAAGGTCGCGGTGATTTTTGAAGAGTACGAAAAAGGTCTGCGCCAAGCCAACGCGCTCGATTTCGACGATCTCCTTCTCGAAACCGTCCGCCTCCTCTATCACGATCAAGTCACGCGCGACGCCTACAATCGCCGCCTCAGCTACATCATGATTGACGAGTATCAGGACACCAATCGCACGCAGTATGAGTTGATGCGTCTGCTCTCGCAATCCCATAAAAACGTATGCGTGGTGGGCGACGAAGATCAGTCCATCTATAGCTGGCGCGGCGCCGATATCAAGAACATTCTCGATTTCGAGCACGACTATCCCAACGCGCGCGTTATCCGCCTGGAGCAGAATTATCGCTCGACCAAGAACATCCTCGCCGCGGCGGGCGCGGTCGTCGCCAATAACAAAGAGCGCAAAGGCAAGACCCTCTGGACCGATTCCGATGAGGGCCACCAAATCGCGCTCTACGCCGGTCACGACGCCGAAAACGAAGCCCTCTACATCGCCGACACCATCGAAAAAGTGATCGCGCAGGACCCTTCCACGCGCGTCGCGGTTCTCTACCGCACTAACTTTCAATCGCGCCAAATCGAAGAGGCGCTGCGCCGCTATGGCCGTAAATATCTAATCGTCGGCGGCTTTAGTTTCTATCAGCGCGCAGAAGTGAAGGACATTGTCGCTTACTTGAAACTCGCGGTGTCGCAGTCCGATTCCATGAACCTGCTGCGCGTGATCAACGTTCCCGCGCGCGGCATCGGCCGCACCACCATGGAGCAGGTTGAGCAATTCGCCGTCGAGCACGATCTCAGTTTGTGGACGTCGATCGAACGATTGGTTGAACTAAATAAGCTTCCGACGCGCGCCCACGCCGCAATGGTGGCGTTCCGGAACATGGTCTTGAATCTCTCGGAAGTCGTCAGCGCGAAACCCCTCAACGAGGCCCTTCAATTCATCGAAGAGCGCACCGGCTATCGCAAGATGCTCGAGCAGGAAAACACGCCCGAGGCCGAAGCGCGCATCGAGAATCTGGAAGAATTAGTCAACGCCGCCGCCGAAGCCGTGGAGCGAGGCGAAACCGCCGCCGAGTTTCTGGATCACGCCGCCCTCGTCGCCGATGCCGATGCCGTCGATGGCGACGTTCAGGTCACTCTCCTCACTCTGCACAACGCTAAAGGCCTCGAATTCCCCGTCGTCTTTCTCGCCGGATTGGAAGAGGGTCTCTTCCCGCATATCCGTTCGCTGAATTCCGAGGCACAGATGGAAGAAGAACGCCGTCTCTGCTACGTTGGCATGACGCGCGCGGAAAAGCGCCTCATCCTTTCGTGGGCGCGCTACCGCCGCCGCTTCGGAGGGGGCGAGCAGGAACGCTCCATCTCCTCCCGATTCCTCAAAGAAGTGCCGGACCACTTGCTCGTCAAAATCGGGCGCGCCGAGGACGACGATATTCCGCAAGTCGATCTCACCTCCGAACGCTGGGACGTCCGCCAAAGCGCCCGCCGCAATCTCTACACCGGCAAGACTTACAACTCGCTCGAAAATATCAACCAGTTCCTTAAGTCGGGAGGCTTAGCGCCACGCCCGCAAAATCCTCCGCCGACACCCGTTGCGCCAGCGCGAGCAGCGGCCCCGCCCGCCGCCAACATGCTGCGCGTCCCTCCCGCCATGCCGAAGACTCCCGCCTTCGCCGTACCACCCCGTCCAACTTCACCCGCGCGAACAGGTACAGTAGTAGAGCACCCCAAGTACGGGATGGGCACCATTCTCCGCCGCGAGGGGGAGGGTGACGATGCCAAGATCACCGTTAGTTTCCAGCGCTACGGTCTCAAAAAGCTGGTCGAAAAATACGCAGGACTGAAGAAAGCATAATGAACACGAAAAACGTCGAAGAAAAAACAGAGCGCAAAAAGCTCAAACGGACAGCGCGCAAAAAGGCGGCTCCTAAAGCTAAGCGCGCCTCGGGCGTGGCCCGCGGTTCCATGAAAAAGAAGGTTCAGAAAATGGTGCAGGGCCAACGTAAACGCTAGAGTGCATCGCCTACTCCGCACCAAGAGCATCGACGCGCTCATCGCCGCTTCGGAAGATCCCGAGCGCCGCCTGCACAAAACTCTTGGACCGTGGAGTCTCACCGCACTCGGAATCGGGGCTGTCATCGGCTCCGGTATCTTTATCCTGACGGGCACTGCGGCGGCGGGCGAAAAGCTCGCGTTTAAATCTATTCTCCACGCTCCCGTTCTCGACCTGATCATGCACGGGTCGGGGGCGCTCTCGCTGACCGGCCGTCAAGGCGCGGGACCTGGAATCTCCGTCTCTTTTCTGCTGACCGCGTTGGTCTGTAGTTTCGCCGCGCTCTGTTACGCGGAACTCGCCTCGATGATTCCCATCGCCGGCAGCGCCTACACTTACGCCTACGCCACGCTGGGCGAAATTGTCGCCTGGATTATCGGCTGGGATCTTATTCTCGAATACGCTGTCTCCAACATGGCCGTCGCCGTGGGGTTCTCCGCCTATTTGAACGATATTCTCGACAGCGTCTTCCATATCCACCTACCCCTGGCCTTAGCCGGCCCAATTTTCAGCGATAGCGGGCAATTCACGGGAAGCTGGTTCAACATCAGCGCTCTGCTGATTCTTCTCCTGCTCACGTACGTCCTGGTTCGCGGCGTGAAGGAAAGCGCCAGCACCAATAACGTGATGGTCCTGGTTAAAATCGCGGCGATCCTGATCTTCGTCATCGGCGCATCGCGCGCCGTGAACACCGCCAACTGGCACCCTTTTTTCCCCAACGGATTTCCGGGCGTGTTGACCGGCGCCGCCATCGTCTTCTTTACCTACATTGGGTTCGACTCGGTTTCCACAGCCGCTGAAGAGTGCAAGAATCCCCAGCGCGACATGCCCTTCGGCATCATCGCAACCCTGATCGTCTGCGCGGTCCTCTACATCTCCGTCGCCTTGGTCCTCACCGGCATCGAAAACTATAAGAACCTAAGCAACGCCGCCCCCGTCGCCAATGCGCTCAAAGGTCTCGGATACGATGGAATCCGCCGATGGGTCAGCGTCGGCGCCATCGTCGGGATGATTTCATCGCTGCTCGTCTTTCAGTACGGCCAAGCGCGCGTCTGGTTTGCGATGTCGCGCGACGGATTGCTGCCCAGAGTTTTCTCCCGCGTCCATCCGCGCTTCAAAACCCCCCACATCAGCACCTGGATCGCGGGTCTAGCAGTCGGAATCCCAGCGGGTATTTGGGATATCGGAACCTTTGCGGATTTGTCAAATATCGGAACTCTCTTCGCCTTTATCGTGGTCTCGGCGGGCGTGCTCGTCTTGCGCAAGAAGCAGCCCGAACGAAAGCGCAGTTTTCGGGTCCCCGGCTGCCCCTGGTTCCCAATTCTTTCGATCGTCTTTTGCCTCGTCCTGATGATGGCTTTGCCGCTAGAGACCTGGATCCGTTTCTTCGTCTGGCTCGCGATTGGCCTCGGTATCTACTGGTTCTTCGGCCGCAAACACAGCACATTGCGGCTGGAAGAGGACGCGCTCACTCGTCGTTAAAGTCGTCCGGCATGGGAAATCGCTGCCGGTAACCACGCACCGCCCCCACTTCTTCCGGTTCCACTCGGGTCGCGACCCGGGTATTCAACAGGGCCGAAGCCAAAGCTCGTAAATCCCCTTCCAACCCGCTCAGCTCGACGTTCGCGATGTCCACATCATAAACATCGACATCGCTCCGCGAAAACTTTACCCCGCATCCTCCAGCACCGCTTCCGCGGCCCGCCGCCCCGAAACCATCGCCCCGTTCAGCGATGCATTATCTAGCCAGTCCCCGCACGCGTAAACTCCCTTCCTCACGCGCACACTCCGCTGCGCCGGGCTCAACGCTGGCGGCGCCTGCTCTGGTTGGGCGTATGGAATCGTATACGTCCGCAAATGCTGCCATCGGTTCACTTGAGGCCCAAACCACACCCGCAATTGCGCCGTCACCGCCGCCTCCAAATTCAACGTCGGAGTGTCCCCAGCCAGCACCGATGCCGAGAGCAGCACCGCGCCCGCTGGCGCATACGATCCCGCAATGGAACTTTCCTCGCAGAAATTATTTACCGGACCGCGCCCATCGCCATTCAGCACCAGAACGGGCTCTCCCAATGGCGCTTTATCCGCCGCGAAATACACGCACCGCACGCCTCTACCGCTGGTAACGGGCACAGGCCCAATGCCGCCGCTTTCAGTCGCGAAAACCACCGTCCCCGCTTTCAACTCATCCATCGATTCCACCAACGAATTCAACCGAATCGTCCCTTCCGGCAGCCCAGCCGCCAGTTGTTGCGGAATCGCATCGATCCCGCCCGCCGGAATCGCTGTATCCCCCTCGGAAAACATCTTGAACAGGAACTCGAACATCCGGCTCGACGTCCGCAACTCCTTCTCCAAGAAAATCCCGCCAAAAAATGGACGAAAGAACCGGTCGATCATCGCCGCGCTGAAATTCCTGCGGTGCAGATAGTCCAGCGTCGAAATCTCCGGATGCTCGAACAACTGTTCCACCGTCGCCGCACCCACTTCCGACCGCAAGCTGCCCACGCGCAGCTTATCCACTACCGACCCAATCGGCGTGGCCAGCGACTTCACCCCGTCCAGCGGATGCCGCCAAGGATCCGAAATCCGGTGCCACTTCCCATCGAACCGCACCATCGCCCCCGGATAGAAACACTGCAAGTCCAGCGCGTCGTAATCCAGATTCCGTCGGCACTCCGCATACGCCGTGAGTAACACCTGAAACCCCCGATCCAGCAGGAATCCATTTACCCGGTCGGTGCGCACCCGCCCGCCAACCCCGTCCGATTTCTCCAGCACCGTCACTGGCACGCCGTGCTTCACCAGCTCGCGCGCGCAGCACAGCCCGGCCAGCCCCGCGCCGACGATCGTCACCGGCTCCATCACACCGTCTCTCGCGGCATCGAGTCGCGGGCCAAAACCTCGACGGCATTGCCGGAAGGGTCGCTGATATAAACCGAGCGCGTGCCATCCCGATGCGTCTTCAGCGCCCCAAAACTCTCGGCATCGGAACTGACAAGCCCAATATGCGCCGGGTGCTGTTCCGGAATCACGAGCGCCAGCCGAATGTTGGCAAACTCCAGCAGCGCCCAAGTCGCGTCCTGATATTTCACGGAGCAGTCGAATTTTTCGGTGTACCAATCCACGGAGGTCTGGATGTCTCGCACCGGAATTGCAACATGGTCAATGGCATTCATCTTCATTTCATCAATCTTGCACATTCGAGAGGGTTCTATTGCGAGCTCTCGTCGGAATGTTTGGGTGGTAAGTATTGCCTGATGGAAAGCCGTTCTTTGAGGTTCAGACCACGCTGCAGATTATCAATTCTCCCCTGCCATTTCACGGATAGCGAAAATCGACAGGCGTCCGCAAGCGCCAACGATTCATTTTGAAGTTGAGTATCTCGACAACCCCCGTGAATACACCTGTAGACGTCAATCATGTGCTTCTCGACGTTGGAATCTACTGTGTACTTTCCTGCTGTCTCGCCACTTGATTTGCTGGAAGAATCTCCTCTGTCTTCAAGAACCACCATCGACCCGAAGTAAAACCTGTCGAATTGTTCGACTGCCTTCGCGCGCTCCCCCTTGTCGCTGGTGGTGGCTATCTTTGCAACTATATCCGTAACGGCCAAATAGTATTCCAGTTGCTTGTCGAAATAGAGTTTGCGTTGTTCAGAGTCTAATTTCGTCTTCTCAAACGCTATTGTCTGGTTGGCCGTAGCCCAGTACTCCAGGACGCCAATAAATGCCGTCAGAAGCAGCCCGAAAGCTCCGAGCCCCTTTAATCCCAAATCCCATCGGTTATATGCTCCGTCCGCCATAACGTAGCATTATATTAGGACAGGAGTTCGTTCGCGTGTGAGCCCCCTCCCCGATCTGGTAAACTGAGTTCGTCATGGCAATTCCGAATGTGAAGCGGTTCCGTCCCTTCTGCCCCACCTGCAACGAAAGTTTTACCGTTATGGCGGTTCTCCCCCGCGATGCCAACGTGGATTCATACCTCGGCGATGTCGTCGCCCGTCACGACCACAAGGCTTTTATGGACTCCAAGAACACAAAGGTCCGCGTCGGTCAGCAGAAACAGGTCAAAAAGAAGTAGTTCTCTAGAGCCGGGCCTTCAAATTTCGCAAGGCCCGCAATCCTTCTGTAGCCACCTGCGCATCCGAATCGCGGCTGACCTGTTCCAGCCGCGCAGCACTATCTTTGTCACCAGTCAACGCCAGGATCCGCGTCAACTGGATCCGCTCGTCTTTCGTCCCCTCCTGCAATGGCCCATATAAAACGTCCCGCACCGCCGCGCTGTGCGCCGCTTCCACCAGGAACGCTGCCGCCTCCCCCCGATACGACACCGAATTCAGCGAATTTACCAAATACCGCAGCGGACTCGCCTCCCCCAGTCGAATTTGCCCATCCATCACCAGCGCGAATGCCAGCGAGAGCCGCGCCGTAAGCTTGCCTTCCTGGTCCAGCGCCTTCTGCAGCGCCGGCACATCCGCCGAATTCCGCAACCGCGCGAATCCCTCCGCCGCCGCCCCGCGCAGATGCTCGTCCTTGTCCACCAAATATTGCCCGTAAAGTTGCCGACTCCCCGCGTCCGGCAGCATCGCGATCGCCGTCAGCGTCGCACGCCGCACTTTCTCTTTCCGACTCGAACCCAGCACTCGCACTAAATCTGGCAGCGCCGATTTGTGGTCCAGCAGTCCAGTAAGCGCGATCGCTTCAACCTGCACCCTTTCGTTCATGTCTCGCAGCAGAAACCGCACCGACGCCCCAGCCGACTTATCCCCAATTTTCTGCAGCGCCACCAAGCTCTCGTAGATCAGATTAGTGTCTTTCGAATGCAGCGCGGCTTCCAGATCTGGCAGCGCAACCCGCAGCCGCAGAATCCCCGCCGCCCGTGCCGCGTGGGCGCGCGATTCCATGCTCGCCCCCGTCGCCACCATCTTGGACACCGCCCGCGCCACATCCGCCCGCACCTTGATATAGGGATCGATCACCTCGTCATTCGTGTCGGTAAAACGCGATTTCACCGATGTCCCCAGTCTCCTCAATGGCGCGCTCATCCCGGTTCGGACGTATCCCGGCAGGTAAAAATTGACCAGCCCGTCGGCCGCGCGAATTTGCACATCGGGATCGTTGTCCCCCGCCGCCTGAATCAGCAGATTGAGGCTGTGCGCACTCCCGATTTCGACGATCCCTTTCACCGCCTCCAGCCGCACATACACGTCCGGATTTGTAAGGTATTGCTGCATCAGCGGAAGCGCGCCAGGGCCCTGCTTGGCAGCCGCGCGAACCTCCTTCGGAGTCTGCCCTTGGCACAAAAAACCACAGGCGAATAGGGCAGTGGCCAGGCGCATGACTCCCACGGTAGCATGCCCCGCCTCTGATATAATAAAGCGTGGACGGTGCCGTTAAACGCTTTATTTTGTGGGATTATCCCCGTGCCTCATGGCAGTTCGACGTCATGGTTGGGATCATCCTCCTTTTTGTCCTCTTCACTCCTCGCGAGTGGTTTCGCGATCAGCCCCGCATCCCTCATAGCAGCCCAATCGCCCAGCTTCCGGTAGCTCACGGCGCCAATATCTTCTGGGTCGAGCCGGAACTCGTCGCCGCCATTCCAGAAAGCCAGCGCCTTTCGCGTCTGGGTGCCATTCTTAAAGACCGCACCGGAAAGCAGCAAATCATCACCCGTCTCGAGCCCATATTCGACTCCGAAAAGGAGATTAAGGGATATATGGCCATCGCCAAGCCATGAAGACTTTGCCGTTTTTGTTGTTGCTTCTCACCGCAACTGGTTTTGCTTCCGATCCGCTGGATAGCGTCCTATCTCGCATGGATAAGGCCGCCATCTCCTTCAAAAGCATGACTGCCAAGATGAAACAGGTCTCGCACACCGCGGTCATCGATCAGGACAACACTGAAATCGGGACCATTCTATTGAAACGGCCCAAGCCGCACGACATGCACATGCTCGTGCAACTGTCCGAGCCTGACGCCAAGACGGTCGCCCTGCAAAACGAGAAGCTCGATATTTTTCTGCCCAAAATTAACACGGTGCAGGAGTACGATCTTGGCAAGAGCCGCGCTCTCATCGAACAATTCCTGCTTCTCGGCTTCGGCACCACCCGCAAGGAACTCACCGATGCCAACAACGTCCGATTCCTCGGCGACGTCACTGTCAACGGTCAAAAAGCTGCCAAGTTAGAACTTGTCCCCAAAGCCAAAGAAGTGCTTCAGCATTTCAAGAAAATTGAGTTGTGGCTTTCCGACGATACGGGCTATCCTGCGCAGCACAAAATGTACCAGCCCGGCGGCGATTACATTCTAGTTACATTTTCCGATTTAAAAGTGAATCCCTCAGTCCCCGATGCCGCTCTAAAATTGAAACTGCCAAAAGGGGTAAAGAAAGAATATCCACAGCGATGAGTTCCATTCCGCGGAGGTTTGGAACTCGCGTTGCCTACTGCAAAACATGAAACCGGCGTCCCGCTTACTTTACTTGGATTGGGTTCGCGGCCTTGCAGCTCTCATTATGTTGCAAGGGCACGTATTTAACTCCTTCACCAAGCAGGATTTGCGTGAAGGCGGCCCTTATCTTTTTTCCCAGTTCCTGGGCGGAATGCCGCCGGCCATTTTCTTATTCCTGACCGGAATTACACTGGCGTTCCTGATGAATAGCCAGGAACGGAAAGGCGTTCCGGCCGTCGGCCGCTTTTGGCAGTCGTTGAAACGCGCCGGATTTCTTTTCGCTGTCGCTTTTCTGTTCCGCATCCAACTCTGGATCTTTTCCCGTCTTTTCTCCTCCGCTGAAAATCCCTGGACCGATATTTTCCGTGTCGATATCCTCAATTGCATGGGCTTCGCCATCGCCATAATGTCAGTCATGGCGATCTTCAAGACAGCCGAGCGCGTCCGCTTGTGTGCCATTCTTGGCCTCGCCATCGCTCTCGCCGCGCCGCTCGTTTCGCAATTGAATTTAAGCGCCCTGCCTGATCCCATCCGCGATTACTTGGTTCCCAGCACGAGCTTCTTTGGATTCTTCCCCTGGGCCGCATTCCTCGCCTTCGGCCTCAGCGCCGGCAGTCTCCTGAAAATTTTGCGCGAAGAGCAGATGATGCAAGTAATGCAGTGGGCCGCGCTGGCCGGAATTGCTCTTTCGCTCGGTGCCCATTCTATTTCGAACATGGGTTATTCGCTCTACACTAAATCAGACTTTTGGCTCAACAGCCCGCTCTTAATCGTCATCAAGACGGGCGTCGTCCTGGTTCTCCTCGCCTTTGCTTATTTGTGGACCTCCCAAGCCGCTGCTCAAAACTGGAGTTGGGTGCGGCAATTCGGCACCACGTCACTACTGGTTTACTGGGTCCATATCGAACTGGTCTACGGCAATTGGCTCGGTTTTTGGAAAGACAACCTGAACGTTGGCCAGACCGCCGCCGCCGCCGTTTTGATCACCGTAGGCATGCTCGCCCTGTCTCTAGCGAAAACAAACTTCCAGAACTGGCGTGTCCTTCTTCAAAAGCTCGGGATGGCCACCGACGCCCTCCCCGAGCGCGCCTCCGGCGACTAGCTTTCAAACCGCCGCCGGTTTCGCCGCTTAGTATTTGGCGCGGTAGTCACCTTTGATTGCGCCAATCAGAATCCCGCCGGCCTCTCCCCAGCCACTCCCATCGCCTGCTCCAGCGCAATCCCCACGCTCCCGATTGTCCCCTCATCGAATAATCTTCCGATCAGCGTGATCCCGTGCGGCACGCGCCGCGGCGGTGAAAACTTCGGCAGCGGGTTCGCCGGGTCCGGAGCCCAATCGCTCCGCGCCTCAGCCACCTGCACAAATCCCGCGCGCAGCGTCAACGATGGATGCCCGGTGAAATTACTGATCGTCAGCATCTCATCGCGCAGCGACGGCACCAGCAGTATATCCACATCGGCAAAGATCCGCGCCATCTCCTGCGCCACCTTGCGCCGCATCCGGTCCGTCTGCACGAAGTCCACCGCCGATAGAAATCGCGCCTGACGGAACGAGTTCGGCCACGCATCGGGCACCTGCGCCTTCAGTTCTTTCAGTCCTCCGCGCAGCGTCAGGTCTTCGAAAGCCGCCGCCCCCTCCGCAAACAGAATCAGGTTCAGCGTTCCGTACGGCCAGTCCGGCAGCGAGACTTCCACTGGAACCATCCCCAATTTCTTCGCGGTCTCGAGTGCCGCCCGATCCACATCCGTGGCGGGGCTCTCCGTCATCCATTTCGGAAAATACCCCGCGCGCAACCCTTGCACCGTCGCGCCCGCATCGAAATCCAGATGGCTCGGCACGCTCCCCACATCGCCCGAATCCGGCCCCGAAATCGCCTGCAACACCAGCATCGTGTCCTCCACACCCCGCGTCATTGGCCCCAGTTTGTCCAGCGACCAGCACAGCGTCATCGCCCCCGTCCGCGGCACGCGCCCATAGGTCGGACGCAGCCCCGTAAGCCCACAGCGCATCGACGGACTCACGATGCTGCCGCCCGTCTCGCTCCCAATTGAGAACCCGACCAATCCCGCCGCGGTCGCCGACCCAGGCCCCGCGCTCGATCCCGACTATCCCTCTTCAATCAGCCACGGGTTCATCGTCTGTCCGCCAAACCACACATCGTTCAGCGCCAGCGCTCCGAGGCTCAGTTTCGCCACCAGCACCGCTCCGGCCTCGCGCAGACGCGTAACCACCGCCGCGTCCTGGGTTGGCACCCGATTGCGATACGGCTCGGCGCCGTACGTCGTCGCAATGCCTGCGGTGTCCAGCAAATCTTTCCCGCCCCAGGGAATCCCGTGGAGCGGTCCGCGATACTGGCCCGCGGCAATCTCATGGTCCGCCTGCCTCGCTTGGGACAGCGCCAAGTCGCGCGTTACCGTGATCGCGCACCGCAGTTTGGGGTTGAAGCGATCCAGCCGCGCCAGGTAAATGCTCGTTAGCCGCTCAGACGTAAGCTTCCGCGATTCAATCCACCGCGAAAGATGCGTCACCGGTGCGAACGCAATGTCTTCATCCGTCGCGGGAAGCCCAGGTTCACTCTCAGTCCTTACGAACCGGTCGCGCGCTCCCGCCGCTTTTTGGCCCGGCAAGATCGGGTTCCACTGAGTCGCCGGTGAGACCGACGCATCCAAACTTAATTTCTTGGGTCCCGCGCGTCGCTCATAAAGCGGAGCCATGCTCTTGCGCCAGTTCCCGGCTGCCATGGTGCGGTCCGCGGGGCTCATCTCGAACTGCACCAGTTTTTCCGCTTCCGCGAACGTTGAATCCGAAACCGGCGGCCCCACTTCCGGCGCCGCCCCAAATGCCGGAGGCGTCCCCGCCGGCGCCGCTCCGGTCGTCGTTGACGGTTTTCGGCACGCAGCCGCGAACGCCATCAATCCCGCGGACACGCGGCTCAGAAACTGTCGACGCGATTTCGCCATCCTATCGTCCCCTCAGACTTTACCCAGCGATCCCTTTGCAATTAGCGCTCGTGGCGGAATACCGCTGTCACCCCGCGCCGTCGCCGGTAGCAGCAGCCGGAAAGTCGAGCCTTTGCCCACTTCCGTCTCCACCTCAATCCCGCCCCGAAGCCGCCGCACCACCCCGGAAACAGCAGCCAGACCCAGGCCGCGCCCCAGAAACTTGGTTGTAAAGAACGGATCGAAGATCTTCGCCAAGTTCGTCGCCTCAATCCCCGACCCGCTATCCTCAACCTCGAGAACCGCGTACAATCCCGGAGGCAATAAGCTCCCATCCGCGCAGCGGCGCAACTCTCCCGGCGCAATCTCCTCGGCGCGCGTCCGCACTATCACCAAACCATTCCTCTCGCCCATGGCTTCCGCCGCATTGATCACCAGGTTCGTCACCACCTGTTGCATCTGGCCCGGGTCTGTTTCGACCAGCGGAAGGTTCTCGGCAAGCTGCAAGTTAACCTGCACCGAATTCGGAATCGACGCTTTAACCAGTTGCGTAGAGTGTACGGCCACTTCGGAAAGATCCATGAGGTTCGTGATGAAAGTTCCCTTGCCCGCATAGGCCAGCATCTGGCGTGTCAGATGCGCCGCCCGCTCGCTGGACTCCACCACGCCCTGCAAGATGCTGTACGACGGATGCGATGCCGGAATCGTATCTAGCGCGAAACTCGCTCCGCCCATAATACCCACCAGCAAATTATTGAAATCGTGCGCGATCCCCCCGGCCAGCAGACCGATGCTCTCCAGTTTCTGCGTCTGCAGCAGAGCTTGTTGCGTGGCCCGCAACTCGTCAATATCCGTGCCGGTTCCGAACCACTTCACCACTTGGCCCGACTCGTCGCGCACCGCAACCGCCCGCGCCATAATCCATCGCCACCGCTTTTCGTGCCGGTCCCAAAAGCGCGTCTCCATCTGAAATGCTTCACCGGATTCCACACAGTGCCGCCACACTTGGTTGATGCGTCGTCCGTCATCCGGGTGTGCGACCGAGATCCAGTCCGAATCGCCTCCAAGTGAACGGTCAATACCCGTGAAGTTGTACCACCGTTCGTTGTGATAGTCGATCACGCCGTCTGGCCGCGCCGTCCACACGAACTGCGGCATCGAGTTGGCCAGTTGACGGAATCGCCGCTCACTTTCCTCCACCTGCTTTCGCCCCGCCACCGAGTCGGTCACATCGCTGACGTGAACGAAAATCCCGTCGATTTTGCCGATTTCGTTGCGCGTCGGCAGGTAAACGAAATTTACGTAGATATCTTCCAGTGTGCCATCGCCCCGGTCCAAACGGAGCAGCGCTTCATGACCGAAGAATGGCTCCCCGCTTTGGTAGACCCCGTCGAGGAGCTTCATGTACACCTGGCCTTCTACTTCCGGCACCGCCTCCATCACCGTCTTGCCGATAAGGCTCTCGGCGGGTCGCCCGATCAGGCGGATGTACTCGTCGTTGACCCACTCGAACCGATGCAGCGGACCACGCAGCACCGCGATGCCCGCCGGTGCTTGAGAAAGAAGATCTCGCCAGCGGCCCCTGTCTTCCTCAATTAGTTTCTCCGCCCGGCTCCGCTCCGTAACATCGCGCGTAGAGCCTGCGACCGACTCCACTTTGCCGCCTTCGCCCAGTACCGGCACAAAAATGTATTCGTAAACGCCCGCATCTCCCGAAACGCCCGTGAAGGGTGTCTGGTCTCGCAGCGAGTGTTTCGTGTCGATCACCCTCTGGATCTGCCGCTGCAAGCGTTCGGCAAGTTCAGGCGGATAATCCAGGTCATAAAAATTCTTGCCCACCACTTCGTCCAAAGCTTTCCCCAATAACAAGAGAAGTGAGCGGTTGGAGTACGTGAATCTGCCCTCCAGATCGAACATATAAGTGAAATCGGGACTGAATGATAGCGCGACGTCGAAAGTGTGCCACTGTTGTCGCAGACGCATCTCAGTTTGCTTGCGGTCGGTGATGTCAAAAACTACACCGGGCATCCGCAACGGTGTGCCGCTTGCGTCGCGCTGGCAGATTCCCCGCCCATAAACCCAGCGCACTGAACCGTCCGCTGGCAGCACTCGACACTCCAGGGAATACTCCGCGTCTTCTTCCATGGTCAGCCGAATCTTTTCGCCTACCAGGGCGCGGTCTTCCGGGTGGATTCCGTTTATGAACTCCTCTACCGGAACGCCCGCCGCCGCGCACGCCGGGTCCACCGAAAACAGGTAAGCGAACCGCGCATCGGAGTAGACCCGGTTCGCCGCCACGTCCCAATCCCAAGTGCCCACCCCGCCACCGGCCTCCAACGCAAGAGTAAGTCGTTCCTGGCTTTTTCGCAGCTCGCTCTCGGTCCTGGCTCGCTCCACGGCGTCCCAGGTCTGCTCCCCAACTTCCCGTGCTAGCGCCACCTCGTCTTCGGTCCAGTGGCGAACCTCGGAGTGGTTGATGTAAAGCCCCGCGTGCCACTGGCCGTTGCGAATTATCGGCACGCCAATCAATGACACCGTTCCGATCTCAGAAAATATCGAGTCCGCCGTCAGCGGGCTAAACCTTGCGTCGCTGATTCCCAGCGTTTTCCCGGCCCGAACCTCCGCTAGGTAATTTGTGCCAATTCCCGCCGCCGGAAATATCCCGGTCAGGAGTGGCAGACTGCCCCCAGTCCACCCCACCGAGAATTTGAGGGTATCGTCGCCATCCATCTCGAAGAACCCGACCCGATCCACCTGCAGAAACCGCCCTACAGCCTCCGCCGCATTCCGCATGATCACGCTAGGGTCGGACGTTTTCCGTTGCGCCTGAAGAAGCCCAAGAAACAACGCATGCCGCGCCTTGGCCGCCTGCAAAGTCGCGAAAAGCTCTGGCGAAGTCACATCCATGGGTAACTGATCTTCGCATTAAAATTACACTTGCGCGGAAAAATTTTTGAGCTAGCGGACGATAATCCGCACTGCTCGGTCGCCTGAATCGGTAGCCGCAAAGCGAATCGTTACCTTCGACTTTACGCGCAACTTACCCTCAATATGCGTGCCCGCGTCCACCATGAATGTCTTAGTTTCCGATTCCCGCGCCAGCCCTTTGCGATTTACCGTAATGCTGTCGCTGGAAACGGCCAGGACCACTCCTGAAAAGAAATCGGGTTTGGGCGCCGATTGCTCTTCGTCCTGCTGTCCCGCCCGAAAAATCGGCGTCGTCGATACCAGCAACAGCAATGCAATCAAGACCCGGCGCACTCTTTCAGAATATTCTATTGGTGGTGAACGTCGCTTGAAGCGCGGGTTAAAAATGGTTCACCGCGACTGCCACCGCGGGTAAAGCGATCACGAATTCAGTCCCTTCGCCCGGTGTGCTGCTCACCTTCACGGTACCGTTGTGAGCTTTCACGATCCATGAGACAAAGCTCAACCCAAGACCTAATCCCTTCTCCGGCGATGACAGCGTATCCGCGCACGTAACCCGGTAAAAACGGTCGAATATGTGCGGCAGATGTTCCGGAGAGATCCCGAACCCCGTATCCGCAATGTGCAATTCGGCCTCGTTTTGGCGGCCCACGATGCTCACCGTCACTTGTCCTCCGGGCGGCGTAAATTTCAGCGCGTTTGAAAGCAGGTTCGATATCATGCGCTCAATCTGAACGCGATCCAAATCGCCGACGCACTCCTGCGGCATCTCACCCGCAATCAGCTTCACGCGCGCCTCTTCGGCCGGGATTTGGAACTCGTCTACCATGTCGCGAGCGATGGCGCTCAAATCGACTGAACTTTTCTGGAGCACCACCTGACCCGTTTCGGCCTGCGCCAGCAGCAATAACGCCCGCACAATCTGCGATAGCCGTTCAATCTCCTGCATCGAATCTTGTATGGCCTCACGATACTGCTCTGTGTTCCGCGCCGTGAACAACGCGACTTCCAGCTGCCCGCGGATCACCGTGATCGGCGTCCGCAGCTCGTGCGAAACGTCGGTGGAAAATTGCCGAACCTGCCGGAACGAATTTTCGAGCCTCTCTATCATCTGGTTAAAAGTTTCAATCAGGAAATCCAGCTCGTCTCCCGCATCTCGCGTCGGAATCCGGAGGCTCAAGTTCGATCCGCTAATGCGCTGCGCCGCCTGCGCCACGTGCAGCACCGGCGCGAGTGCGCGGCCCGCGTAGATCCAACCCAGCAGACATCCGCCCAGAATCATCAGGGGAATCACGCCAATCATCAGCCATGTGAAGCCCTGCAGAATTCTGCGGCTCTCCGCCGAGGAGCGGCCCAGCGCCAGATAATACATCTCGTGGTGCTGCTCATCGTAGATCGCCCCGGCGCGGATCAGGTAAGGAACGCCCTTGGGATCGCGCTTCTCCTTCCATACGGTATGCTGCGAACGCAGCGTCGTGCGTATTTCTTCCGGCGAGTCGATGCCGAGCGTGCGGTAGAGGGCCGATGCCTGTTTCTCGACGCCGTTCGAATCGGTTAGCAGATAAATTCGCCGCAAGCGCGCTACGATGCCAGCTTCGTCGTCATCCTGATCGTCGAAGTACCACAAAGGCCGCCCCTTCTCGATCCGCAGATAGCCCTTCACCGCGCCCCATTCCTGATCGAGACCTTCCCGAAGCTGCTGCTCTAGGCTTGACTTAAGGTTCTGCCGAAATATGAGTCCAACGGTTGATATCAGAAGCGTAAAAAACAGCGCGTAACTCGCGGTTAGAACAAAGCGCAGGCTGCGAGTGAAGCGCTTGCGGGCCAACTTACACCTGAGGTTCGAACGCCTGCTCGGCCGGTTTCGCAACCGCGGGCGATTCCGGTCCCTCGATCATGTAACCGATCCCGCGCACGGTCTGAATCAGCTTCGCCGTATACCGGTCGTCGATCTTGCTGCGCAGGTGACGAATATAAACATCCACGATATTCGTGAGCCCGTCGTAGTCCATGTCCCACACGTGCTCCACGATCATCGTGCGGCTCAATGGGCGGCCCTTGTTCCGCATCATGTACTCCAGAATGCCGAACTCCTTCGGCGCCAGATCGATCGATTCGGTGCCACGCGTCACCTTGCGCCGCATGATGTCGAGCGTCAAATCCATCACCTGCAATTTTTCGGGCGCGGGCTGGCCGCGGCGCAACAAAGCCCGCACGCGCGCCAGCAATTCCACAAATGCGAACGGCTTGGTCAGATAATCGTCGGCGCCCTGTTCCAGACCCTTCACGCGGTCGTCCACCGCGCCACGAGCGCTTAGGATCAGCACCGGCGGTCCAGCTTTCCGGGCACGAATTCGCTCCAGCACCTTGAGACCGTCGATATCCGGCAGCATGATATCGAGGATGATCAAATCGTAATCGGTCGCGCCGACGAACGTGAGCGCCGTGTTGCCGTCTGGTGCGACATCCACTGCATACCCCGCGCCTTGTAAACCGCGTTCCAGAAAATCGGCGATTCGCCGCTCGTCTTCTACCACCAGGATGCGCATTAGCTACTAGCGTAATTCAGCGCGGGCCAAAATGCGACACCAGAAAATCGATCAGCGCCGGCCGCTCGCCCGGTTTTACCGAAGAACCCCAGCGGATCATCTTATCGACTTCCTTCTCCCATTGAGGCCGCGACAAGTGCTGGCCCGCAACCATATCCGCCCCGTGGCACGGCAGGCACGAAGCCTTCACTGCATCGGGAAATTCCGGAATATTCAACTCCGCGCCAGAAGGGGGAGCCGCCACCGTGTCGCCCACTTCCACCCGCACTTGCTGCACCACGTTCCAAAGATAGCCCGATGCATTCCAGTCCTGCACGAGGGGCTGAGTCTGCCCCGCGCGATCCGTAGCCCGCGCCATAATCACCGCCGATCCGCGCTCCTTAGGCGTCCACGCCAACTGCCACAAGCGCCAGCCATACTGCGTTGCCTGGCCCCCCAGCGCTGCCGCTTTCCACGACCGGCCCGAATCGGTCGACACATCGACCCGCGTCACCGGTGATTCACCCGACCACGCCGCCCCGCGGATCGTAGTTCGGTCCATCGTCACCCGCGAGCCGTGCAGCGGACTTGCAATGACCGACTCCGGATTGATCTGCGTTACTGGAGTGGTCTGCGACAGGTCAACCGGGGTTCCCGGCGGCACCGGATGAATTGGATGCCGGTACGCCGTCTTCATGAAGAAGCCGTCGTACTCATGGTCGAGCACCTCGATGTGCGTCAGCCATTTGACCCAGGAATCGCCCGCCCACCCCGGCACCACCAGCCGCAGAGGAAATCCATGCGAGGCCGTCAGCGGTTCGCCGTTCATCTGGAAGGCCAGCAGCGTATCGGGATGAAGAGCCTTCTTAATCGGGAGGCTCCGCACGAAGTCAGGCATGGTACCCGGTGGCTCGTCCGCGCCATCCATCATCATTTGGTTGCCGGCGGATTTCACGCCCGCTTTCTTCAAAACGTCCGCCAGCCGGATGCCCGACCAGCGCGCGTTGCCCACGCCGCCGCGCTCCCACTGCATTCCGGCCACGCCCGGCTGAAAAAAACTGCGGCCATTGCCCGCGCATTGCATCACGCTCACTAACTCGGCGCGTGGAAATTTATGCAGATCGTCGAGCTTTAGAGTCAGTGGAGTGTCGACCAGCCCATCGATGCGAAGCCCCCATTGAGCCATATCGATTGTTGGAGTGTAGCTGTGAGTGCGCGTAAAGAAGCTCTCGACTGGCGTGAGCCACGAGGAGAAGCCTTCCAGCGTCATTTCGAAGTCTTCGGGTCGCGCCGAACGGATCAGAAGCTTGCTCGGCGTTTCGCCACTGAGTTGAACTAAGCAGGCCCCTAAAGCGGAAAAAAGGAACTTGCGTCGTGTGGACATATCAGTTCAAAGGTATTCTCAACACGTTGGTGTTGCCGTTGCGCACTTCCACCTGCAGGGCGCCGCGCTTGCCATTGAGCTCGACAGTCACGCGGTAAGGGCCAGGCGGGAGCGAGATCTGCGTAGGGGTCGTCTCGCTGCGCAGATCTCCGTTGATCGACACCGAAGCGCCCGGTTGAGGAGTGGTGATCACAAGCGTGCCGAGAACTGGCCGCAAAGTGATCAGCGGGATATCCTGCGCTCCGTTGCCGACGCGGACCTCGCGGCGCTCTGGCTGATACTGCACCATGTTAATCGCCAGGTTATGGACGCCGGGCATCCCCTGCAGCAGGCACGGCGTGAGGCAGCTCGCATCATTTCGATCGTCCAAAGCGGCCGTCGCGCCGGGCGGGTTTGTCGTGACCCATATGTCCATCGGCTTCGGTGGTTCGCGTGCATCCGGACGCGCCGGTACGGTCGTAGGAGCCGGTTTCAGTGACACCGGCGTGTTAGAGCCAGTTGCCGGACCCGGATCGGCAATCGCCTCCGGCACCACGACTGGCTTGCGAGCGGTAACTGGAGGTGCCTCAGCCGCCACATGGGAATTCGCTGGAGGTTCCGGATGCCACCCCGGGTTGTTACTGAAGTGGGCAATCGCGCTTAGAATGCCGACGGCGATCGCGAGCGCCAGCGCGATAGCCAGAAAGCCCCGTTGGGTCTTCGGTGGATCGGGCAGAGCGGGTATCAAGGGGGACCCCGTCTCGGGCAAAGGAAGCTCGACGCGCGATTCCAGCATGGTCGGCAGGTCCGGGCTCGATCCCCTCGCCAGACCGCGCCAGCCCTTCGTGCTGGCGCACGCGGTTTCGAGTGCCTTCACGAATGAGGCGCAGTTCGCGTACCGGGCTTCCGGCTTCTTGGCCAGAGCTTTGCGCAACACCGCGTCAATGTGCGGACCGAGGGACGGGTTAATGCGGTGCGAAGGAATCGGCTCCTCAGCGACGATCTTATAAACCACGGTGGTCAGATGCTCGCCCGGAAATGGCCGTTCGCCTGTCAGAATCTCATAGGCGATCACCGCGAGGGAGAACTGGTCGGAGCGGCCATCCACCGGCACGCCCTGCACCTGTTCGGGCGACATATAGTTCGGCGTGCCCACGATGGTTCCCGTCATCGTGTACCCTTCGGAGGAGTTGATCTTGGCGATTCCGAAATCTGTGATTTTGGCCGCTCCGCCGCGGTCGAGCATGATGTTGGCGGGCTTTATGTCGCGATGGATAATGCCTTTCTGGTGGGCATAGTCGAGAGCCAGGGCGGTCTGCAGCAGTACGCTGAACATGCGCTCCGGCGGAAGCGGCTCGGGCCGGTTTAGCAAGTGGTCCAGCGTGGGGCCGTCCACGAACTCCATTGCGATATAGGCGACTCCGGCATCCTCTTCCATGTCGTAGATGGTGACGATGTTGGGGTGGGAGAGCACGCCCGCGGAGCGAGCTTCTCGAAACAGCCGATCGCGCAGCTTATCGCGTTGTGCGGGGTCGTCGACCTCGCGCAAGCGGATCGTTTTGATAGCAAGCGGCCGCCCGATGGTGGGGTCGACAGCGTGATACACCACTCCCATCGCGCCCCGGCCCAGTTCTCTCGCGATCTGGTACCGACCGATCTGCTCCATCCGTATTAGTAGTGTAGCGTGGGGTTCACAGCCGGTTGATCAGACTCGCCACGTACCCGGCGCCGAAGCCGTTGTCGATATTCACCACGGTGACATTACTCGCGCAACTGTTTAACATGCCTAGCAACGCCGCAAGACCGTGGAAACTCGCGCCGTATCCGATACTGGTCGGCACCGCGATCACGGGGCACGACACCATGCCCCCGACGGCGCTTGGCAACGCGCCCTCCATTCCCGCGCAGACCACGACCACGCGCGCTTCCAGCAGCCGTCCGCGATTGCTCATCAATCGGTGGATGCCGGCGACACCGATGTCGTGAATCGTCTCGACCTCATTACCCATCACTTCAGCCGTGATCTGCGCTTCTTCGGCGACCGGGATGTCGCTCGTGCCGGCGCACACCACTACAATCTTGCCCTTACCTTGCACCTTCTTCTCGCCCCAGAATCGAATGGCGCGAGAGAGCGGAAAGTACTCGCCTCCCGGAATTTCATCCAGGACCATGGTCGCGGTTTCCTCGGTAGCGCGCGTGATCAGCACGTTTGGCGCGTGTTCCAGGAGCCGTCCGGCAATGATCACCACTTGTTCGGGAGTTTTGCCGAGGGCGAAAACAACTTCTGGCATACCGTGACGCAACGCGCGGTGATGATCCAGCTTGGCGAAGCCCAAGTCCTCGAACGGCATATGGCGGACACGTTCGAGTGCACTATCGATATCGACTGCGCCTTCGCGCACCTGCAGTAAGAGGCTGCGAAGCTGGTCTTCCGTCATCTGTGCTTCAGGCTATCAGAATGACAGCGTCTTCCCTACGTCGACAGAATGCTTCCGCGCCTCACCCGACCCAAGCTCCAGCACATATTGCGCGGGGAAATGCCCCCCATAAGAGGGGCAGTCACGCGGCTGAGCCTGACACGGCGGCGTGTTAGCGGAAATTTCGACCACCCGATGCGCCGCGTTCATCCAAATTATGTCGAGCGCGATGCGGCAGTTGTGCATCCAATAAGCGTTGGTGCCCGGCGCGCCGTGGATGAAGAGCATGCCCTTGTCGGAAGCCAGCGAATCGCGAAACATCATGCCACGCGCCATCTCTTCGCCGGTCACCTTCACTTCCGCTTGGATCACTGCGCCATCGGGAAGCGTGACGGGCCGAGTCGAAACGAGTTGGTAGCTATCCTCCTTCGGAGCGCAGCGGGTGCACAGTAGGGCAACGAAAACGACGAAGGGGCCGAAAAGACGCATGCAGTAAAATGGTAACTGCTTTCCCCGCCGGTATGTTCTGGAAACGACTACGCCTCACGCTCGACATGATCAAGTTCGAGCACTCAATCTTCGCGCTGCCGTTCGCGCTGACGGGCGCGCTATTGGCATTCCGTCAAAGCGGATTTACGGGCGTCGCGTTCGGACGAGTCGTCCTCTGGATTATTGTGGCGATGGTCGGGGCGCGCTCGGCGGCCATGGCGTTCAATCGCCTGGTGGATGCCGAGATCGACGCTCGCAACCCGCGCACGCAGAGCCGTCACATCCCAGCGCGGCTTCTGTCGAGAGGTTTCGGATGGGGCTTTGTGGCGTTCGCATCGCTGGCGTTTCTGCTCGCCGCGCGCGCACTGAACCCGCTTTGCTTCTATCTCGCGCCGCTGGCCCTCGGTATCGTGTTTCTTTACTCGTTCACCAAGCGATTCACTTCGCTCTCGCACCTGGTTCTCGGATTCTCACTGGGCATCGCGCCCGCTGCCGCATGGATTGCCGTGCGAGGCTCGCTTGACCCGCGCATCCTGCTGCTCACTGCCGCGGTCATGTTCTGGACCGCTGGATTCGACGTGATCTATGCCTGCCAGGACTACGAGTTCGATTCGCGCGAAAGCCTGTTCAGTATCCCCCGCCGCTTGGGACTCGCCCGTGCGCTGATTGTGGCGCGGCTTCTCCACATCGCCATGATTCTCTGTTTGGTGGCGCTGGTCTTCGTGCTGCATTTGCATATGCTCAGTTTTGTCGGAATTCTCGCCGTGGCGATGCTGTTGATCTACGAGCACCGCCTGGTGAAACCGGATGATTTCTCGCGCGTAAATGCGGCGTTCTTCACCATGAATGGATGGGTCAGCGTGTTATTCTTTGTGTTCTGGGCGGCTGATATCCTCCTGCTGCGAACTCGCGCATAAAAAGCTCTATGGAAGTATTTATTGAAGACCCCCGGCTGCGTCCGATTCGCGAAAAGGTGGAAGCCGGCCAGCGCCTGTCGCATGACGATGGCGTCGCGCTTTATCGGAGTTCTGATATCCTCGCGATCGGCTATCTCGCCAATATTGTGCGCGAGCGGTTGCACGGCGACATTACCTATTTCAACGTCAATCGCCACATCAACCCGACCGATGTCTGTGTCGCGAGCTGCCGGCTCTGCGCGTTCGGAAAGCAGAAGCGCGATCCGAATTCGTACACTATGTCGCTGGAACAGGTCTGGGAGACGGCGGGTATCGGCTATAGCGAAGCGGTCACCGAGTTCCACATCGTGGGCGGCTTGCATCCCGAACTGAGTCTGGATTGGTTTTGCCAGATGCTGCGGGGGTTGAAGGAGCGCTTTCCGCAGGTGCACTTGAAGGCTTTCACCATGGTCGAGATCGGCTACCTCGCCAAACGCGCGCACATTTCGATTCGCCAGACGCTGGAACAACTGCGCGATGCCGGAATGGATTCGCTTCCCGGCGGTGGCGCTGAAATTTTCCGCGACAGCGTGCGCCGCGTGATCTGCGATCACAAGCTCACCGGCGATGAGTGGCTGGAGACCGCGCGCACCGCGCATGAGCTCGGCCTGCATTCGAACTGCACCATGCTTTATGGGCATATCGAGAATGACGACGACCGCGTGGATCATCTGGAGCATCTCCGCGCATTGCAAGACGATACAGCGGGATTCCAAACCTTCATCCCGCTGGCATTTCATCCCGACAACACGGCACTACATCACATCGACAAGACCACCGGATTTCTGGATCTGAAGAATATCTCGGTCGCGCGCTTGATGCTGGACAACATCCCGCACATCAAGGCGTATTGGATCATGATGACGCCCAAGATCGCGCAGATCGCTTTGCGCTTCGGTGCCGACGACATCGACGGTACCGTGACCGAAGAGAAGATTTATCACGACGCCGGTGCCACCACCAGTCAGAATATGCGGCGCGGCGATTTGCTGCAATTGATTCGCAAAGCGGGCCGCGAACCTTTGGAACGCGACACTCTGTACCGCCCCGTGACTCGCTCGGAAACCGCGTTCACCGTTTTAGTCTAAGGCACTGCCAGCGGGGCGGCGGCTTCGGCTCCGAGTCCCGCGTAGGTCTCTTTTACCTTTACGACCTTGCTGCCGCTGAAGGTCACGAACACGATTCGTCCTGGCGGCTTGCCATAAATCCAGTCTTCGAGTTCGTCCCCGTCCTTGGTCTCGCGCTGCTTGTGTTCGGGGCGGCCCATTGCCAGCACCACTTGATCCTTATCCATGCCGGTTTCGGCACGCTTCTCGGCGATGGCTTTCTTAACTTCGGGTGCCAGCGTCTCGGAATAAAGCTGCGTGGCGGAATGCTTTTCAAAATCGAAGATAGGCGCCAGCATCTTCTTCACGTCGGTCGACGTCATTGAAGGCAGCGGCTGGTGGAATTCGAGCTCGATATTCGTTCCGGTGCTGGCGGTGCCAGTGCCATTGGAGATAGGGCCGGTGCGGTTCCCCATACCGACTTCCACGTGATCGTACCAATGGCGGCCGTTCTTCACTCCTCCGTTAATTTCAAACAAAATCGCATCGTCCTCTATGGTTACTTTGGTGAGCTGGACCAGATCTCCGACGCGGGCCGCGGGACCGAACGTGCGCGCAATCTCGGTCCACTTCTTGGAATCGTATTGCCCAGTGGATTCAAATTCGAGCGGTTTTTTGGAGCGCGGCAAAAGACCCTTCACCGTGGCGTATTCAGATGACAATCCTCGTACCAGTTCGACGCGTTCTTCAGGTGTTAGCTTGTCGGCAGCTCGGGCCAACGAAAATGAACCCACAAGAGCGAGGGCAACACAGCACCAGTTCATAGTTGTTCCTCGGGAGCCTCGAGCAGATAGGCGTGCTGCGGACGGAAGGGAAATCGCCACAGGAATAATCCCAGAAGCAATAATATTGCGCTGGTCAAAATGCTTGCCTCCGGACCGTAGGCGCCGCCACTCCAAAGGCTTCCGACCTTCCACGTCATCTCGTAACCCGTCACCTTCATTGTAAGCCCGCTCAGGTTGACGCCGAACAGCGGCAACGCGAGATTCCATCCGAAATGGAGCCCGCACGGCAGCCACAAATCGCGGCTCCGCAAAAAGGCATAGCCGAATAGAATGCCGAATCCAGCTGTGTTGACCAATCCGAGATTCGAGACATTGGGATTGTAATAGTGCCCGGCGGCAAACAAGACGCCGACGGGAAGAATGGTGGCGAAGGGGCCGAAGTTCCGCAAGAGGATCTGGAACGCGTACCCGTGGAAGAGCAGTTCTTCGCCCGCGGCTCCGCACATTAAGAGAACGGGAACAAACAGTAGGGTGCGCCAGTTTGCGCCGGAGCCTTTCGTGGCGGTGAAGCTGGCGGCGCGAAAGAGCAGCGGGCCCGTCAGCACCAACGCGGCGCACGCCAAGCCAGCCGCGGTGCCGACCAATACGTGCCGGCGCGCTTCGCGATTCCAGTTCAACCCCGCGTCCGTGAGCCCACGGCTTTCATAGATGCGCATGCACAGGCTGTTAGCGACGGCGGCTGCGATCAGCGCAGTGAGAAGAATGCCCACAAAATCGCGGCCTAGCCAAAGCAATAGCGGCCCTAAAAGCGATGCCGTAAGGAAATAGAAGAGCAGGAAAAGGCCGACTTGCAGAGCGATGCGAAGCGGGTCACGGGCCATCGCGGGTCAGGCTACCTTAACGCCCTTTGTAGCTACGCGCGTCGGCAGAACCGTGGCGCCTTCTTCCTCAATAACGGCCGCAACCCGATCGCGCGCATCCGGCTCAACGAGGAAGAACACACAGCCGCCGCCCCCCGCTCCGCAGACCTTTGCGCCCGTCGATCCCGCGCGGCGCGTGGATGCGATTAAGCGGTCAATGAGAGGCGTAGAGATTCCGGGTGCGTTCTTCTTGCGGTGGTTCCACTCCTCGCGAAGCAGGCGGGCCGTTTCCAGCCAATCGGCATTTTCAAGAGCCGTTCGCATGGCATTGGCAATGGCGGCGATGCGATCGAAGTTACGGTAAACGGCTCGGTCGTTGTCGATGTGAGCCTTCATCACTTCCCAATTGTTGATGCCGGAATTGCGCGGCTCGCCTGTGTAGGCCAGAACAAATCGCGAGTTTAACTCTTCCGGATCGAGCGCGACAGCCTTGCGCTGAATGCCGGCTTCATTCAATTCGATGGCCGAGATGCCGCCATACATTGCCGGATAATAATCCTGACATCCCGTCGGCACGCGAATGATCTGAGCTTCCACGTTCTGTGAGATTTCGCGAATCTTCTCGATGGAGTACCCGGACCGCGTAAGCCGATTCAGCGCGGACGCGATGGTGATAATCAGGGACGACGATCCCGAGATACCGGCGCCCGCGGGCGCTTCGGAGTCGGTCGAAAGATCGATTCCCCGATCCGGCGCGAAGAATTTGACAACGTGCGCCAGCAGCGCGAGCCGGTATTTTTTGGCCGCGCGCAATTCATCGAGCGATGCGAAGGTTTCCGCTCGCGCGAGATCGCGGGAGCGCAAAACGATGGCACTGTCGCTGCGCGTCTCCAAGACACAACTGGTGTAGCGATTCACCGCGAAATTCACCGTAACGGCGTTGGTGTGAAAGAGATAAAGGGGCCAGATGTCGAGCGTGCCGCCAGCCAGATCGACGCGGCAGGGAGCCTTCGCGGTTATCCTCATGAAGTCACGAGTAACATAGCATGAAGCCATGCCTGGGCAGCCCACCATGACGAAAGAACAATTCCTGGAAGAATTTTCCAATTGCCTGGGAGGCGAACCCGGGGAGATTGCAGAGGGAACGCAATTGGCATCGCTCGATGCATGGGACCCGGTTGCCTATTTGGCGACGATGGTGATGATCGATGCCAAACTTGGCGTCGCAATCACCTTCGAGACTCTGGCGGCCGCAACAACGGTGAACGATATTATGACCGCCGCGGGATCGACGATTCAGGCATAATCAAATCCAGCCCGGTTTCCCAAAACGCCCCGCAAGCCCGTCCCTCCAGGCCTGAAACACTGTTTTGACATTGCGCCAGGAACGCTCTTTTGGCCGTTGCGCAATCTCGCGCAATAACCCAGCCATATAAAACAAAGTGTTCATCAAAAAGAGCTTCCGGCTGATCGGAAGACCCGCATTTACGAAATGCTCGTAATGGAGGAAGCGATTCCGCAACGGGAAATAGTAATAAAACCTGCTCTGAGGGTTGCCCGTCGGGTATTCTTTCGCCATCCCTGGGAAGTCCACGTAGATGACACGCGCGCAAAAGGAGGCCAGGAACCCGTAAATGCTATCGTCCCCCGCGATGAAGTATCGAGCGTCGGGAAGGCCGACCTTCTCGATCACGATGCGCCTGATAAACGCGCCTTCGAAGTTTGCGTAGCTGACGCTGGTCCATGGTTTCCCGTTCGCGAATGAAAGCTCGCGCTTCATGGTTATCGGCACGCAAGCATTGAGGTCCCACACGGCCTCCCAAATCAGCGATTTGCCATTCTCGATCTTCCTTGCCTGAATCAAATCGCCAATATCCCCGTAGGAAAGCAGCCTCTCCAGCGTCTCTGGATGGGCCCGGATGTCGTCGTCCATCACCCAGATCCAGTCGTACTGTTGCTCGGAGGCCCACTTCATCCCGGCATGGAAACCACCGGCTCCCCCGGAATTTTTTGGCAGCGCGAGCACGTGTAATTGTGGAAACTCTGCCGCTAGCAGATCTAAAGTTCCGTCCGTGCTGAGGTTATCCACAATGATGATGTGATCGGCGGGGCGCGTCTGGACCAGCAGACTTTGCAAGCAGGCACGCAACAGATTTTTTCGATTATAAGTGACAACAACGGCACAAACGCGTTCGTTCATCGGAGCCCACGCAGATGCCGCCAAATAGACCCAGCGAGGTATCGCGCACTTACCGCGAGTGTGGTGAATGTGAGCTGGCGGTCATTCCAATCCAAGTCGAAATAGGCCCTGCGCCTGCGGTATGGCGCGATGAAATCTTTCCAGGGGATAGTTCCATTCCACACGTAAGGAAGCGTCTCTGCGGCTTCTATCTTCAACGCGATGTGATAAAAATCGAAGTGGGAAGGGGCCACGGGCACTACGGGATAACCGATCGCGTCAAGGTAGTGCAGCCATCCAGTTTCAATGCCCATGTAACTGGCGGCGTCGCCCGTTCCGCTGAATCGCGGGTTAATTTCGATCAGCCTCGGCTCGCCGTCACGCTCATCCAGCTTGAACTCGAACTCGCAAATCCCACGATAGCTCAATTCTTGCAGGAAGCTGCGGCAGAGCTTGGTTAGCCGGTCGTCTTCAATGGGCTGGACCACCGGCGGCATGCCAGTGAACGCGGGATGCGAACGAAACTCCTTCACTAAGCAATCTCCCAGCAGCCTGCCGCCTTGGCCAAAGGCAGATATGTATACGCGCTTTTGATTTCCCAGGCCTTCGATTACCTCCTGAGCTACGGCTTGAGGTCGGTGCGGCGCGAGTTGATCGTAGAGATTCTCAAGTTCCTCCGCTGTCTCCGCAATCACGATCTTGCGTCCGTAAGCGGGGTTCCCGGCTGGCAGCGAATCCCACTCGCGCGGACTGCGCGGTTTGAGCAGACAAGGAAAACGCGCCCCCGCAAGAAAGCGATCCAGATCGGTGCGCGTCTGGATGTAAGCAAGCCGCGGGCATGGATAGCCATACTTAGCGCACAGCGCGTACTGCGTCTCCTTGGAGCACAGCTCCGCTTGGAGTTGAGCCGCTTCGGGCGAGTTCAGATAGTGTGCAGCCAGCTCAGGCGCATAGCGCCCGAGGGCCATTATGAACACGTCGGCAGCCGGAATAAACACCGGCTTTTGGCCCAGCTCGTTGGAAAGCCTCTGCATGAACTCGAGCCACATCGGGCCGTCGGAATCGGGATTGGGACACTGATGGGTTTTGCCGTAAGCCGAGCGGAACCCCTGATGGGTCAGGTCATGATCCACGGCTACCGTGCGCACTCCCCGCCGCAGAAGATCCCGCATCAGATTCAGCCCGGTCTGAAAAGCGCCGCCCACCACAACCGGGGGCCAGGCAGGCTCCGCGCGCAACGGGTTGCCGCCCTCATTCGGGGTAACGAATTGGGTCGCCATCGGCTATACGTCGGAAACGGGTCCCGTATTTTCCAACGGGGTCACGGGATCGAGAGCGAGCCAGAAGAATGCGCCAATGAAATAAACCAAAGCCGAGACGTAGAACGTGATGTTCCAGTTGTTATCGGACAGCCTGAGGATGTAGCCCGCGGCCACCGATGCTGTCGCGCCGCCGAGATTCCCCATCATATTCATGGTGCCGGAAAGCGTGCCGGCATACTTGCCGCCGACGTCCATGCATACGCCCCAGGCATTTGGCAGGGCGAGGTCATTGCAGAAACTGGCGCACGCCATCGCCAGCACGGCGAAGAGCGGATTCCCCAGCAAAGTGGACGCAAAGAGAAATCCGCTGGCACCTAGAAAACCGATCACTGAAACCAGCCGTCGCGAACGCTTCACGCTTCCGACCGCGCGCGTAACGGGTGCGGCAATGAATCCGCTAAAAAGGGCTCCGATGCCGCCAAAAAATAGCGGGAGAGTGGCATAGCGCGCGATGGTGGCGGGGTCCAGATGGCGCGCTTCCTTCAGGTAGGTCGGAAGCCAGGTGATGTAGAAATACCAGCTATAGGACAGGCAGAAATACTGCGCACACAACAGCCAAACCTGCGGTGCGGCCAGGAATTTCGCCCACGGAACGCTGCCATGGCCCGACGCGTGAGTATTAGCCAGCAGACGCAGCTCGCCGGGGTTTACTTTTGGATTGTCGCGCGGATTGTCGCGGAACCAGCGATAGAAAAAGATGGCCCAGAAGACGCCGAGGGTGCCGAAGATCGCGAAGGCGCTGCGCCAGCTCACATATTTGAGGATTGCGAAAACCAGCAGCGGCGTCAGGGCGCCGCCCCACCGCGCGCTCAACCAGACGATGCCCTGCGCGCGCACCCGCTCATCCTGCGGGAGCCACGTGGAAAACGCCCGCGCGATGTTGGGGAAGCATCCGGCTTCGCCCGCTCCGAACAGTGTTTGAATCACCAGCAGCGAGACGAAGTTCCACGCGCGGCCCGTGAGCGCTATGAAAAACGACCACCACACGACAATCCGCATGAGAACGGTCCGGGGCCCGTACCGATCGCCCAGCCAGCCGCTTGGAATCTCGAAGGTGGAGTATGCTGTGATGAAGGCGAAAAACACCCAGCCCATCTGAACTTTGTCAAGCCCCAGGTCCTTTCGGATATCGCCGGCGGACTGACTGAGCGCCACGCGGTCGATGTAAGTAATCACCGCCAGAGTGACGGCAAAAACCACCACCCAATAGCGAACTTTCGAGGGACGTTCGTTGTCGGTCAGGGTCACTTCGGGGGCCTGGGTCGCCATTGGTTGTCATCAGATCACGGGACGGGATAGAATGCAACACCGTGTGGGCGGCGATGGATTTCCAGAGCGTCGATTGCAATCTGCGGCACTGTTTTGCGGTCCTCGCGGGGCAACGGGCGTCGGCTCGGATTCACGCGGAGGCGGGGGTGCAGCTAGGCTCGCTCGGGGTGGGATTCCATCTGTTCAATGCCGCCTTCCTGGACGGTCCGGTGGAGGACGAAGCCGATCTTGAGAAGCGCATCGAATTTGCCGCGCAACAGATTGGCTCGGGGCGATTGAAGTGGTCTTTTTGGCTGTGTGAGAGCTGGCTGCCGCCGGGGGTGCGCCGACGCGCGGAAAAGGTTTTCCGGCGAAACGGCCTTTCTCCCGTTTCCGAGATGCCGGGTATGGTGGCGGAGGGATTGAACCCCATTCGGCGCGCGCTGCCTTCAGTCGAAATCCGAAGTGTCTCCGATGACCCCACGCGTGCTGCATTTTGCGAGATAGGCTCAACCTGCTTCAACGTCCCGATTTCGTGGTTCAGCGAAGTCTTCGATCCAGATATGAAGCTGCGACCGGGGTTTGCGGCATATGTCGGATACGTGGATGGACGACCGGTCACGACCGCGGCCACGGTGGTTTCGGGCGACATCGCGGGGATTTACAACGTTGGGACCATGCCAGGACTTCGGCGAAGAGGCTACGCCGAGGCATTGGTGCGCTTCGCAATTGCGCAAACGGGCTGCCGCCGCAGCATTCTGCAGGCTAGCCTGCACGGTCTTTCCATGTACGAGCGCATGGGCTATCGGGCGGTCTGTAACTTTCGCGTGTTCACGTCATAGTAAGATCCAAGTAGGCCTCGCTTGCGCAGTTTCTTTCTGTTTCTCTCCCGACAACGACAACTGCGGCACTGGATGGAAACGTCGTCCGTCGCGCATAAATTATCGGAGCGTTTTGTGGCTGGAGACTCTCTTCAGACCGCTGTCGAAGCCAGCCGCCGCGTGAATGCCGATGGGACCCGCGTCACCCTGGATTACCTTGGCGAAAATGTCCATTCGCTGGACGAAGCTCTGGTTTCGCGGGACATGTACCTGCGCTCGCTGGAACAGATCTCTTCGAACAATTTAGACGCGAATGTTTCTCTAAAATTGACGCAATTTGGAATGGATCTCTCTGAAGATGCGTGCAGGCAGAATGTGCGCGAACTGGTTTGCGCCGCGGCGAAATGCGGGAATTTCGTGCGTATAGACATGGAATCGAGCGAGTATACGGATCGCACCCTGCGGCTCGTTACCGATCTACACGCGGAGACGCAGTCATGCGGCGCGGTGATTCAGGCCTACCTGTTCCGAAGCGAAAAGGACATTGCCATGCTTTGCGAGCGCGGAATCCGCGTGCGTCTGTGCAAAGGCGCTTACCTGGAGCCTGCCGCGGTGGCCTTTCAAAAGAAGAATGACGTGGATGCAAGCTTCGTTCGCCTGACCCGGAAGCTGCTGAGCGACGGAACCTATCCGGCGATTGCGACTCACGATGAGCGCATGATTGAAGCCACGCTGGAGTTCGTGAAAACGAACCGGATCGCGCATGACCGCTTTGAGTTCCAGATGCTTTACGGCATTCGCCGGGATTTACAGAAACGGCTGGTGGCCGACGGGTACCGGCTTCGGCTCTATATTCCTTTCGGGGAGGCATGGTATCCATATTTTATGAGGCGATTGGCGGAGCGGCCGGCCAATGTCGTGTTCTTGGCGCGAAATCTTTTTCGCGAGTAGCGCATTCGGGAACTTCGGGACCGAAATGAGCATCCAACCGGTTGTGCGGTATTGGGGATTTCTGTTAGCGAAGCTGTTGGCGGGGGCCGTGTTGCTGGTCCCGCTGCTTTCGCTTTTGAATCATTTGATCGCTCCAGGGACGCCTTTCCTGCACGTTTCCACTAAGTGGTTTGGCTTCGATCTGCTCTACACCAGCATGGTGGGGCTCTGGTTTCTGATGGCTTCGGGAATTCTGTATCTCTGCATTTGGGATCAGCGCTACCGCTGCCGGGTTTGTCTGCGGCGATTACGAATGCCGATTGAGACAGGTTCGTGGAGCCTGATGCTGCAGCTCGGCAGGCCGCGCATCGAGTACATCTGCCCTTACGGCCACGGGAAGCTGAACGTGGAAGAGCTTCAGATTCTGGGCCGGGAAAATCCCGAATGGACCGAGCAGCGCGATATGTGGGAAGAATTATTAGCGGGCAAAGGCCCGGATTCGCGCAAGTGATGCCCAGATGACAGCGGCCCGCGTTCCGCTCTGGCGAGTAGCGCTCGGGATACTCGTGCTGGCGGGTTTGGCTGGTATCGGCGCGGCGATGGCACCGGTTTACATTCACAACTGGCGGTTTCAGGAGTCGGTTGCGGAGCTGGCGGAAGATCCGGACACTTTTGATCGGTCGGATGATGCGATTCGAACCAGTGTTGCCGAGCGAGCGCACTCGTTTGGATTGCCGGTGACGCAGGACGAGGTGACCGTCACGCGAGATCGGCGTCGGTTGAAAATTCATATGAAGTACGCGGTGCGCGTGAGCTGGCCGATTTATACGGTAGATCTGCACTTTGAGCGATGAGGTGCTCAACACCTCCCCGCAGCTTAATCGCGATCCATCTCGTTGAAGATCAAAGTCGATTTCGACTGGCATGTTCGCGGTTGTGAAGACTGCGACACGATTTACAATCGGGTGATTTCCTTGGGAAGTGACTTCGGAGATTGTGCGCTGGCGGGGGTCGGCAATCCAGAGTGTCGAACCTCAAAGTTCAGGAATTTTGGGCTGTATTGTGCGCGAAGGTTGTTGATATGGGTAGTTAGAAGTGATTAAAGCAAACTATGGTAGTACTCACCCGCGTGACGTTCCACCAATTGCCCGTCTATAAATTCGCAGTCAGGCTCGAAGCCTTTGGATAAATCGAATTCGAGAGGCGTGAGCAGCGCGGCACTCATGCTTCATTATGTTAGCGCGAAGCACTCGCGGGCGGCTTTGACTGTTGTCGCGATGTCTTCCTGGGTGTGCGCGGCCGATACAAAAAGCGCTTCAAACTGCGAGGGGGGCAGGTAAATGCCCCGGTCTAGCATCAAGTGGAAGAACCGCGCGAATTTCTTAGTATCGGAGTGGCGCGCGGTGTCGTAATTGGTGACGGCGCTGTCGGTGAAAAACCACGTCAGCATGGAGCCGACGCGATTCACAGTCATCTGTTCGGGCGCGCACGCTGCCAGTTGAGCCGAACTGTTTTCTAGCGTGTCATAGGTTTCTGGATGGGCCTTCAGGTGCCGCAGCATCGCCAACCCGGCCGCGACCGCTAGCGGGTTGCCAGAGAGCGTACCGGCCTGATAAATGGGTCCGCTCGGTGCCACATAACTCATAATGTCCTTGCGACCGCCGTAGCCCGCGATGGGCAGGCCACCGCCGATCACTTTTCCCATCGTGGTGAGATCTGGCGTGATGCTGTAGAGTTGCTGCGCGCCGCCAGCAGCGACGCGAAAACCGGTCATCACTTCATCGAAAATCAGCAGCGCGCCATGTCGGGTGCACAATTCGCGAAGTCCCGCGAGGAATCCAGCGGCTGGACGCACGCACCCCATGTTTCCAGCAACCGGTTCAACAATCACTGCAGCGACCTGTTTGTCGTGAGAGCAAAATGCGGATTCGACAGCGCCAAGATTGTTGTAGGGCAGGGCAAGCGTGGTATCGCTGAAGCCTTTCGGCACGCCTGGCGAATCTGGCAAGCCGAGGGTCGCCACTCCCGAGCCGGCCTTGACCAGAAGCGAATCCACATGACCGTGGTAACAGCCTTCGAACTTAATGGTGATGTCGCGCCCCGTGAAACCGCGCGCCACGCGCAATGCGCTCATTGTGGCTTCCGTGCCGGAGTTCACCAGGCGCACCATTTCCACTGACGGAACAAATTCGCGAACCAGCTCGGCGAGTTCGACTTCTTGCTCCGTGGGCGCGCCGAAGCTGGTGCCGATTTCAAGCGCGCGAGAGAGCGCATCGATAACCGGCGGGAAGCGATGACCGCAGAGCAGCGGACCCCACGAGCAGACGTAGTCGATGTATTCGTTTCCATCTACATCGAAGATGCGAGACCCCTGCCCGCGCGCAATGAAACGAGGAGTTCCGCCCACGGCGCGGTAGGCGCGGACGGGCGAATTGACGCCGCCGGGGATGGAGCGACGCGCCCTCTCGAAGAGCTGTTCGGAATGAGTTTGCATGTGGAAATTAGAAGCCCGCCGCGTCTTTTTCAGGAGCGGCTCGCGGCATCAGCCGACTGAAGCCGAAGCTCAGCGCGATTTCCAGCAAGCTGCCGTTGAGATTTTGAAGAAGGCGTCGCTTCAAACCCACGTAACTTTGCGTGCCCGCGAAAAGATCTTGCATGACAGAACAAAAACGCGGACTCCGGCGCGTGAACTGCACCATTCGCGCCGGCACGGAACCGAACATGAAACTCCCGTGGAAGATGCGTTTGGCGAGGCGCGAACCGAATTCAAGATCGCCGCCAAAATCGCGACGCAGCAGCCGGCGATAGGCCTGTTCGGTAACACCTCCTATCTCATCGACGATGGAGCGAGAAGCAAGATCGGCGGATCGGAGAGCGTAATAGAGACCCTCGCCGGTGATGGGATCGACCAAACCGGCAGCATCGCCTACAGCCAGCCAGCCATCTCCGGCGACGCGGTTGCGTTTCCAAGCGGGCGTATCGAGGCAGGGCAAAAGGTGACTATAAAACGAAGCGCCTTCCGACGAGATTTCATGCTCGCGCATGTACTGGTCCAGGCGGCGGCGCAATGACGACGCGGGTTCGCCCTTCCCGCAGATCCCCACGGATAAGTGCCCGCAGCGCGGGAACACCCAGATGTAACCTTCAAGTTCAGGCAAAAATTGAATGTCGATTTTTTCACGCTCCACCGGCACATAGTAGCCGAGCGCCGCCATGGTGTCGCGAGCGCTTAATTCGGTGCCGACCTGGCGCAAAGGGTTGCGCGCCCCCGTTGCGACGACACAGAAATCCGTGTCTATGACGCCATGCTTGGTGCGAAGCTGCCAACCGGAACCTTTACGCGTCATTCCAAGGATGTGGGTCTGTTCAACTTGCGCGCCGGAGCGCGAGGCTCGGTTGAGCAGCATGCGGTTGAGATCGAGCCGGGAATAAATCAGAAGCGGTTCATCGAGCTTCAGGGTCACGGTGCCCGCGCGCGGCGCGGTGAGCGTAGTTTCGCGAACGAATTTCTTCGGAGTGTCGTTTTCCAGCAGGAAAGGATATTGATGGTAGGCCTTGTAAGTGAGACCGCCGCCGCAGGGCTTTTCCCAAGCGAGTTTTTCGTCGATGACAACGGTCTTGAGACCCGCACTAGCAAGCTGCGCAGCCGCAAACGCGCCCGCGGGACCGCCGCCCAGAACCGCGACTCGCTTCATTGTGGAGTGCCCGGGCTGCTCCCTATTTGCGGATGGCCAGCAGGAAGCCGTCCGCCTGGGGCGGCCTGCATCTGGCCGCCTTCGCCAGGCCTCTCGCCCGCGCCTTGCGTGTGGCGGCTCATATCGGCCTGCGACCGGCCTTTCACTTCCCACGAGTCGCCCTTGCGCTCCAAGTCGTAACGGAACGTCACGCCCGAATTCAGTGCGCCCCCCTTGGGCACAAATGAAACAACTGCCTGCGCTTCCTTTCCGCGAAAACTCACAGACGTCACATTCACATCCATGGCCGCGACATCCATGCGTTTGGAGACGTACTTCACGACGCCCTTCTGCACTGCTTCCGTGGTGTCGATCTTGCTTCCACCGCACGCGACTAGAGATAGCGCGGCCGCAGCCACGACGAACATTTTCACGTTTTGATTATACCCGCGAGGATCGCCTGCACGAGTCCCTCCCCGGTGTAGTTTGACGCCTCCACGGCTACGTCGATGCCAAATTGTCGGGCGGTCGCGGAAGTTACCGGCCCGATGCTGGCGACCTTGACACCGGCAAGATCCCCGGGCTTGAGGACGCTCATCAGATTCTCCACCGTGGAGGAACTGGTGAACGTGATCCATTGCGGCCGCGGTGACTTACGGAAGATTTCGTGAGCGCGTTCCGCCAGGCCGTGGGGCCGCACGGTGCGATAAGCTTCGACAACATCAACCAGCGCGCCCCGGCGAGAAAGCTCAGAAGGCAGGACGTCCCGCGCGACTGCCGCCCGCGCGAGCAAGATCCGCCGGTTATTGAGATTGAACGGTTCGAAGGCTTCCAGCAAGCTTTCGGCGACGAACTCGCGTCCCATCAGATCGACTTTCAGATCAAGGGCTTCGAGGGCGGCCCGGGTGGCGGGCCCTATGGCGCAGAGACGGCCGCGAATGGCACGAAGATCAAGCGGCGAACGCCGGAGACGGTCGAGGAAGAACTCGACGCCGTTCGCACTGGTGAAGACCAGCCAGTCGTATACGGAGAGACGGGCAATGGCGCAATCCAGCGGGGCGATATCGGCGGGGGGCTGAATTTCGATTGCGGGGAGATCGATGGTCTTGGCCCCGAGCGAACGCAGTTGGCGGGTCAACGATGCGGACTGATGGGAAGCCCGCGTGGAGACAACGGTTTGTCCGAAGAGAGGGAGGCGGCTATACCAGCCGAGCTTGCCGGCCAGCAAAACCACGTCACCGACGATGATGGTGGCGGGTGGCTTGAGGTCGTGAGACGCGATTAGGCCGGGGAGCGTCGCAAGTGTTCCGGTGACCATCTCCTGATCCGCGCGAGTCCCCCAGCGGACAGCGGCTGCTGGCGTTTCGGGGGAGCGTCCGTTAGCGATCAGGGCGGCGGCGATGGCGGCGAAAGTGGTCAAGCCCATCAGGATGACCAGCGTTTCAGCCGCGCCGACTTTGCCCCAATCGATCCGCGAAATTTCGTGACCCGTAACGAACGTAACGACGGAAGTGTGCTCACGGTGGGTGAGCGGAATTCCGGCGTACGCGGCGACGCCCAGCGGCGAGGTGACGCCCGGGACAATTTCAAAATCGACACCGGCGTCAGCCAGGGCCTCGGCTTCCTCGCCGCCTCGCCCGAAAATAAGGGGATCGCCGCCCTTGAGACGCACCACCGATAAGCCGCGGCGCGCTCGATCGATCAGCATGGCGCAGATCTCATCTTGCGTGAACGCATGGTCGGATTTCTTCTTGCCGACGTAAAGCCGCTCGGCGTGGGGCGGGGCAAAATCGATCAGTGCATGGGCCGCAAGATTGTCGTAAAGCACGCAGTCGGCTTCCTGAAGAAGGCGAAGGCCTTTGACGGTGATTAGGTCCGGGTCGCCAGGACCCGCGCCAACCAAATAGACCTTGTTCATACGGCGGAATCGACCGCGGCAGTTGCGTCTGAATCTAAAATCTCGCGGGCGCCGCGGGCCAACAGAGTTGCGCCGACTTGGCGGCCTAACTGAACCGGGCGGCAAATATTGTCCTTGCTGACGGCATGAATCACGCGGCTGCCATCGGGGGCGATGACGGTTGCCGTGAGATGCAGTTCGTCGTCTTCGACGTCGGCATAGGCTCCGATGGGAACTTGGCATCCACCCCCCAGCGTGGCGAGAAGTGCGCGTTCGGCCGTAATGGCGAGGCGCGTCCAAGGATGGTCGAGCGGGGCGCAGACGTTAAAAGCTTCGCCCCCTTCGCGCGTTTCAATGGCCAG
>JANYJA010000045.1 GCA_025358575.1 Terriglobia bacterium
CGGGAATCGAGGGGAAGATGTTCCGGCCCATGGCGTTCACGGTGATCCTCGCTCTGTCTGGCGCCCTGATTCTGAGCTTGACGCTGATCCCCGCCCTTTGCGCCCTCTTCTTGAGGGAATCGCGACGACCGTCAATCGGAACGGAAAGCGGCGCCCACGAAGAACACGGGGAGGAAAACCCCCTCATTCGGTTCTTGCAGCGTGTGTACCGTCCGTTGCTCAGCTTCACCGTCAAACACAGGCGCCTGACAGCCCTGGCGGCGGTCTTGTTCGTCGCAGGCTGTGCGGCTCTCTTTCCCTTCCTCGGAGCTGAGTTTCTGCCAAAGCTTGACGAAGGAGCGATCGCTATCAACGTGAATCGCGTTCCCAGCGTCTCCCTTCCCGAGGCCGTTAAGATGACGACCGCTCTCGAACGGGTCGTCAAAGAATTTCCCGAAGTCACAACCGTCGTAAGCAGGATCGGGAGACCGGAAGTGGCGACAGACCCGATGGGGCCGAACATGGGAGACACATATATCTTTCTGAAGCCAAAGTCGGAATGGCGCTCGGCCACCAGTCGCGAAGACCTCGTGTCCAAAATGTCTGAACGGGTTAATGCAGCAGTCCCGACGATGGCCTACTCGTTTTCTCAACCAATTGAGTTTCGTATGCAGGAGTTGATTGAAGGTATCGGAGCGCGCTCCGATGTGGTCATCAAGATCTTCGGAGATGATCTCGAAACACTGAAGACCGAAGGCGAACAAGTCGGCCATTCGATTTCGGCGGTGAAGGGGGCGGCTGACGTGAAGGTGGAGCAGGTAACCGGGCTGCCTGTTCTCGAAATCAATATTGACCGTGACCGAATCGCGCGGTATGGCATCAATGTCGCCGATGTACAGGAGGTAATCCAAACCGCCATCGCAGGCACTGAAGCGAGCCGCATATTCGACGGTTTCCGCCGATTTGATCTCGTTGTGCGCCTTCCGCGCGAGCTACGTTCAAACGCCGAGGAATTCGGGAATCTGCTCGTCAGCTCACCAACGGGGCAGCGCATACCTCTGAGCCAGTTAGCGAATATCGTGAGCAGGGAGGGGCCGGTCGAGGTCAGTCGAGAGAATGGGCAGCGGCGAATTTCCGTGGAAGTGAACGTTCGCGGCACCGATATTGCCAGCTTCGTCCAACAAGCGCAGCAAAAAGTCGAGAATGAAGTAAAGTTGCCACCGGGGTATCTGATGACCTGGGGCGGGCTTTGGCAGAACCTCGAAAGTGGCAGGAACCGGCTGCTGTTGGTCGTACCAGTAACATTCCTGCTGATCTTTGTGCTCTTGTTTGCGACATTTCATTCCTTGTCGCAGGCGGCGCTGGTTTTTACCGGCATACCATTCGCGGTGACGGGAGGCATCCTCTCGCTCCTGCTGCGCGGAATGCATTTTTCCATGAGCGCCGGTGTTGGATTCATTGCGGTATCAGGCGTGGCTGTTCTGAATGGATTAGTGATGGTGGCCTTCATCAATAACTATCGGGCGAATATACCCGTGGAAACTGCAATCTTTCAGGGAGCACTCGCGCGCCTGCGGCCAGTGCTGATGACAGCTTCTGTGGCGAGTCTTGGATTCCTTCCGATGGCTCTTTCGACCAGTGCGGGCGCGGAAGTTCAGCGGCCACTAGCGACGGTTGTAATCGGGGGGCTCGTAACCTCGACGATTCTTACGCTCCTGGTCTTACCGGCCCTTTACCCGTGGTTCAGCAAGCGCACAGTAGTGCCGCTCGGATGAGCGGATTTCGCGTGGCTGTTCCTGATACATTCGCAAGCTTTAATTCGATAGATATTGAGTTGCACAGAGGAGAATCCGATGAGAAGCCCTGGAAAGCGCGGAATTGCGGCGGCAATCCTGCTACGAGCGACGTTTCTTTGCGCGCAGCCGGCGGATGGTTTGGATTTGTTTCTTCTCGAATGGGTCGTCCATCTTGCAACGTAGCGGCCGAACGTTGACATCGACCACGTTGGTGCCGCAATCGAAATTCATGTCCCAAACCTGCTCCGCGATCATCGTTCGCGACAGCACTTCGCCGGCGCGACGGACAAACAGGACAAGGAGAAGAAACTCCTTCGGAGTAAGGTCGAGACGCTTTCCTGAGCGCAGGGCCTTATGACTAACCAGATCGATTTCGAGATCGGCGATGCGAAGGTTGTCGGCGCGGCGACTTGGTCCGCGTCGAAGAATCGTGCGAATACGAGCGAGCAGTTCTGAAAAGGCAAAAGGTTTGACCAGATAATCATCGGCTCCAAGTTCGAGTCCCTTCACGCGATCGGCAACGGAATCGCGGGCAGTGAGAAAGAGTATCGGGGTCTCCTTACCTGCGCTGCGCAGGCTCGAAAGAACAGACCAACCATCCCGCTTGGGGAGCATTACGTCAAGAATGAGCAGATCGTACGTGGAGTTCGCGGCAAGATAAAGTCCGTCCTCGCCGTTA
>JANYJA010000054.1 GCA_025358575.1 Terriglobia bacterium
CGTACTGCTTCAAAGCCGTGATGATCTGCTCTTCGGTGTGTCGCTTCTTCGGCATGTTGACCTCCTCGTTTCGTTTAGGAGGGCCTCAACCGACTACGATAACTCCAGTTTTAGTTGTTGCAGTTTTCGGGGTTTGGGTCACCTGGATCTGGCTCGCGAACGTTCGTAGCTTTCCTTCCCGCTCATCTCAGTTTTCTTTAGCAGAACGGGGGCGGTGTCAAGGCCGATGCCCGTCGCCGTATTGAAGCCTTGACACCGCTCGCGTTTGTTCGATGCTGACCTCACGCGGGCATGCCTCAACGATGCATCCCTAGTCGATGCGACGCTCCGCCGCGCGAAGCTCGTCGGTTGCGAACTCAGAGGGGCAACGCTCAGAAATGCAAATTTGGACGAGGCCGATTTGAGTCATGCGAATCTGAGCAATGTCGATCTGCATAGTGGCAGCTTTTGGCACGCCAACCTGACGGGAGCGCAGATTGGTCTCACTCTGTTTGGAAGTGCGCAGTTGGCCGATGCCGTCGGACTTGAAACGCTCGTGCAGACGGGACCATCGACGCTTGGCGTCGGAACTATCTACCGCGACAATCTTCCAGCCGCTTTCCTTCAAGGGTGCGGCGTGCCCGAAGCATAATCTCATACCTGCCGTCGTTGCGGGCCGTGGGCTGGAATTTTATTCATGCCACCATGCTGCGATGCTGTTTGTTTTCGAAGAACCAGTTGCCATTCCGCGCGGGTTCAAGCTTGTTGTTCGTCAGGATCTCGAAGGAAAGTGGAAACGCCGATAAAGCTCGTCCTGCCACCGTTCCGCCAGGCTGCCGGGACAGACTACGCCGCAAGCAATAGCTCGAAGTCGACCGCTGCTCAAGCGTTGGGCGGCCCGGCTACTTCTTTTTCAGGCTAATTCGCGCAGTCTGGCCGGTGACTTTCTGGTCCTTGAAAAGCTTGCGGAACGCCTCTACGTCCGGCGCTCCCTCATCGAGATCCAAGCCCTCGACTTCGGCCGCGAGCAGACCGGGGTTCGGAATGAGTCAGGCGCTCATGCCGTGGGGCGCGCTCACCGCAATCAGCGATTCAACGCGTCCCGAACGGTTGTAATGCACGATGTGTTTCATTTTGTTCTCCTTCATGCAGTCACTACGCTGAATCCCACAATGTACCCGAGGATGTAACTGCTGCCCACGTTTCTCACCGTGAACAACGCGGTCCGTACGCCGTCCGGGGGTGCAGGTCACAAGAATGCGGTGATCGCGCGCAACTGCATGCGCGGTGATCGCTACCGCGGACCCGAATGCGAAGGAATTCGCCCACTACGAATGGGCCTGTCCGGTCATTCAAGCCACCGGAAAGAAAGAACAACGTTGACTTCGGGCGAAATTGAATGGAATGCGACTTCACCCGCCGCGCAAAATCCGTTACCTGGTCCGCATCCCGACCCCAAGCAGCGCCTCGCCCACACGCGACCCCGTACCGCTCCCCGTCTGCGCGCCGCTTACCGCGAAATCGATGCTTTTACGCGCGCCGTCGGGATCGTTCGACTTCGCCAGCGGGGTTCCCATCCGCTCGGCGAGATACGCTCCTGCCGTCGGCCCGTCGCCGTCCAAATAGCCCTCGCCTATGTCCGAATAGCTGTCCCCGAATACATACATCCTCTGGTAAGACGACGCGCCGGCACCGCCCCAGAGAACCGCTGGAATCATCCACAATATTATTCGCATCGGATTAGCTCGCGGATTCTTCGATCGTCAAAATTTGCCGGATCGCCGGATTGGCAATGGTCTGTTTGATTCCGCTGGGCCAGCGAATGAGGATTTCCTTCACGTGGTCTTCCGTGCCAATGCCGAAGAACAGGCGGCGGTCCTGAGAAGAAAGATAGCTGGCGGCGGCCGTGACCATCTTGTGCTGCGATTTGCCGGCAGCGGAAATGAGGGTGACCCGCGCGCCGATGCCATCGCGATTGCTTTTCTTCCCGCGGAGATTCAGGCCGATCCATGAGTTTCGATTGCCGCCATCATTTCGCAAGATGTAAGCCGCGCCGCCGCTGTTGTTGACCACGATATCGAGATCGCCGTCGTTGTCGAGATCCGCGACCGCGGCACCCCGGCTGGCCCAATTGCGCTGGAACGCGGAGCCGCTGCGCGGCGAAACATCGTAGAATTTGCCGGACTCTTGTTTTAGTAATAGCGGCGGCTGCGCGTATTGAAGATGGGGCTGCGTGGCGTGGATGTTGTCCATGACGTGACCGTTGGCGAAAAACAGATCGTTCTCGCCGTCGTTGTCGTAGTCGAAGATGCGCACGCCCCATCCGGCCAGCGAGCGCGTAATTTCGCCGAGGCGGGAACCGTTGGTCGCATAATCGAAAGTGCCGTCGCGATTGTTGCGGAAATACGCGTAGGATTCGTTCGAAAGCGCAGTGGTCACGATATCGGGGTAGCCATCGCCATCAATGTCGGCGGCGTCGGTACCCATACCCGCGAATACTTTCCCATCATCGGTGTATCCGGTGCCGGCGATGACGGCGGTTTCAGTGAAGGTGCCATTGCCGTTGTTCATGAAGAGGAACTGCTGGAACGAATCGTTGGCGACCGTGATATCCATCCAGCCATCCTGGTTGAAATCGGCGAAGGCGAGGCCGAGAGCTTTGCCGGCGCTGGCCTTGATGTGGCTGGATTCGCTGACGTCGGTGAAGGTGCCGTCGCCATTGTTGCGGAAGAGGTAATTGGAAATGGGCTTGTAGTTATCGGGGTGGCAGTAGGAGCGACCGCCGGCCTCGCGCAATCCGCAGAAGGTATTGGCCGCGAAATTCCATTGGACGTAGCGGCAGATGAATAGATCGAGTTTGCCGTCATTGTTGTAGTCGAAGAATCCGGCACTGGTTTGCCAGCCTTCGGTGTGGAGGCCGGCTTTTTTGGTGACGTCGGTAAAGGTGCCGTCGCCGTTGTTGCGGTACAGAATGCAGCCGCCGTAGTTAGTGACGAGAAGATCGGGAAAGCCGTCATTGTCGTAGTCGGCGACGGCGGCGCCCATGCCGTATCCTTGGCCCTGCAAACCGGCCTTCACGGTGAAGTCGGTGAAAGTGCCGTCATGATTGTTGCGATAGAGGCGATTCCAGAATTCCGGACCGGTTTTCACGAGTGGCGCGTCGTCGCGCTGGGGGGTGTTCAATTGCGCTCCGTTGACGAAGAATAGGTCGGGCCAGCCGTCGTTATCGAAATCGATGATGGCGACGCCGCCGGTCATGGCTTCGAGCAGATACTTTTGGGAGGTGGGGGAATTGTGGTTGACGAAGTTTACGTGAGAGGAGAGGGTGATATCGGTGTAGTGGACGGGGGCGGGAGACGGGGCCGCGAGGGTGGTGAGGATGAAGATGGCGAGGATTGGCCGGGTGTAGGGGAACTGCACGTCTTCAGTTTATGGCGGGTCTGCGTTGTGGGGAGTAGAATGTTGCATTGCGGTAGTGTCAAGAACTTTGTGTAAACGCGGTTCGTGCAGTTGCATTTGACCTTCTTAGGAAGGTCTTGACTTTATGCCCCACGCGCCTGCTCAATGCGTTCGGGCCAGCGGATCGAAAACTGCCGTAGTGCCTCGCGCCAGTTCTGTACCGTGTGCCATTTCTTCGACACGTTTAGAAGCGCCAGATAGAGCAGTTTAATCGCCGCCTCCTGACTCGAAAATGACCCCCGGTTCTTCGTCACTTTACGCAAGGTCATGTGCAGCGATTCCACCGCGTTGGTCGTGTACACGATCCGGCGGATCTCTTCTGGAAACTCGAAAAACGGGATGACCCGCTGCCAACTGCGCGCCCACACGTCGGCGACCACCTGATGCTTCGGGTACTTGGCGCGGAATGCATGGAGTGCCAGTTCAGCCGTCTCGGCCGTGGCCGCGCGGTAGATCGGCTTCAGGTCCGCCGCGATGGCTTTGCGCTCCTTCCAATTCACGTAGTTCAGACTGGCGCGGATCAGATGCACGATGCACGTCTCCACCAGAGTTTCCGGGAACACCGCTTCGATCGCTTCCGGAAAGCCTTTCAAACCATCGGTGCAGATCACAAACGCATCTTTCATCCCGCGGTTCTTCAGGTTCGTCAGTACGGCCATCCAGTACTTCGCCCCTTCATTACCGCTGACCCACAAGCCCAGCACGGCCTTCTCGCCCTCCATGTTGATACCAATTGCGGTGTAGACGGCACGGTTATCCACCTTGCCGTCCTGCCGCATCTTCACCATTAGCGCGTCCAGATAGACGATTGGATAAAGCGCTTCCAGCGGCCGGTCCTGCCAGGCTTTCACCTCATCCTGAATGCTGTCGGTCACCTCCGAGATCAGCCCCGGGCTCACGTCAACACAATACATCTCGCGCAGATGGCTTTGAATGTCGCGCACCGTCATGCCCAGCGCATACATCGAAAGGATCTTCGCGTCGAACCCTTCAAAGCGCGTCTGGTGCTTCTCTATCAACTGCGGCTCGAAGGTGCCGTTGCGATCGCGTGGGCACGTTGACGGTCATCTCGCCGGCCTCTCCTTTCAACGTCTTAAGGCTTTTGCCATTGCGCGAGTTGCCGCTGCCGTACCCCTCCACATCATGCTTCTGATAGCCCAAATGATGGTTCATCTCGCCGGCGAGCATGCGCTCCACCAGCGCTTTCGTCAGTTCCTTCACCAGCCCGTCGGGCCCGATCAGGCTCTTGCCGCTGCTCGCGATCAGCTCGTCAATTAACTCGTTTGGGATTGCCATGCGTTTCTCCTATCGTCGTCTCTCTTGGAAAACCGCGTTTACACAATTCTTTCTACACCCTCTGCATTGCCGCGCCGAAACCTTTAATTTGCTGGTGAGCGCGGTGGGAATCGAACCTACAACCTAGTGATTAAGAGTCACTTGCTCTGCCAATTGAGCTACGCGCCCCCGAGGTGAAACGGGTGTCGCTTGGCCTTCCCGCGACCTCCACATCATACCAGAAGTCGCGACCGATGCAGTACATTGGGAAATGCCCTCAGGGGCGGCATGTTCAGTCGACAACATCGGAAAGCCAAGATCCTGTTCGGGCTCGCGGACGTCATTCTCACCGCCCTCGCCTTTGAAGCCGCTTACCTCACGCGTCTCTCGTTCAACCTCTCCCACAATTTCTATTACCAGGTCCCATTCAAAGCCCTGGTACTCGGGTTCTGCATCCTTACGTGGGTGCTAGTCGGCGCCTGGCTCGATGTGTATGGCCGCCTCGGCATCGGCGAACCGCACGTCATTATCCGCGATTCCTTTCGACAGGCCGCGTATGGCGCCGTCTGCCTGGTGGTGCTCGAATACATCCTGAGACTGGATCTCAGCCGTTTTTTCCTGCTGCTGTTCGCGGTCTATAGCTGGATCTTCCTGCTGGTATTCCGGCTTCTCGCGCGGCGCCTGGTGGGAATCGTGCGCCGCGAATTCGGCGCGCTTCGCTACGTTATGGTGGTTGGCACGGGACCGCGCGCGCGCAAGCTGGCCGAAGCGCTGGAACGGTCCGCCGACCAGGGTGTGCGCCTCCGCGGCTTTCTCATTCCCACAGGCGAGGCGGGGCTTGAAGAGATTCAACTCGGTGCAGCTTATCCAGTCTATCCGGCGTCCAGGCTGCCGGATCTGCTTAGTCAGCACGTGATTGACGAGATTCTCTTTGCGGTTGAAAGCGAGAAACTCGCATCGCTAGAAGACGTCTTCCTGCTCTGCGATGAAGAGGGGGTGCGCACACGCGTTGCGGTCGATTTCTTCCCGCACGTTAACAGTGAAATCTATCTGGAAAAGCTGGGCGCGACGCCGCTGCTGACTTTTTCCGCAGCGCCGGACGACGAAATTAGGCTTCTGGCTAAACGCATGATCGACATCTTGGTCGGGTCACTCGCGCTTATAGCTGCATTGCCGTTCATGGCGATGATTGCACTGCTGATTCGCCTGACATCCCCGGGCCCGATCATTTTTCGACAGGAACGCTGCGGGTTGAACGGACGGCGCTTTCGCTTCTACAAATTTCGCTCCATGTGTTTTGACGCCGAGGCTCGTAAGGCCGAGGTGATGCACTTGAGCCATCGCGGAACGGCCACCAAAATTGCCAACGATCCCAGGCTGACGCCAGTCGGACGCTTTCTGCGGAAATTCTCCATCGATGAATGGCCGCAGTTCTTCAATGTAGTGAAAGGCGACATGTCTCTGGTGGGGCCGCGTCCGGCGATTCCGAGCGAAGTTGAACAATATCAGCGCTGGCAGCGGCGGCGGCTGCGGATGCGTCCGGGATTAACCTGTTTATGGGCGCTCAACGGGCGCGATGCCGTGGATTTCGAAACGTGGATGAAAATGGATATGCAGTATATAGACAACTGGTCGCTCGGGCTGGATTGGAAGATTCTGATCCGGACCATTCCCCAGGTTTTGATCGGCAAAGGCGCAAACTGAATGCATCTTTTACCCACCCCCGAAGAAGTGGTTCGCGTGCTCCGCGATACTGGAGCGCTGCGCGATGGACATTTCCTTTATCCCAGCGGTTTCCACTCCAACGAGTATCTGCAAGTCCCCGTGGCAATGCGCCATTACCAGCATTCCCGAATGCTCAGTGTAGGATTGAGCCGGCTGCTGCGGTCGAATCCCGAGATACGGGCGAATATTCCGGAGCTTTCTATCGTCGCCCCGGCGACGGGAGGGCTGCCGGTGGCTTATGGAGTGTGCGAAGCCCTGCGGGCGAAGCAGGTCTACTGGGCGGAAATGGATGAAGCGACCCAGCGGATGCGTTTTCGGCAATTCATGGAACAGCATCCGGGCGAGCAGGTGGTGCTGGTAGACGATCTATTGCGATCCGGCAAGAAACTGATGGAAATGAAAACGCTGTTGGAAGAGCGAGGAGCCACGGTGGTCGCGCTGGCGGTGGTAATCTACCAACCGACACCCATTACCCATGACTTCGGGCCGCTTCCGCTCTACTACCTTGCCAAGCTGGATGCGAGCTACTATGCCGACGCTCCCAGTTGCGAACTTTGCCGCAAGAGTGTTCCCGTGCAAGAAGTCTGGGTGTGATAGGGCAAACCCTTGTGCCACTTAAGTGCAACGGAGGTAAACCCGTTGGATTTTCGGAATAAGCTCTCCCTTTTTATACACTTACAACACTCTGCGGCGTCATGCTTCATGAAAGTGCAATTTGTCACAGCATTATTACAGACTGGGCCAGAAGGCGTGGTTCGGGTGAGTTCTCCACAGATTTTTCCACGCCACCGGTGCAAAAGCGTGCGTGAAGGGAAGACCGTTTGAAACTTACTTTCATAGATTGGTCCATTGTCGCCGCCTATTTTCTCTTCAATTTGGCTATAGGATTTTACTACCGGGCGCGCGCGGGGAAGAACATGGGCGAGTTTTTCCTCGGCGGACGAAACATTCCATGGTGGCTCGCCGGGACGTCGATGGTGGCGACAACGTTCGCCGCGGACACACCACTGGCAGTCACCGGGATGGTGGCGCGAAACGGTGTTGCGGGAAATTGGCTTTGGTGGAATTTCGTCGCCAGCGGGATGCTGACAGTTTTTCTTTTCGCACGTTTGTGGCGCCGGTCGGGCGTGATGACCGACGTGGAGTTTGCCGAAATTCGTTATTCCGGCAAACCCGCCGCGTTTCTCCGGGGATTTCGCGCGGTCTATCTGGGCATTCCGATCAACTGCATAATTCTAGGCTGGGTCAATCTGGCGATGGTCAAGATCCTGATGCTCATCCTGGGCATTACTAAGATCCAGGCGCTGGTGGTGGTGCTGGCGATGATCGCCGTTACGTCGCTGATTTCGACGCTGGCGGGCTTGTGGGGGGTGCTCGTCACCGATCTTTTTCAATTCGTAATCAAGATGAGCATGGTGATTGTGCTTGCCGTAGCAGCCGTAGGCGCGGTGGGCGGGATCGATCAGATGAAGAACAAGCTGACGGCCATTGACCACGCCAAGGGGCTGGCCAGCGGGGGGGCGGGTTCGGTGCTGAGCTTCGTGCCCGACCTGAACTCAGCGTGGATGCCGATGATAACCTTCCTGGTTTACATTTCCGTGAACTGGTGGGCCACTTGGTATCCGGGCGCCGAACCGGGTGGCGGCGGCTTTATCGCGCAACGCATGTTCAGCGCCAAGGACGAGCGGCACTCGCTGCTTGCGACTCTGTGGTTCAACATCGCGCACTATGCGCTGCGTCCATGGCCTTGGATTCTGGTCGGCCTCGCGTCGATCATTCTCTACCCCAACCTCGGCGATCCAGAAACCGGCTACATTCGCGTGATGATCGATTACCTTCCGCCCTCGTTGCGTGGCCTGATGGTTGCGGCGTTCGCGGCGGCCTTTATGTCCACCATTGGAACGCAGCTTAACTGGGGCGCAAGTTATCTGGTCAATGACGTGTATCGACGTTTTTTAAAGCCCAATGAGACGGATAAACACTATGTGTCCGTGTCGCAGTGGTCCACGGTTTTGCTGACCGTGATCTCGGCCGTTATCACTTTCTATATGACGTCGATTTCCGGCGCGTGGAAGCTGTTGATCATAACTGGCGCGGGCACCGGCACGGTGCTGATTCTGCGCTGGTATTGGTGGCGCATCAACGCCTGGAGCGAAGTTTCGGCCATGGCGACGGCCTTCGTGGTCTCAATCGCGCTCCAAACTTCGTTCGGACTTTCCAGCGACGATCCGGTGCAATTCGCGAAGATCATGCTGATCACGGTCGGTATCACCACGGTGGTTTGGCTCGCCGTAACACTCATTACCGGGCCGGAGCCGAATGAAATTTTGGTTTCGTTCTACCGCAAGGTGCGGCCGGCGGTCACCTTCTGGAAACCGATCGCGCGGTTGGCACCGGATGTTCCGGTTTCGCACGACTTCGGATGGAATCTGCTCGACTGGTTTTGCGGCTGCCTCCTCATTTACGGGTCGCTTTTCGGGATTGGGAAGCTGATTCTGAAGGAAAGTGAAACCGGAATCTTATTTCTGACAGTCGCACTAGTAGCAGGCGGTGTGATCTACTGGGATCTCTCTCGCCGGGGCTGGAGCTCGGTGATGGAGTAATTACGATGCGAAAATTGGGGACGTTTTTGTTGTGCGCGGCCGGGTTGCTGGCGCAGGAGGGCAAAGAAACTGTTGAAAAACTCGCGCCCTACTATCCGACACCGGAAACGATCGTGGATAAAATGCTGCGTCTGGGTGGTTTGCGGGCCGGTGAAAAGATGGTCGATCTGGGCAGCGGCGACGGGCGCATTGTAATCCTAGCCGCCAAGAAGTATCACGCCGACGCGACAGGCATTGAGTACGACCTGGATTTGTTCCGCAAGAGCGTTTCCAAGATTCGGAGCCTGGGATTGCAAAAGATCGCGCGGATTATTCCTGGCGACATCTTCAAGCAAAACTATAGTTCAGCGGATCTGGTCACCGTCTATCTGATGACCGATTCAAATGAAAAAATTCGCCCTCTATTGGAACGGCAGCTTAGGAAAGGCACTCGTGTGGTTTCGCACGATTTCGAGTTTCGCGGCTGGAAGCCCATAAAGACGGAAAATATCGAAGATGATGGTTCCGGCCGCAGCCACACGCTTTTTCTTTATCAGCGTTAGCTCGTTCTTCCTTGGTGGTTGTGGCCGCTACGCGGATTTCACGCTTCCCCTGCTTCCTCAGGCGGAGCCCGCGCATCCCACATTCAAGATGGAACGGCAGCCGGTGTTGTCGCATGCGGCCGTGCCTGGAGCATGGGACTCGGTGGATGCGCTGAACCCTTCCGTGGTGATGCGCAGTGGTGTCTACTACAATCTCTACTCTGGATTTGACGGCACGGCCTGGCATACAGGCCTCGCGATGTCTTCGGATGGCGAGCATTGGACGAAGAAGGGGCGCGTGATTTCGCCGACTTCGGGCACCTGGGAAGGCAGCTACATAGCCGCGAATGGATCGGCGCTCTATGAAGGCGGAGAATTTCTCTATTGGTATCAGGCGGGTGAAAAAGAGACGCCGCGCATCGCGTTTGCGCGCTCTGCCGACGGAATCACGTGGTCGAAAGAGCCGAAGCCGGTGCTGGATTTCGGCCCATCGGGAAGCTGGGACGAGCTCGGTCTCGGCGACCCTTACGTTTTGAAACTCGCGGACTGGTTCTATCTTTACTATGTTGGCTTAAATCGCGCGCGGCAGCAGCACATTGGCTTGGCGCGTTCGCGCGATGGCGTTCGCTGGGAGAAGCTGCGCGGCAGTCCGGTGGTGGAACTGCCGGTGCCTGGGTCTGGCGCGATGGATGAAAATGGCGATGGCGAGCCGGCTGTGTGGAAGGCAAGCGGATCATATTGGATGTTGTTCACGGGCCGCGATACAAATGAACACCGTTCGCTGGCGCTGGCGTGGTCGCGTGATGGCGTAGTCTGGCGACGGCTCGATACGTATCGTGGCGCGGCACCATGGAATGCGGCTGTGCTTTGCGATCCAACCGTGTTGCAAGTGAATGGGCTGACGCGCGTTTGGTTCGGAGGCGGCGACGCGGCTTCACCGGATGAGAACTTGCACGGCCAGATTGGCATGGGAACGCTTCAATGAAGATCGGAATCACGTGTTATCCGACGTATGGAGGCAGCGGCATCGTCGCTACTGAGCTGGGTCTGGAGCTCGCCAATCGCGGGCATGAAGTTCACTTCATTACTTACTCGAATCCCATCCGGCTCGATTCCGGAATTCCAAGGATCTTCTATCACGAAGTGGAAGTGACGACGTACCCGCTGTTTCTCTATCCGCCCTACACATTGGCACTGGCGTCGCGCATGGCAGAGGTGGCCGAGACCTATGCGCTGGATCTGCTGCACGTTCACTACGCGATTCCGCATTCCATCGCCGCGATGCTGGCGAAGCAGATGCTCGCGCCAAAGCGCCGACTGCCGTTTATTACGACTCTGCACGGCACTGATATCACGCTGGTTGGCACCGATCGATCTTACTTCCCGATCACCAAATTTTCGATTGAGCAATCGGATGGAGTGACTTCGATCAGCGACGACCTACGCAAACACACCGCCGAAGTTTTCGGTATCGAGCGTGAGAATCGCGTGATCTACAACTTCGTCAACTGCGACACCTACCGGCCGGACCCCGAACGCGCGGGTGCCAGGCAGTTCGCGCCAAACGGCGAAAAGCTATTGATTCACCTGTCTAACTTCCGGCCCGTAAAGCGCGTGCTCGATTGCATTCGGATCCTGGCCGAAGTCCGCCGCCATACGCCCGCCCGCTTGCTCATGGCGGGCGATGGCCCGGACCGTGGACCCGCCGAATTTCTAGCCAGGGATCTGGGCGTTTCGGATCATGTTATGTTTCTAGGAAAGCAGAATCATGTTGAGCGATTGATCCCGCTGGCGCATGTGTTGCTGATGCCGAGCGAAATGGAATCTTTCGGCTTGGCCGCGCTGGAAGCCATGGCATGCGGAGTGCCTCCGGTGGGGACGCGGGTGGGAGGAGTGCCGGAACTGATCACGCATGGCGTGGACGGTTTCACTGAGGCGGTTGGCGACATCGAAGCGCAAAGTGCGAGAGTAGTTGAGCTGTTGACCGACGAGAGTGCGTTCACGCGGATGGCTGCGGCGGCGCGGAATACGGCCGTGAGCCGCTTTGCGACTAAGAGCATTATTCCGCAGTACGAGGCTTACTACCGTGAGGTGTGCGCGAAGGAGTAAGTTAATGAGCGCCTGTAAGCGCCTCGAACATCTTCGGGTCGCGGCGAACCTTTTCGTCAGTCAGCCAGTAAGGGTCGAGCTGTGCGCCGGCCGCAATCAAGAGTGAGACCACTTGATAGCAGCGATCGGGCGGCGCGTTGGGCTCGGTGCTCCACGCATAAAGCACCCAGCCGAGAGGCGTGGCCGAAAACCTTTCGTCCTTCGCATTGAGCGGAGCGTGATGGGATAGGAGTAACTGCACGATCTCCACATCCGCGCCATATGCCGCCCAGTGCAGTCCGAGACCGACCTCGATGCCGTGATCGAGAAAGAACTCAACTACTTCGGCGCGGCCAAATTCGCAAGCCCACGCCAACGCCTCTTTTGCCTGCCGCTTCGTGTCGTCATTGAATAGAGTTTTGACGATGTCGAGCCGGCCAACTCCCGCCGCGCCTTCCAGGTCCAGCCGACCGCCTCGCGCGGCCAAGAACTCGGCGGCGGCTCCACGCCCGTTGCGCAGGCAGGCATTGACGGCGCTGCTCCCGTCCGGACCGTCGATCATGGCGCCACGGTCGAGCAACAACTCCATTAACGCGATCTGCACGCCGGCTTTTTCGGGATGCACACTTGTGGCGGTGAGGCCCAGGGTGGTCGAGCGGCCGCGATAGGCGTCCGACTCGGCGTTGACGTCGGCACCGGCATCAAGGATGAGTTTCGCAATCTCGACAATGTTTTTGGGTGTCTTCTGGCGAAAATCCTCCACGCCGTTTGCCGAGACGTAGTGCAACAGCGTCGAGCGATGCTCGCGGAGGGAGCGCTCTGTTACCAACGCCGGATTCTCGCTCAGCAGTTTCGCTAAGGCTGTTATATCGCCGCTGACGACGGCGTCCGCCGCCGCTTCGAAAAACATTCGCTACCTTCCCACCTCAGACACCGAAGATTCCAGCGCCAGCACGTCATGGTTGGCGTTCAGCAGAACCCGCTTCGGTTTTGACGGCAGCCGCAACTTGAATTCGGGTGAGGTGCTATTGCCTACCATCACAATCCGAGATCCGCGTTGCGGAAAACCGTTGAACTCCAGGTAGACCGGAACCAGCATGGTGAACTTGTCGGACACTTCGCTTTGCGTAATCTTCCCGGTAAATAGCACTTTTCCTCCGGGCTCATTGGTTAATGAATAATCCAGGTGATATTTGGGAAGATCGGTGCCGTAAACCCATTCCCGAAAAAACCAGTCCACCCGGCCATCGTTCGCGAGATTTAGGGAAGGCTTGATGTGCTTGCCGACAACGCCGACGAAATCTTCCGTGGACGCATTGCGCAAATAGTAGGTCTTGACGAAATCTTTCATCATGTCGGAGAAATCCTTGTCACCGGTCTTGTCGTCGAACATGAGAAACCGCAGCATATTCAGAATGTAGCCGCCCTTTGGATAAACCAGCCGACGATACGCGCCGGGGTTCTTAAACGTGTCGAGCCGCAAACCCATCCACAGCGGACCCGCGTCACCAGGCCGGTTACCAAACGAATTTTTCTCGACAATCAATTTGCGGCTCTGCTCCCAGAAACGCAAAAACTTATCCGGTTTTTCAGTCGCCTGCAGGAAGAGGCTGGCGGAGAAGTCGGCAAAACCTTCGGAAATCCACTGGTCGTGATAGGTCGACCATCCCACGGCATGTCCCCACCATTGATGGGCGACTTCGTGAGGCAACACTTCCTGAATAAAATCGTTGAAGCGGAATGCATTCCGGCCCAGCAGCATCCATCGCTGCGTCGCATCGAGAAAAGCGCTGATGGGGAGATAAACCAGCGTCGGCCAGGATTGCCCGAAATTGAATTGCGGCTGCTGGGTGATGGCAATCCTTCCATAGGGAATCTCTCCAAACCAGTAGTTGTAGCACCGGATGGAATTCTGCGCGTCCCCAATGGCACTTTTCGCCATGGCAACCGGGGAAAGGCTGGCAGACGAAGCCGCGGCGCGCAAATAGTTGGGAACTTCGCTGGTGGAATAGCTTTCAATTTCGTAGTGCGCCTGCGCATCGACGACCTGCTTTTTAATGAACAAACCATAGTTGAAGCCGGCCACGGAAAGCGGCACTTCGGACTTCCACTGGGATGCCGCGTAGTCGCCTTCGCGCCACTCCTTCACTAGCCTGCCGACGCCCACCACGGTGTACTGTTTAGGCACTTTAAAAGTGAGATCGAAAGTGGCGCGGTCGTTGAATGCGATCACGCTCGGATACCAACTGGTGCGGGCGCCTACCGCGAAATTGCCGCCCCCCTCGTCCTCCAGAACCTTGTTTCCCACATATTCCATGGTCAATTCATACGCACGGTCTTTGACGGTTCCGGCGGGAAGAATCACATAAAAGCCGCTGTCATTTTTGCGGCGCTCCTGCACGTACGACAGATCGACTTCCTGGCCGAGCCTGACGCGAGTCACCCGCAGCGCGGGCAGCAGCCCAAACTGGAGAACGCGATCCCCGTTGCGAAGCGCTTTGAAGCGCAACGTCGCACTTGCGGCTAAATGCCCATTGCGGGCGATTGCCGTCTCGATCACGTAGTGTTCGGTCGCGATCACGCGTTTGTCTTCGCTCGAGCTTGCGGAGTAGGCTTTCCATTCACTGCCGAGATGCGTCATGTACCAGATTCCATCCTGGCTCCCGTTCGGATCCACATTCACCAGCGCCACCTCTTCAGGCGACAGGATCTGCGGAATGGCGCCGCGCGGGCGTATGAGGAACCGCAGATCGCCATGCTTTTTGCCGTGAATAAACGCGCAAAACGAACCCATCGCCTGAGGGTTGTAAAGCTCGGCTAAAGTATCGGCATCGAGATTGCCAATCTCGTCACCCGCTAACAGGTACTCGGTCACGCTTCGCGGCGTGTCTTCACGATGCCGCACATGCTGCCGAAAGCCGCGCAAAAGATCGGGCGCCTTGCCTGGCTCGGCGCGAGTCTTTACACTTTTTTTGATTTCTTCCGCGGTGGCGTCGGTGAAACAAAGAATCAGGGATTCGAATTCCTCGTCGACAGTATCCTTTCCGATGGCCTGGACCAAGTGATCGGTCTCCAAAGGGATGGCTGGGGACAAATGAAACGAGCCGTCTCCCGAGAAGACCGCGATGACAGTCTTTCCCAGCACTGGAGCCGTGAAACTAATGGTGCCGGCGCGAAACGTTAAGGTGGCGGTGTCGCGCTTCAGGATGAGGTTCTCAACAACATAGGTCTCGGCAACGGGGGCATTTCGAAGCAGGATGTAGTTCGGATCGGAGTTGGCGAGCGATGAGAGTTTATCGTCCACCTCGACAACCGTTTCTATCTTTAAAACCGAAAGTTCGATGGACAGGTTGGTGTCGCTCAAGAGTTCCACCGATTTCTGGAATTTGGCGAAGCCTACCTTTTCGACGGAAACTATATATGTTCCAGGGTTAAGCTTGATTTCAAATCGTCCGGTTTCGGCGGTGGAGATCTCTCCGGGGAATGCACCCGTGACCTTGACTAGCGCGCCTCCGACCGGCGCGTGGCTGGGGTCGGTAACCGTGCCGGAGAGCACCGCTCCTCGGGCGGTTGGCGAACCAAGGAGAAACCCAAGTGAAAGCACCACCGCCGAGATTCGTGCTCTTCTTAACACTTCGATCACAGAGCATAGTGGCGCGACTTCAGACAAAATGTCAAAAAACGGTAAGCAAAACGCGATAAAATATTTCAGGCCTCCAGGCGCAGGCTGCTAGACCGAGCAACCTTCGGGACAGACTTCTATGCAAATCACTTCTCTGCCGCTGGCTTTCCTGGCTTCCTCCGCCACACAACGCTTTGTTAGTGGGTTGAAGGACGACACCTTTTCGGGCATCCATCAACTCGGCTGGTTTGATTGGGCGATGCTGATTCCGTACTTCACCATACTTGTAATTCTCTCGGTATACGGCCTGCATCGTTACGAAACCATTCGCACCTATTTCAAGCACCGCAAGAGGATTGTCGACCAGCCGCCGAAGCGCTTTGACGTGCTCCCTCCGGTTACCATCCAGCTTCCGCTTTTCAATGAGCGCTATGTGGTGGAGCGGCTGATCGACGAAACTACCAAGATGGAGTATCCGAAGCACCTGCTCCAGATTCAGGTGCTCGATGATTCCACCGACGACACCCATCCATTCGCCGAAGCGCTGGTGGAACGGTATCAATCGCTCGGTTTCCCTATCGTATATAAGCACCGGACCAATCGTCATGGATACAAAGCGGGCGCGCTTCAGGAAGGGTTAGAAACGGCGACAGGCGAACTTGTCGCGATTTTTGACGCCGACTTTATTCCGCCGCCCGATTTCCTGATGCGCACCGTCGATCACTTCGTCGATCCGAAAGTGGGCGTGGTGCAGACGCGCTGGAGCTACCTGAACCGCGACTATAATTTCCTGACCGAAGTGGAGGCTATGCTGCTCGATGGCCACTTCATCCTTGAACATGGAGCACGTTCGCGTGCAGGGCTCTTCTTCAACTTTAACGGCACCGCCGGCATTCTTCGCAAGGCCATGATTGAGGACGCTGGGGGCTGGCAGCACGATACACTCACTGAAGATTCGGACCTCAGCTATCGCGCGCAACTCAAAGGGTGGAAGTTTGTTTACATGCCTGGGCTGCACTGCCCTTCTGAATTGCCGGTTGAGATGCACGGCTTCCAAGTGCAGCAATCGCGCTGGGCCAAGGGTCTCACGCAGGTCGCGAAAAAGCTGCTGGTCCCCATTCTCAAAGCCAAGCTGCCGTTCCGAGTCAAACTCGAAGCTTTTCTGCATCTCACGCCGAACATTTCGTATCCGCTGATGATCGTGGTCTCGGCGCTGATGCTGCCGGTGATGATCGTGCGCTTCTACATGGGCGCGTTTCAGATTGTCTTTCTGGATCTGCCGCTGATTGTCGCGTCATTTTGGTCGATCTCGGCGTTTTACGTGATCGCCCAGCGCGAGCTTTATCCAAAGAGCTGGAAACGATCGATCCTGATGCTGCCGATGCTGATGGCGGTCGGCGTGGGTTTGACGTTAATCAACACGCGCGCTGTGCTGGAGGCTTTATTCGGGGTGCAGACCAGTTTTGTCCGCACGCCCAAGTTCGCGATCGAAGGCGGGCATCCGACGCGCCGGAAGTCTGAAGGCAAAGCATACCGCCGCCGTAGCGGATGGCTGCCCTACATCGAACTCGCTTGTGGTAGTTACTTCCTCTGGATAGTGTACTTCGCCATTACGACAAACAACTATCTCTCGATTCCGTTTCTCGCACTCTTCGTTGGTGGTTACTTCTGGGCCGGGTTATCGACGCTATACAGCGAACATCAGGACCGACTGCAATGGATGCGGCAACGTAAGCTGGAACTGCAAACGTCTCGATGACGCCAGCGATGGTGCGCGAAGCGGCGCACCGAATCAAACCTCTTACAAAGCGCACTCCGGTACTCACTTCGCGGGGTGCCGATTCTCTGGCGGGAGCAAGCGTTTTTTTTAAGTGCGAAAATTTTCAGCGTGGCGGTTCGTTCAAGATTCGCGGTGCTTCTAACTTGATCCTGTCGCTGGACAGGTCTCAATTGGAGCGCGGAGTGGTCGCGTTCTCTTCGGGAAATCACGCGCAGGCTACTGCGATTGCGGCGCGTCACGTGGGAACTCAAGCCACGATTGTTATGCCGCTAGACGCCCCGCGTTCCAAGGTAGCAGCAACCCGAGATTTCGGGGCCACCATCGTAACCTATGACCGATTGCGCGAAGACCGGGAGCAGATCGCGGCCGGTATTCTGGCTGCGACCGGAGCGACGCTGGTGCCGCCGTACGATCACGAGCTCATTATTGCCGGGCAGGGAACTTGCGCGCTCGAGCTGCTGGAAGAAACGGGGCCGCTGGATGCGCTGGTAGTCTGCCTTGGGGGTGGGGGATTGTGTTCCGGCTCGGCGGTGATCGCCCACGATCTCTACCCAAGCCTCCCTATCTTCGGTGTGGAACCGGAGCGCGCGAACGATTGGCATCTTTCAATGCAAGCTGGCCACCGCGCTGAAATCGGGCCGCCGGACACCATTGCCGATGGCCTGCGGTCGCCCATTCCGGGCAGACTGACTTTCCCAATCCTGCAGCATCAATTGGAGAAAGTTGTGCTGGTCACCGAGGAAGAAATTCGCAGGGCCATGAGCTTTTTGTTAGGGCGAATGAAGATTTTAGTTGAGCCTAGCGGCGCCGTGGCAGCGGCAGCTTTGTTGTCGGGGAAAATTCCGCGGACTTTCGCCAGAATCGGCGTTATCTTATCAGGCGGGAATGTAGACCTGAAACTTTTGGCAGACGGAATGCTTATAAGTTAGCGACCGGCGCAAACCGGGAACTTAAGGAGGAAAAGAAAATGCTAGCAATGCTTGGTGTTGTTTTTCTGGTAATTTGGCTTCTCGGTTTGACGGCTTTTCACGTAGCGGGTGGATTTATTCACCTGTTGCTGATCTTAGCTGTGATCTCGATCGTGATGCACTTCGTCCGCGGTCGTAGCGCGGTCTAGCAAATTGAACGTCAACTTGGCCGAAGCCGCCCACGCGGCGGCTTCCTGGCTCCAGACGATACCGCTGCCACTACACTGGTAGGGTGCGGAAACTGCTGTTCCTCTGTCTACTACCTCTTCCTCTCTTCTGTTCTATCAGTTACGATATCGCCACCACCATCCGTAAGACCGAACTAGATCCGCTTCAGTGCTACCGAGTCCGAGATCTCTCGATCATTCGCGACGAAGCTAAAATTTTTTTCACCGATGGCTACCTAATTTTCGGAAAGCCGGTCGGTGAACGCCGCATCTCCGCTGTGTTCACTGCGGAAGTCGAAGGGGGCGATGCGGAAGTTCTTCTCATTCCTCCGAATCGGGGTGAAAAAAAGTCACTCGCGTCATACGTTGGATCGCCCACTTTGAGTGAACACATAACGGCAGGCATCTTTCTATTTGCGGATTCCACCTACGACGACCTCATGAGAGCCATTCATGCCAGCGAGTACATCAAAAAAGTGGATGAGATGGGCTCAGTGTTGGCGGAAAAATGGACCCCCGTACTGCGAAACATTACTGCAAGCTTCGAAACACGCCTCACTCTCGATCTAGTCACGGATAATCCGAAGCGTCGCGGCTTTTTCGCAGCTACAGTGAGCGGCAAACAGCTCGGAAATTTCGACATCGTCTACGATCCGCGATCTTCCGAACAGTTGCTGATCGGTCAATTTGCCGCAAGAAATAACTCAAGCGTGCTCGATATCTGGACAAGCTTCCAATCGTCCGGCTTTCACAATGCGATCTATGAACCGGAATTCGCGGTCAGCGACTACCGAATTACGGCCACCCTAGACCCCGACCTTAGTTTGAAAGTTATCACGAGAGTGAAGGTCAGGGTGGCTGGATTGATTCCCGAGCGAGCCATTCCACTGGATATATCGCAACGAATGGAAGTCACCAGCGCACTGGTCGATGGCGAGCCGGCGGAACTCTTCCAGCGCGAATCCGTTCGCGAGAGCCTGTTTGGCACCGGGGCGAATGAGACCATCGTGGTAATCGCATCAAAGCGGCTCGACCCTTCCGTGGAGCATGAAGTTGAGGTTCACCATTCCGGAAAAGTGGTGTTTGAAGCGGGGAATCACGTGTATTTCGTGGGGTCGCGTGGTAACTGGTATCCCGGAAGAGGGCAGCAGTTCGCGCGATTCGATCTTACCTTCCGGTATCCACGAAACCTGGATCTGGTTTCGGCGGGAGAAATCGTGGAAGACAAAGTTGAAGGCGATTGGAAGGTTACCCGAAGGGTGACCAGCACTCCTATCCGGTTGGCGGGCTTCAATTTGGGTGTGTACGAGAGACAGAAGGTTGTGCGCGGTGAATTTACGATTGAAGTGTGCGCGAACCGTAGTGTTGAGGATGCGCTAAAACCTGTGCCAGAGGAGTCCAATCGACGCAGAATAGGGCGCCTGGGTCAAGAAATCGAGCCGGCCTCGATCCCGGACCCCGTGGCGCGCCTCAAAGATCTGGCGGTTGAAATCGCCACGGCCATGGAGTTCTACACGGCTCGGTTCGGTCCGCCCCCTTTGCGCTCCATCGAAGTGTCGCCGGTTCCGGGAACGTTCGGACAGGGATTTGCAGGCATGATTTACCTTTCGACTTTGTCATATTTGAAGCCGTCCGACCGTGTGTTCGAGAACCTGCCGGAGCACCAGAAAGTTTTCTTCGCGGAACTGCTTCATGCGCATGAGGCCGCGCACCAATGGTGGGGCAATATTGTGACATCGGCTGGGTATCGCGACGATTGGATCATGGAAGCACTGGCGAATTATTCAGCGATCCTTTACATCGAAAAGCGGAGAGGTTCCAAGATGTCGGACGCGGCGCTTGAGGAGTACCGCCGCGAGTTGCTCGTCAAGACCGACGGGGACGAGATCGTCGATTCTATCGGGCCGTTGGCGCATGGGTCGCGCCTTGAAAACTCGCAGCATCCAGGGGCTTGGACGTCCATTATTTACGGCAAGGGGACTTGGGTGATGCATATGCTCAGGCGGCGAATGGGCGACGATCGATTTCTGCAGATGCTGGCGCAGTTGCGGAAACGGTATGAATTCAAGCCGATCGGCACGACTCAGTTTCAAGCCTTGTGCGCCGAATTTATCCCGCTGCATTCGCTCGATCCGAAGCTCGACTCTTTTTTTGAGCAGTGGGTTTACGGCACTGGAATTCCGGCGCTTCAAATGAAGTACGCCGTGGCGCGGCAGGGGGCGACGTCGAGGGTCACGGGGACACTAAGCCAGCATGGCGTTGACGACGATTTTTCGGCTGAGGTTCCGATTGAGATCCAATCTGGAAAAACGCGCACGGTTCGTACGGTTCGAACGTCTTCGGACCCGGTCAACTTTGCTTTTAGCGTGCCCGGGAACGTGACGAAGGTGGTTCTGGATCCGCAGAACGGCATGCTGAAGCGCTGAGGGGAGAAAATTGGGTTCGCGCCGCACTACATGTTGGTGCGGGAACCCTTCATTCTGCCGCTGGCAGGTCTCTGCACGGGCCTCCTGTTATCGCGCTTTGTGGCCTTTGGTTTAAGCGAGATTTTCGTTCTAATCGGACTGTTCGCTGGGCTGTGCGTCTTAGCCCTGCGGAGCCGCAGTGGAAGGGCGGCAAGGGCCACGTGCCTTTTCGCCTTCGTGGCTGCCGGCATTCTGGTCGATGTGACGCATCACCCGCCCGCACCGCCCGAACTCGATGCCGAGGATCGCGCGCCGGTGATCCTATCCGGGTGCGTGGTGGAACCGGCCGTGCTGAATCAAGACCGCGAACAATTTGTCTTGGAACTCGGACCCAAGGCGAGGGCGCGCGTGAACCTTTATGTGCGCGAGGGCGAACAGGCGCCGAATCTTCGCTACGGACAACTCATCGAGATTGACGCCAAAGTTCGGCGGCCGCACAATTTTCAGAACCCCGGCGCTTTCGATTACGTGCATTTTTTGGCACGGCAGTATATCTACTGGAGCGCTTCGACGGCTCCGGGCTCGCAAGCGCGAGTGCTTCCAGGTGAATGCGGCTCGCGCTTCATGAAAGCGATCTTCACAATCCGCACCGCTGCGCTGGATAGACTTGAAGAACTATATCGTGGAAATGCGTACAACATTGCCATGATGCAAGCCCTTTTGATTGGTGAATCCACAAAGCTGGAGAAAGTGTGGACCGAGCAATATCGCTCCACGGGCACCTTTCATGCGCTGGTGATTTCAGGAAGCCACGTGGCCGTGCTAGCGGCCTTTTTCCTCTTTTTGCTGCGGCTGTGTTTCGTGCCGAGAGGCTGGGCGATGCTGTTGACGGTGCTCGCCGCATGGTTGTACGCATTGGTTACGGGATGGCAGGCACCGGTCATTCGATCCGCGGCGGGCATGACGCTATTTGCCATCTGCCGCTACTTTTATCGCCAGGGACGTATTCTCAACGTGGTTGCGGCGATCGCGTTCTTCTTTCTAATTCTCGACCCAGAGCAACTGCTGGATCCGAGCTTCCAGCTTTCTTTTCTGGCCATAGCGGTAATTGGGGCTTTCGCGATTCCACTGATCGATCGCACCAGCGGGCCGCTAGCGTCGGGGCTTCGAGAATTAGAAGACAAAAATCGCGACATGCATTTGGAGCCGCGCGTGGCGCAATTTCGGATTGAAGTGCGGCTTCTGATCCAAACGCTGACATTGATGCGCTGGCCGAAACGCGCGGCCGCCGCCGCTGTGACATTTGCGATTCGCGTTTCGCTGTTTCTTTATGAACTGATGCTGACATCGTTCATTGTGCAAGTGGGCTTGGCGCTGCCGATGGCGGTCTATTTCCACCGTGTTTCCTTCTCGGGTCTCTCGGCGAACGCGATTGTAGTGCCGCTGCTAGGGTTGGTTGTGCCGATCGGATTTGTCGCTGTTTTTACCGGTTGGCACCTGCCGGCTTTGGTCGCTGGGTGGCTTCTGGCGGCTTCGCAGGTCACGGTGAACTGGCACGCTAGGATGGAGCCCAACTGGCGCATTCCGGACCCACCCCTTTGGCTGGCATGCGCATTCGTGGCAACCCTAATTCTGGCGGCAACTCGTTTCAAGGCCGGCTGGCTGCGCGTCGCGGCTGGAGCCGGTGTAATCGGCTGTCTTGTCCTCATGGTATGGTCTCCGTTTCGTCCGCACGTATCGCCGGGTATTCTGGAGATGACCGAAATCGATGTGGGTCAGGGCGATAGCGTCCTTCTGGCGTTTCCGAACGGCAAACTGATGCTGGTGGATGGCGGCGGCATCCCCAGTTTTGGCCGCAAAGTAAAGACGAAGATCGATGTGGGGGAAGACGTTGTGTCCCCATATCTTTGGAGCCGCGCCATTCGGCGCATCGACGTGGTAGCTCTCTCGCATGCGCATGAAGACCACATCGGTGGACTCCCCGCCATCTTGCAGAACTTTGAAGTGGGCGCGTTGTGGACTGGCGCGACGCCCGAGAGTCCGGCATGGGAGACGCTCCGCACCAGGGCGGCTGCCCGCCATGTCCCCGTGATGGAACTTCAACGTGGGCGATCCTTTGACTTCGGCGCGGCGCATGTCGAAATCATCGCGCCGTCCGCCGACTACATTCCGGGAGAAACGCCGAAGAATAATGACTCGCTGGCGTTTCGAATCACATTCGGGCGCAATTCATTTCTGCTTACAGGAGACATCGAAAAGCAGATTGAGGGCGATCTTGTCGCGTCACATCTACTACAAAGAACGGATGTGCTGAAAGTAGCCCACCATGGCAGCAAGACCTCGACCACGCCGGAGTTTCTGGAAGCGGTTAGGCCCGCCATCGCGGCCATTTCCGCGGGATTCGAAAATTCTTATGGCCATCCCAACCCGCAGACCCTGCAGCATTTGCACGACGCTCATGCCGAGATCATTCGCACGGATGAACACGGCCTGATTTCGATTTGCAGCGATGGACGGCGAATCTGGATTGCGGAAATCGGGCCGGATGCAGCACCGCGATTACCGCTCTTCTTCGGAGGAACCGGATACTTCTGAAAGGCCAGCGGCTTCCCCGGCGAGTTCGGCCTCGAGGGCAGCTTTAGGACCGGCTTCCCGCGCTTCCGCGATCACACGTTCGGCATCAGCCTGGCGCGACTGAGGCACTTGTACCTGCACTTCCAGCGAAGGAATGCTGCTGGTCCCGATCACGACCGAAGGGATATCGTTCGCTTGCAGGATGCCGTGAATGGCCAGAGCTTCCATTTCACCATCGGGACTCGAGGAGCTAAAAAAAGGGACTAGATCGAGCTCGTGGGAATCGTCTTCGTGCGCCATAATACCCCCAGCATATCGTAATGACGAAGCGCTGGACTAAAATGGAATTGCAAGTTCGTAAGGAGAAGAACATGGCTCAAAATGACGGCGTAAGTTGGAGCTGGTTTGTCGCGGGAGCGATTGTGGGAGCGGCTGTAGCGTTGCTATATGCGCCGCAGACCGGCCAGGAAACGCGGGACCTCATCAGTAAGAAGACCGATGAAGCCAGCGAAGCGTTAAGCGGCACCAGCCAGGACGTGGTGGAAAAAGGCAAAGAGCTGTTCGATCGCGGCAAGCAGATTGCCGACGATGCCGCCGAACTGTTCGAGCGAGGACGCAAGCTGGTTCGAGGCTAACCTGCTCGCGATCGGCGACTTCCAGATTCGCCTGATTCGCGCCGGAGTCTATTGGTGGGATGGGGGCGCGGTATTCGGGGTGGTTCCGAAGACCCTTTGGTGTAGTCGGCTGCCGAGCGATGAGTTGAATCGCGTCCCTCTCGGTTTCAATTGCTATCTCATCGAAACTGCGGAAACCGTAGTCCTGGTCGAGACCGGGGGCGGCGTCTCTTTCGACGCGCGAACACGCGACCGCATGTGCTTGCCGGAAACCGTGGTGCCGCTACGCGATTGGATCGCACGGATTGGCTTCGATCCCAGCCAGATCGACATGGTGGTCAATTCTCATCTCCACTGGGATCACTGTAGCGGGAATATGCAAGATGGCGCCGCGACATTTCCGCGTGCGACCTATTTCACGCAGCGAGCGGAATGGGACTATGCACACACGCGGCATCCCCGCGACAGGGTAAGTTATCGCGATGAGAATTACGATTCGCTGGTGGCGTCGGGACAGATGCGGCTCATCAATGGGGACTGCGAGATTGCGCCAGGCATTGAACTGAAAGTAGCACCGGGGCACAATCGCGACATGATGATCGTGAAGGCGACATCGCGCGGGGAAACGTTTTGCTTCTTTTCAGATCTGATTCCGACCACGCAGCATGTGCAGCCAACCTGGGTCGCCGGTTTCGATTTGTTTCCGGTGACGTCCATCGACACGAAAATCGCGCTGCTGGAGATGGCGAGCCGCGAACAATGGTGGTGCGGCTTTGGACACGACACCCAGGTGGAATTCGCCAAAATAAATGTGGAAAGAGGCAGGTATTATTCCCATGCGGAAATTAGCTGAATTCAAGAACGAGCCGTATACCGATTTTTCTCTACCGGAAAATCGCAAGCGGATGGAAGCGGCACAAGAAAAAGTTCGCGGCGAACTGGGCCTTGAATATGAGTTGCTGATTTCCGGCGAGCGCCGCAAGACGGAGGCGAAGGCGAAGTCTACGAACCCGGCGCGGCCTTCGGAAGTGGTCGGCGTTTTGCAGAAAGCATCGGCCCATATGGCTGCCGAAGCCGTGGAATCGGCCTTCGCATACTTTCCAGAGTGGTCGCGCACGACAGCCGAGAGCCGCGTTGCGATGCTGCTGCGCACGGGTAAGCTGCTGCGCGAACGCAAATTGGAATACAACGCGTGGCTGGTGTTCGAAGCGGGTAAGACTTGGCCCGAGGCCGAAGCGGAAGTGGCCGAAGCGATCGATTTTTGCGAATATTACGCACGGGAGATGGTTCGGTTGCACGGTCCGCAACCCGTAGTGCAACTGCCCGGCGAGAAGGACGAACTTCGCTATCTGCCGCTTGGTGTAGGCGTGGTTATTCCCCCATGGAATTTCGCGCTGGCGATTTTGGCGGGTATGACGGTGGCGGCGCTGGTCACGGGAAATACCGTGATCGTCAAGCCTTCGAGCGAAACTCCGACCATTGCGGCGAAGTTTGTGGACCTGCTGCTCGAAGCCGGGTTTCCTCCGAAATCTTTCTGCTTCCTGACCGGCAGCGGCGCGGCGATCGGCGATGTCTTGGTGGCCCATCCGAAGACGCGGTTCATCTCGTTCACTGGCTCGCGCGACGTAGGCTTGCACATCAATGAACTAGCCGCCAAGCACCAACCGGGCCAACTATGGATTAAGCGCGTGGTGGCGGAGATGGGTGGCAAAGACGCCATCGTGGTGGACGCGGAAAGCGACCTGGAAAAAGCGGTGGACGGCGTTCTCTATTCCGCATTCGGGTATCAAGGGCAGAAGTGTTCGGCGTGTTCACGCGCGATTGTGCACGAGAAGGTGTATGACGATTTTCTGGAGCGCTTGGAGTCCAAGGCGAAGACGCTGAAAGTCGGGGCGCCGGACGACCCGCAGAATTATATGGGGCCGGTGATTAGCGAAAACGCGCGCAAAACGATCTTGCGCTACATCGAAACCGGCAAGACTGAGGGGCGGCTGCTGACTGGGAGCGCGACTCCGGCGGGCGAAGGTTATTTCATTCCGCCCACGATTATCGCGGATGTCGATCCCAAGGCGCGCATATTTCAGGAAGAGATTTTCGGACCGGTGCTGGCGGTCACCAAGGCTCGCGATTTTGCGCAAGCGCTCGATATGGCCAACGATTCGCAGTACGGGCTGACCGGGGCGGTGTTCTCCACGAACGCCCAGCATATTGAGGCGGCGCGCGACAAATTCTTCGTGGGAAACCTTTATGTCAACCGCAAATGCACCGGGGCGATGGTGGGGGCGCACCCATTTGGCGGATTTAATATGTCGGGCACGGATTCGAAGGCAGGCGGCCCGGATTATTTACTTTTGTTCCTCCAAGGCAAAAGCATTGCCGAAAAGATGGCGTGATGCTAGTCTAAAGTTGCCCCGATTTGAAGGGGACCAGCAAGTTAAAAGAATAGGGTCAACTCTGTTCGACGCGGCGCGATTTGGGCAGGCTTTCCTTGGGGATAGTCTGCCCGCCGCATTTCTGGGCACGGAACCGGTCAAGAGTAAACTGATAAGTCGGGGAGCCTATGAGAAGCCTTGGCTTATTGTTGCTTGTAGCTTGCAATGCAGCGCTTGCTTCGTCTCCGATCGTCTCGCAAGATTTTGAGGGCGGCGAATCGGGGTGGATCACGATGGGGACAGCGGCATCCGTTCACACCACACACGACCCCGCGAATGTGAAAGGCGGGAAAGCGTCGCTCCAGTTTGACTACACCGCCGGGAAGGGTATGAGCATCGCGGTTTTTCCGCTTCGCGATGTCTCCCTGGCGGGTATGAAAACGCTGCGCTTCTGGCTCAAAACCGAATCGGCCACAGCGATTGCGGTACTGCTGAGCGAGAAGGACGACATGGGAGGGCGTTACTCCTCGATCGTCTGGTCGCCCAAAGGGCAATGGCAGCACGTGGAGCTGACTCCATCCGATTTCCATTTGGCGGAGGGGCCGAACGACCCGAAGGACGCGGATGGCAAGCTCGATTTGGATCAACTTACGGCGGTGAGTCTGATCGATCTCAGCCAGATGTTGAACACCGACAAAGATGGGGAATCGGCGCCTATTTGGAGAGATTCGCATAGCGGCGCGCAGAAGCTGTGGATCGACGATTTCGAGGCGCTCGACACCGCTTCGGCCGCAGGACCCGTAAGCAAGGCCGATGGCACGTTGATCGACAACTTTGGCAGACCGCAACTAGCATGGCTGACGCTTGGAGGGGTGGATTTGACTCTTGACGAGTCCGGCGGCCCGCTCAAGCAGCGCGCGATGAAAGCTTCGTATCAGCAAACGGAAGGCCGGTTCGTTTTGATCACGCGGCCGGGTCGTTTGGCTCTGGGCAAGGCCAACCGATTAGCCTTCGACATCGCCTCGGACGCTCCCGCGCATCTGGTTATCTCGCTCGAAGAGCTTGCTCCGGGCGCGGATCAAGGGCCGCGGTACAACGTCGATATCGATGTGCCGGGCGGCAAGTCCGACCACCGCGAATTGGACTTGGCCGCCTTCCAGCTCGATGAGAACGGACTGAAAGATTCGAATGGCAAGCTCGACCTGGACCGGATCAAGGCTCTTTCGATTGTCGACGTGACGGCGGCGTATACGCAGGAAACCGCGAAGAATACCTTGTGGATCGGCGATATCCGCGCGGTTTCGCGACCGTAGACTTAGACATCGGCCCAAGCGTGTTTGCTCGAACTGTCTAAGACCTTGTCCAATATTTGCAGCTGACGCAAGCCGTCCGAAAACTGCGGATATTCCACCGCCGCCGACCGGTCCGCAACAGTTCGATAAAATCTTCGGAACAATTGTTTAAACGTGTCGTCGTAGCCTTCGCTATGGCCGCCGGGCAAATCGGCATAGGAGCGGGCTTCGGGCTGCATCAAAGACGGGTCTTTCACGATAAACCGGTTTGGCTCATTGCGGTGCCCGATCCAAAGCTCATCGGGCTTCTCCTGATCCCATGTCACCGAAGCTTTGGAGCCGTAAATTTCCATGCATAGCCGGTTCTTTCGTCCGCTCGAAACTTGGCTGACGGTGAATGCCCCGCGCGCGCGATCGCCCAATCGTAAAAGCACCGCGGCGAAATCTTCGGTATCGATGGCGACCTCTTCAAACTCATCCGGCTGCGTATTCTTGCCGGCGAAAGTCTCGATTGAGCCTTTCGGCTTCTTGCGCGTCTTATGAAAGGTCTGCAGATCGGCGCAAAGCGACGTAATTCTCAGACCCGTGAGGTGCTCCACCATATCGCACCAGTGCGTGCCGATGTCGGCGAAACAGCGGGACCGCCCATTAGCCGCGGGATCGATGCGCCAGTTCCAGTCGGTGTCGTAGAGCAGCCAATCCTGCGAATATGTGCCTTGCACGGCGTAAATCTCGCCGAGCTCCCCGGCCTCGCGCAGACGCCGAATGTTTTGCACTAAGGGGTAATAGCGGAGATTGTGAAATGTGCAATTTGCTAAATTCTTTTCTTTGGCCAGGGTGACCAACTGCTGGGCCTCGGCAACACTCGTAGCAAGCGGTTTCTCGCACAACACGTGTTTTCCAGCTTCCATCGCGGCCTTGGCCATGGGGAAGTGGAGGACGTTAGGGGTGCACACATGGACGGCGTCGATCGACGGGTCTTTCAGCAGTTCACGATAGTCCCCCGTGGTTCGCTCAACGCCAACTTCCTCGCCAAATTTGCGGGCTTTCTCGGCATTGCTGGCGGCAATTCCGGCAACCTCCACGTTTCCTAATCGGCGAATCCCTTCGGTGTGAACCCGCCCCATAAATCCGGTGCCGAAAACGGCAGTTTTCAATTTGCGCATAGACGTATCGCGTCCACTCTATCGCAATTGCTGGTACAGTGATAGTCAATCGATATGGTGGTGAGGATCCGTTTCCCGCGTGGCGCGATGGTGGAGCGGCGGCGCGGCAAAAATGGAGGAATCGCCTCTGCATTTGCGGGTTTTTTGACGCTGGTCTCGGTCACCTGCTTCATTCTCGCGGTGTGGCGGCTCGGAGCCGATTTAGACTGGTTCGGTCCATTCGTGATCTCCGATGGATTCTTCTCGCACGGGCAAGTTTGGTCGGCTACCGCAATTTTTGTGCAGTACGCTTCTTGGCGGCTAAAGCGATACGCCAAAGCGTTGCCTGCGGTCGAAACCCCGGAAGCCGTGGCGGAATCCGAGGCGCGGAAAAGTCGCGCCGTGAGTTTCTGATATCCTAAGCGTTAGGAATTCACTTCATGCGATACGATACGCGGTATCGATCCAGCGGTTCCCGTTTTTCCGGCTTCTTTCCAGCGGGGGTCAAGTGGCTGTTGATCTCCAACATCGCCCTTTTCATTCTCTATTTTTTTGCCGAACGCAGCGATTACGGGCAATATTTCCGCTTGTTTGCGCTGGTTCCCAGAACGATACTGCAAGGGTATATTTTCCAGCTGTTCACCTACATGTTCCTCCACGATCCAGGAGGGTTTGGGCATATTCTCTTCAACATGTTGACGCTTTGGATGTTTGGCGCGGACCTGGAGAGAACATGGGGGACGCGCCGCTTCCTGAGTTACTACATGGCGTGCGGCGTCTTCGCCGGGATCTGCGTGGTTATCGCCAGCCTGATTTTTGGAGGGCTGGACACGCGCACCATCGGCGCCTCGGGCGCGATTTACGGATTGCTGCTGGCTTTCGGAATGTTGTATCCGGATCGCACTATTTTGTTCAGTTTCCTCTTCCCGATCAAGGCGAAGTACTTCGTGATGATTCTGGGCGCGATCGCGTTCCTTAGTTCGTTCAATGTGAACAGCAAAGTCAGCAATATCGCGCATCTGGGCGGAATGCTCTTTGGGTACGCCTACCTAAAGATGCGGTTCGCGAGCGTGGATTTCAATTTCCTTGGCAAGCAGTATCAGCAGTGGAAACTGCAGCGCGCGAAAAGGAAGTTTCAAGTTTACATGCGCAAGCACGAGTCCGACCGCGAACCGCGAGTTCACTAGAAACCTCTAAACCGGTCAGTCCGTCTTTAGAATACGATAGTGTCTGAAGGACTCCTCCCATGAAAATCTGGTTTGTTTTGAGTAGCGCCGTATTTTTTATCGGTACGGGAATTTGGGCGCAGGAAGGTCCCACGACCACGGGCCAGACGGTAGCAAAGCCTCGGAAGAAAGACGCCGGCGAAACCGATCTTCCGAAAATTCCGTCCAAATTGAAAAATAAGGGCGATATTCCGGAAGGCCTACCTAGCTTCAAAGTCGACACCAATGTCGTCAGCCTCGACGTTGCCGTGCTCGACAACAAAGGGCATTTCATTCCGGGCATTCCACGCGGGAATTTTCGAGTGCTGGAAGATGGTGTGCCCCAGCAGATTTCGAATTTCGGACTGACCGAAGCTCCCATGACGGTGGCGCTGGTGATCGAATTCAGCAATCTTTTCCAGCAATATTACTCCGAAGGCTGGTATCAGACGCTGGTAGCCGCCTACGGCTTTGTGGAAATGCTGAAGCCGGAGGATTACGTGGCTGTGGTGGCGTACGACATGCGTCCCGAGATTCTTTCGGACTTTAGCACGGACCGCCGCAAGACGAGCGAGGCCTTGCAGCGGCTGCGAATCGCTTCATTCTCCGAATCGAATATGTTCGATGCGCTCGTCGACATGGAGGACCGCATGTCCAGCATTGAGGGGCGCAAGGCTATCGTGCTGATTGGGTCGGGGCTCGACACTTTCAGCAAACTCACTTTCGACAAGACTCGCCGCAAACTTCAAGACGATGCGGTGCCGATTTACGCCCTGGGCACGCTGCAGGCCATGCGCGAGCGGGCCGACGCTTCGGGCCGGATGGGCGCTATTCAGCGGATGGACTTTCTTCAGGCCGATAACCAGATGCGCACGTTCGCCAAGGAAACTGGCGGCATGGCGTTCTTCCCCCGCTTTATTGGCGAGCTGCCGAGCATCTTTCAAAACATCCAACAGGCTTTGCGCAATCAATATTCACTGGGATATCAGCCATCGAACCAGGCTAAGGACGGCAAATTCCGAAAGATCAAGGTGGTGCTGGTGGACCCGCGCACCAATGAGCCGCTTCCGGTCAAGGACGAGAAGGGCAAGCCGATTAAGTACCAGATTATCGCGAAGGCCGGCTATACGGCACCGAGAGAAGTTGAGTGACACTTCGGCGCGGAAGTCAAGAACTCGATTTGGTTGTTTTTGAAGCTGATGCGAATGCGTTGACTCGCTGTCATGGGTCTGTTACCTTTGCTCGGTCTCATGAAGAAATCGGATCGCCATTTTTCCCAGCCACAAAAAATTTTACTCGTCGATGATAATCGGCTTGGTCTTGCAGCGCGTCGCCAAGTGCTGGAAGAATTGGGTTACGAAATCGTAACCACAACCAGCGCGGAAGCGGCGCTCGAAATTGTTTCGTCGCAGCACTTCGACCTGGTAGTCACCGACTACAAGATGTATGAAATGAACGGCCTGCAGTTGATTGCGCGGCTGCGGGTGACCGCGCCGAACCTGCCCACGATTCTTTTGTCCGGGTTCGTGGAGCCTCTTGGCTTGACGGAAGAATCGACTGGAGCCAGTGCGGTAATCTCAAAGAGCGCGGGAGAAGTGGGCCATCTAACGCGCACGGTGCGCAGCTTGCTGGCATCGCGAATCAATCGGAAGCCAGCGTCTTCGCAGCGGTCCTCGTCGGCGGCGGCGGCGGTCCGAAAAGACTAAGGGACGCGGACGGGTCCATTCAAAAGGTGTTTTTTTCACGGGCGAGGATCGGGATTTTGGCCGGAATCTTTGCCGTTTTGGTCGCGCGAAATGCGCTTGCAGTCTCCCATCCGCCCAGCCGCGGACGCGCGCGCTCTCCTTTACGCGCTTCGTCGGGAAAACAAATTTCTCCGGATCGACGCATCGCTGCCCACTGGATGAAATCGCTGAAGTTACGCGACCAGATCGCGCAACTGGTGGTGATCCCGTTCAGCGGTCAAGCGCTGAATCTGAAGTCAAAACTGGATCGAGATTTCATAAACCTCGTGAAGAAGACTCACGTCGGTGGCTTGATTCTGGTAAATGTTTCGCAAGGCCACTTGGTGCAGCGCGCCGACCCGGCCACGGTCGCCGGTATCGTCAATCGGATTCAGAAGTATGCGCGCGTCCCGCTCATCGTTTCGGGCGACCTGGAGCGCGGCGCCTCGATGCGTTTCAACGACACTACAATATTTCCGCACGCGATGGCGTTTGCGGCGGCTCACGATCCCGCGGCGGCGCGCTATGAAGGCGAAATCACAGCGCGCGAGGCGCGGGCCATCGGTTTGCAGTGGGTCTTTTACCCGGTGGCGGATGTCAATAACAATCCCGATAACCCCATCATCAATATCCGGTCGTTCGGTGAAAACCCCGCCGACGTTTCGGAGTACGTGAAAGCGTTCATTCAAGGCGCGAATCAGGACCCGAGACACCGTTTGCTCACAACGGCCAAGCATTTTCCCGGGCATGGCGATACTTCGGTGGATTCGCATTTGAATCTCGCCACGATTACCGGGGATAAGAAGCGGCTTTCCGAAGTGGAGCTGGTGCCGTTTCGCGCTGCAATTGCCGCGGGGGTGGATTCGGTGATGACGGCGCATATTGCCGTGCCGGCGCTCGATTCCGCGGAAACTCCGGCCACGCTTTCGCGGGCGATCATTACGGATCTTCTTCGCGATGAGCTGAACTTTCACGGCTTGGTGGTGACGGACGCGCTTGAAATGGGCGGCATCGCGAAAGGTTTCGGGGGGGGCGAGGCGGCCGTTAAGGCTCTGGAAGCGGGGGCTGACGTGCTGCTAATGCCAACCGATCCCGTGGAGGCAATTGATGCGGTCTACGGCGCGGTAAAGAGCGGACGTATCACCCGCGAGCGAATCTTGCAGAGCGTGTCGCGCTTACTTGCCGCCAAGGCTCGCGTCGGATTAGGCGCTCAGAAACTGGTGAACGTGAAGGCGATTCCGAAGCTTGTGAATACGCCGGAAGCCAACGCGCGCGCACAGCAGATTGCCGAGCGCGCCGTGACTTTGGTTAAGAACGAGCGGCAACTGGTTCCTCTGCGAGACGCCGCGAAGGCATGTTTCGTCGTGTTGAAGGAGGGCAATGCTTCGGTGCAAGGTCAGGCGTTCACCCAGGAACTGCAGGCGCGCGTGCCTGCCGCAAAGTTCATGACGCTCGATTCGCATATGGAAGATGCGGAGCTAAGTTCTTATGAACAGCAGTTGCAGCCTTGCGAAGCTCTGGTGGTGTCGGCGTTTGCCAGCGTCGCCGCGTATCGGGGAAATGTAGCGTTGGGCGGCGGATTCCCGGCGCTAGTCGATCGTTTGATCGCGACCAGGAAGCCGCTGGTCTTCGTGGCCTTGGGGAACCCTTACCTGCTGCGCAATTTTCCGGGCGTCTCGGCGTATTTGACGACATTTAGCACGGTGCCGCCTTCGGAGATAGCAGCGGTCCGCGCATTAATCGGCGTTACTGCGATTACGGGGAAGCTGCCGATCACGATCCCTGGCCTCGCGCAATACGGCGACGGCATTCAGGTTCCGCTGGCCGAGCGATAGCGTCTCGTGAGTCGCCATTCATCGAATCAAATGAAACGCGCTCTGCCGATTCAGCACCCACGATATGTGTCCCCGCTCATCGATCGCCGCATCCTCTTCGAGTCCCATGAACAAGGGTTTATTGTTCCACTCGGGGACCGACGTGGTCGCTTGCAGTTCAATCGAAAACCAGCTACCGGGAAGCAGCAGCACGTCGCCTCGGCCGGGGACGCCCTCCTGACGGTCCCATAGCCCGATCAGCGGGCCAGCCGCATGTCCGTGATCGCCGATGGGGTGGGAATATATTGTTCCGTCGATGTGCTCGGAGCGCATCCGCTCAATGGCTTCCGCTAGAACCTGATTACCGGTAAGCCCCGGCTTCATCTTTGCGAGCATGATGTCCTGAAGCCGCTGTGCATTGGCCAGCGCCGCTTTGAGGCCGGGCGGCGCGTCGGTTTCGCCGGGCTTTAACACGTAGCCCATGTGCTGCGTATCGGTGTTGAGACGCATGGCGGTGATCCCGAAATCGACGTGCAGCACGTCGCCTCGCTGAATCACTACGGCGTCCTCTTCGTTCATCATCACGACGCCCGTTTTCGTCAGCGACTGCACGCGCACACTCGGCTGGAACCACGTGCCGAGGCCCTGGTCGTTCACTTTTTGACGCAGCCACCATACCACGTCGAGATTGGTTGTCACGCCGGGGTGGATCACCTCATCCGAGAAAGCTCGCGCGATAAGCGAGTGCGCGATTTCCATCATCTGGCGGTACGCGGGCAGCATTTCAGGCACGCGCAGCTCCTGATACTCCAAAGCCAGATTTTCGGCGCGAACTACGCGGCGCATCAGCTCCGGGCCCAATGTGGCTTCCAGTTTGTCGCGCTCGCCGGAAGTGAGGCCATCGGAAAACGCGTGCGTTGAAGAGACATCAATGGCTATGGTGGCGGGATTTCGGGCCAAAATCAGGCTCTTGAGCAGGGCCCATTGCTCTTCGCCATAAATTTCGCGCTTTTCGACATTGGGGTCGCGATACACCGTGTAGAGGCCGCCGTTGGAGCCGCCGCCGAGCGCGAGACGCTCGACGCCGCGCTCGGGCCCGAGGTCGTTAAAGACATACATGGTGCGGCGGCGCGCGGAAAACACGGTGGGCGAAACGAGCGAGAAAAACGCGGGGTCTTCGGCGTATTCGCGGCACACAACAAGCCACATGCCAACGCCGTGGCGGCGCATAAGCGCGGGCAGATTGCGTTCCAGCCTGAATCTGAGCCACTGCTGCTCCTGCTCCGCCTGTTCTCGAAGTGGTGGAAGCGGTGCGGGTTTGGCCGCTCCCAGTAACGATGCCACAGTCAAAACCAGCACGAGCGTCGCGCGCATAGTAAACCATGATATTCGAGCGGCGGCACGATAGAATAGAGGGTTAGGAGAACAATCTATGAACATTCGTCCATTGCACGACCGCGTTTTGATTACGCGCGTAGAAGAGAGCGAGAACAAAATTGGGAGCATCATCATCCCGGACAGCGCCAAGGAGAAGCCGCAGCAAGGTGAAGTGCGCGGAGTCGGAAGCGGCAAGCTGTCTGAAAAAGGCGAGCGCATCACGCCGCAAGTGAAGACCGGCGACCGTATTCTCTTCGGCAAGTACTCAGGCGCCGAGATTAAGGTGGATGGCGAACAGTATCTGATCTTACGCGAAGATGAAATTTTGGGCGTAATCGAATAGCACCCAAGACGGCACAGGTGCCGCAAGGCCCTGTGCTACGCTGGTTTTTCAACATTTCAAGGAGTTTTATGTTTGGAATTAGGGCAGTGCGGATAAGCGTGCTTTGCGCCGGGTTGTGCGCCATGGCGAGTGTAGTGTCCGCCCAGACGAAGGTCGCGATCATCAATATGCAGCGCGCCGTTCTGGAATCGGACGAGATCAAGAAAGCTTCGGCGGAGCTGGAGGCGAAGTTCCGCCCTCGTCAGGCGGAAGTGCAGAAGGTCGAGAGGGAGTTGCAGGGAATTCAGCAACAGTTGACCCAGAATGCGGGTAAGTTGAGCCCGCAACAAGAGGGCGACCTTCAGGCGACCGGCACCCGGCGCCAGCGCGACTACAAGCGCATGACGGACGACTTGCAGGCGGACGTAGACTCTGAGCGAAACGAAGTTCTGGGCAAGAGCCAACAGCAGATGATTCAGGTAGTGAAGCAAGTCGCCGAGGCGAAGGGCTACGACGTTGTGGTGGACGTGCAGACCACGGTGTACTTCAAGACTGCGCTGGACATCACGCCGGATGCGATCGCGGCTTACAACAAAGCTTATCCCGCAGCGAAGTAGTAGACTGGGCGCCTATGCCGGGGTACCTGGATCAATACGGCGCGGGTGACGAGCAGCGCGAATCGCTGGTCAAGCGTGCGATCGCCACCGTGGTGCTGGTGATTGTGATCGGCGGCCTGGGATATTACCTTTTCAAGAATCATTCGCAGGAAAAAATTGGCAAGCAATTCATTAGTCTGGTTCGCAGTCAGAGTTATCCGGCCGCATATCAGCTTTGGGGTTGCTCCGAGGCTAAGCCATGCAGCGGTTACGAATACGACAAGTTTCTAGAGGATTGGGGAGCGAAGGCTTCCGGTGCCGACCCTGCCGTTCTCGGGATCGAAGACAGTGAGTCCTGCGGAACCGGCGTGATCCTGACCATGGCGGTGAACCGGAGCCGTCAGGAAAAGTTATGGATTGAGAAAAGCAATCCGGTGCTCAGTTTTTCGCCCGTGCCCGCGTGCCCCGGCAAAAGCCCCTTCTCGATCATGATTCATCGAACCGTTGGAAAACTTCGCAAGCCATTCTTGAAATAAGATAAAGGGGAAAATGAGCACCTCCACCACAACCACTGGCGCGGGACTCGAAGGCGTGATTGCCGGCGAATCCGAGATTTGCTACATAGACGGCAATGCGGGAATTCTGAGCTATCGCGGCTACAACATTCACACGTTGGCCGACAACGCAAAATTTGAGGAAGTGATCTACCTGTTGTGGCACGGAACACTTCCCAAGCCGGACGAACTGGCTAAGTTGAAAAGAGCCCTGGCGTCGAATCACGCGATTCCCTTTGAGGTGGTGGCATTTCTGAAAGGCGTCCCGCCGGGGGCAGCGCCGATGGATGTCCTTCGGACGGCCGTCTCGATGTTGAGCTTGTACGATCCGCTGGCGCGCGACATGTCGCCCGATGCCAATGCGACCAAAGCAACCAAGCTGATGGCTCAAACCGCCACCATCGTGGCAACGTTCGACCATCTGCGAAAGGGAACTGAAGTGGTGGCACCCGACCCGAGCCTCGGCTTCGCGGCCAGCTTCCTGCATATCCTGACCGGAAAGAAGCCCGATGATGTGATGGAGCATGCGTTCGATGTGGCGCTGACCCTGCATGCGGATCATGAGCTGAATGCTTCCACATTCGCGGCGCGCGTGACGGCCGCGACTCTTTCCGATATTTACTCCTGCGCCACTTCGGCGATTGGCGCTCTAAAAGGCCCGCTGCACGGAGGCGCGAACGAGGATGTGATTAAACTTTTGCTGGAAGTGGGCGAAGCCGATAAGGCCGTGGAACGCGCCAAGGATATGCTGGCGCGCAAGATCAAAATTCCGGGCTTTGGCCATCGTGTGTATCGAACCGAAGATCCGCGGGCAACGCATCTGCGTGTGATGTCGGAAGAGCTTGGCAAACGCACCGGGCATGAGAATTTGTTTTTGATGTCGCAGCGCGTCGAGAAGACCGTGAGCGAGGCGAAGAAGCTGAATCCGAATGTGGACTTCTATTCGGCATCTACGTATTACTCGCTCGGAATTCCGATCGATCTCTTCACGTCGGTGTTTGCGATCAGCCGAATGTCCGGGTGGACCGCGCATATTTTGGAACAGTACAAAAACAACCGCCTGATTCGTCCGCGAGCCGAGTATAAGGGCAATCCGGATGGAATGCCTTGGATTCCCATGGAGAAGCGGTAAGTGGACGAGCGGGCGTATTACTCTGAATCGCCAACCACGAAACCAGCCAACCTAAACTGCCCTCATTGCCGGACGCAGAACGATTACGAACTGCGCTGGCTGATGCGAAAGAAAAAGGACCGGCTGCCATCCGGCGGCGATGAGCGGGATAGAGCCAAGTTCGCGAAGGCCCAGAGTTACATGCTGCTGCTGGATGATAAAGTGAGCTGCAAGAATCCGCGGTGCCGCCGGCCATTTGAAGTCTCGGGCGTCAAGACCGTAGCTTTTATTTAGTGAATTCCTCTTAGCAATATTTCATTGCAGCGCGGTGAACGCGTCGAGCGGCATCTCGCATCGGGATGATAATAAAAGGGACCCATGCCGTCTACCTCCACCAAAACTCCGCCCACTAATAGATTCGTCGAGCAGAATAAAACCAGGCTTCTCGATGAATTGAAGGAGTTTCTTCGAATTCCCAGCGTCAGCACGCTGCCCGAGCATAAGCGGGATGTGCAGCGGGCGGCCGAGTTCGTCGGCAACGCGCTGCGGAAATCCGGAATGGAAAACGTGGAGGTGATTCAGACGGAACGGCACCCGCTGGTGTATGCCGATTGGCTGCACGCGCCGGGCAAGCCGACGGTGCTGTGTTACGGCCATTACGACGTGCAGCCAGCCGACCCTCTGGAATTGTGGCTGACCCCTCCGTTTGAACCTACCGTGCGCGATGGCAACCTGTATGCGCGGGGATCGGCCGACGACAAAGGCCAGATGTACATGCACATTAAAGCAGTGGAGGCGCTCCGGGCGGTTAACGGGACGCTGCCATTGAACTTGAAATTCCTGATCGAGGGCGAAGAAGAAATCGGTGGAGTTTCGGTCGCGAAGTATGTCGAAGAAAATGCGATGAAGCTAAAGGCGGACGTCGCGTTGGTATCCGATACAAACATGTACGCACCAGGCCTCCCGACACTTAATGTGGGTCTTCGCGGCTTGGTGTACATGGAAGTGGAGGCCACCGGGCCCGCCCGCGATCTGCATTCCGGGAGTTACGGCGGGGCGGCACCGAACGCAGTTTTCGGGCTGATTGAGCTACTGGCTAAAGCGAAAAATAGCGATGGCCAGATTCAAATTCCCGGAATCTACGACGATATCGTTCCCCCTACTGCCGAGGAAAGAGTGAGTTGGGCGAGCCTGCCCTTCAGTGAGGCCGAGTTCCTGAAGACCGAAGTGGGATCCACCGAGCTGACCGGTGAGCAAAAATATTCTGTCTTCGAGCGCACTTGGGCCAGGCCGACATTCGAAGTGCACGGCATTGGAGGCGGATTCACGGGCACCGGGAGCAAGACGGTGATTCCCGCAAAAGCCGTGGCAAAAATCAGTATTCGCCTTGTGCCAAAGCAAATCCCGTCGAAAGTGATCGCAGCATTCCACGAGTTCGTCCGGCAGAACACCCCGAAAGGCATTCAGATTGAGGTGCGGGTGCTCGGATCGGGTCCAGGCCTGATGGTGGATACAGGCCATCAAGCGATTCAAGTTGCTGCCAAAGCGTTTAGCGACATCTTCAACAAACCCACGGTTTTCACGCGCTCGGGCGGTTCCATTCCGATTGTCGGCGATTTCGCGACACACCTGGGCATTCCCACCATCTTGATGGGATTCGGTTTGCCAGACGATGGTCTACATTCCCCCAACGAAAAGTACAATATCGACAACTATTACAAGGGAATCATGACAATTGCGCACTTCTTCGAGCAATATGGCAACGAGGACGCCGGGTGAGAATCGCGAAACCTTTTTCACCTGGCAAACGCCTTATTTACCTATGAGGCACCGGTTAACGATTGGTTTTTTGGCAGCCGCATTGTGCCTCATAGCGCAGGGCGCCCTATCGGTGGACCAGCTGGTTTCTTTTGTCCGTTCTTCGATGAAACTTCAATTGCCGGATAAGCAAGTGGCTCAGTATTTAACCAAGATCAAGTTGTCGCAGGCTATTTC
>JANYJA010000067.1 GCA_025358575.1 Terriglobia bacterium
GGTCGATCCCCTGCTGGCTCCCCGCACCGGCCTCTTCGAACTGATTCAGGATCATCAGATCGAGAAAAATTACCTGTTTGAGGCGGCGCAGACGAAATGTCCCGTCACGGTCTGGACTCGAGGGCAGAAATTCAGACAGGACAGCAAGGTCGAAGGTTTTGAAATCGGCACGGCCACGATCTCGATTCGAAATCCGGTTCCATCAAGTTGTATGCGGTGAAAAAGGTGGCCGAGGTGGTGGAAGATCCCGCCAAGGAGATGACCCTCAGTGAAGGCCGACGAATCGACCCTGCCGCGGAAATCGGCTCCGAAATTCGAATCCAGAAGCCCACGGACGCGCTGGGGCGGATTTCCGCGCAAACCGCCAAGCAGGTGATTTTTCAGAAGGTTCGTGAAGCTGAGCGCGATACCGTTTTTCAGGAATATTCGGGCCGTGCCGGGGAACTGGTGAACTGCACGGTGAAGCGCATCGAAGGCATGGATCTGGTGCTCGATCTTGGCAAAACGGAAGCGCGTTTGCCGAAGAAAGAGCAGTCGCGCCTGGAGAGTTTCAGCGTTGGCGACCGGGTTCGTTGCGTGATCAAGATTGTCGACAAGGCCAGCAAGGGCCCGGGGGTGGTGGTATCGCGCGCCGATCCGGAACTGGTGAAGCGCCTTTTCGAGCAGGAAGTCCCGGAGATTTACGACAGCACGGTCATGATCAAGGGCTGCGCGCGGGAGGCGGGCGAACGCACCAAGATCGCGGTGCTGAGCCGCGACCGCGATGTGGATTGCGTGGGTGCCTGCGTGGGGATGAAAGGCATGCGCGTGCAATCGATCATTCGCGAGCTGCGGGGCGAGAAGATCGACATCATCGAATTTTCCGACGATCCGGTGCAGTTTGCCACGCACGCTCTGAGCCCGGCGAAGATTAGCCGCGTCTCCATCATTGATGCGCTCGACAAGCACATGGAAGTGATTGTGGACGATACTCAACTCTCCTTGGCCATCGGCAAGAAAGGGCAGAACGTTCGTTTAGCGGCAAAGCTGCTGGGCTGGAAAGTCGATATCAAGAGCGAAGAGGAAAAGCGGCAGGAAGTGGAGTCGCAAATGGCGGCGCTGGTGTCACAAGGCGCTCCGGTGTCGGTGCTGGTGGATTTCGGACTGGCTGAAGCCGTGGCGGAAAAGCTTCTGGCCGCAGGGGTCAGCACCGTGGATAAGCTCGGGTCGATGACGCCCGAGCAACTGCAGGAGATTCCCGAGATCGAGACCGGAACGGTAAGCGCGATTCAGCAAGCGGTGAACGCTTACTACGCTCAGTATGACGAAGAGGCGGCGGCGGATCCGGAGTATTCGCCGGAAGAGGCGTCGCCCGAGGCCGAACCCGAGCTTCCAGAAGCGCAAAACCAGTTGCCGGAGACGGAGTCTGCCGCTAAAACCATTGTAAGTGACTCTGGTACCATAGAAGATTACGGCTCGGTCGAGAATAATGCCGGACAAGAGGGCGATTCAGGCCCTGGAGAGGGTCGATAATCTGACCCTTAGCAGCAGAACAATCGCGTTAATCATGAAAAAGATTCGTATTAATGAGCTGGCTCGGGACCTTGAAATTAAAGCGCACACTTTAATTGAAAAGCTGCCCGATTTCGGCGTGACCGAGAAGAAGACGCATTCCAGCTCGGTCGATGAAGATGTTGCCGAAAAGCTCCGGCTTTTCTTTGTTGGCGGGGAACGCGAAGGTCACGAGTTGAACGGCGGCGGGCATTCGGCTGAATCCGAAACGGCACGCGCTGAGCCCGCACCGAAGACTGACGCGGCGAAGCACGACAAAGAGCCCGTTCCAGAGCCAGTCGAGCGAGTTCAGGTGGCTGAGGTTCCGGCGGTGGAAGCCACACCCCACCCCGCGCCCGCGGAACCGGAGAAGCCAGCTCCCAGGATGTCGTTGCGACCTCCGTTATCGTCGGGAGGAAGTCACGCAGCGTCGGCGCCGCCAACTGCGGTTCCGCCATCACATGCGCCGCCGGTGTCGCCGACAGCAGCGCCAGTTTCCGCGGCTCCGGCAATATCGAGCGCACCCGGCCGTCCGGTGCCGCCGCCTGTAAGGCCGCTGCCGTCCGCGCCGCGACCCGGCCAGGTGCTTTCGGGTCCGCGACAGCCGTTCCCCGCGGGTGGCCCCCCAGCGAACCGTCCCACCGCTGCTATGCCGAGGCCGCCGGGTCCCCAGCAGCCGCGTGCTCCCATTGTGGCGCGTCCCATGACCACTCAGCCGTCGGGCGGCCCGGTTGCTGGACAGCCTATCGCGGCGGCGCGCCCTGGCGCTCGTCCGGGTTTAGTAGGCCAACCCGCGCTGAGACCGGTGGTTCCTCCGCGTCCCGATCTGGTGGCCAAGCTGGCGCAGCCGCGCTCGGTGATGCCGCAAGCCAGCGTTTCCCCGCGCCCCGGCGCACCGGTTCGTCCGCCAGCATCGCCGACGCCCGGTAAACCGATTTATCAGAGTACACGGCCCGGCCAAAATCCCATGCAGGCGCGCAGTCCCGCCGGCGGATTTCGCACGGGATCGCCTATGGGTGCGCGTACCGGCCCCGCTGGCCGCCCCATGCACCCGACTTCGCGTGGCGGGGTCGCCCTGGTCGGACCCGGTGCGCCTCCGCCGCCCGATACGCAACGCCGACCGCAGTTTCGCCCCGGTCAGTCTCGGCCTGGGCAGTCCCGCCGTCCGCGCGATCCTGAAGAGAAGATGCTCCGCCCGGTGCGCCGTGACCAGCCTGCCGGCCCGCCGCCGATCAATCGCGACATCACCATCACCGAGGGCATCACTGTAAAGGAGCTTTCGGAAAAGCTCGATGTGAAGGCAAACTTCGTCATCAAGAAGCTGGTGGATCGCAATATTTTTGCGACCATCAACCAGACGCTTGACGCCAAACTGGCCACTGAATTAGCGCGCGATTTCGGCTCCTCCACCACCACCGTGACCTTTGAGCAGGAAGCCATGCAGGATGTTGAGATCATGCAGGTGGAGAAGGACCAGGTAACTCGTCCTCCGGTTGTCACCATCATGGGCCACGTGGATCACGGCAAGACGTCGCTCCTCGATGCCATCCGTTCGGCCAATGTAGCGGGCCGGGAAGCTGGGGGCATCACGCAGCACATCGGCGCTTATCATATCGAAAAGAACGGCCGCAAAATCGTCTTCATCGATACGCCAGGTCACGAAGCGTTCACGCGCATGCGCGCCCGTGGCGCCAAGGTTACGGACATTGTGGTTCTGGTGGTCGCGGCCGATGACGGCGTGATGCCGCAGACCATTGAAGCCATCGATCATGCGCGCGCCGCCAAGGTCCCGATCATTGTGGCCATCAATAAGATCGACCGGGCTGAAGCTCAGCCGGATCGCATTAAACAGCAGCTTTCGGATCGCGGTTTGCTCGCCGAAGACTGGGGTGGGGATGTGGTCATGGTCCCCGTGTCCGCCAAGACCAAACAGAATTTGGATACGTTGCTCGAAATGATTCTGCTGGTTGCCGATATTCAGGATTTGAAAGCCAATCCGTCGCGTCCCGGCATGGGCACGGTGCTCGAAGCCAAGCTGGATCGCGGTCGCGGTCCTGTTGCGACGGTGCTGGTGCGCAACGGAACGCTCCGCGTGGGCGATTTCTTCATCTGCGGACAAGTCTTTGGTAAGGTTCGTGCAATGTTGAACGACCGGAATGAACAGGTCCGCGAAGTGGGGCCTTCCATGCCAGTGGAAGTGCTGGGCCTTGAATCCATCCCCGAAGCGGGCGATGAGTTTCAGGTGGTCACCGATACGGCCAAAGCCAAGCAGATGGTTATGTTCCGCGAAGCCAAGTCGCGCGATGTGGATCTGGCCAAGAACAAGCGCCTCACGCTGGAACAGTTGCACAAGCAGCTTGCCGCTGGCGAGGTGAAAGAACTGCCGATAATCCTGAAAGCGGACGTGGGTGGTTCGGCGGAAGTGCTGAGCGAGACGCTGACGAACCTTTCGACAGATAAGGTTCGCATTCGGGTGCTGCGTTCAGGCGTCGGCGCCATCACCGAATCGGACGTGCTGCTGGCCTCGGCGTCGAACGCCATCGTGATCGGATTCAACGTGAAGCCCGAGCGCAATGCGCAGGCTGCGGCGGAGCAGGAAAAGGTCGACATCCGGCTGCATTCCATCATCTACAACCTTACCGACGAGATGAAGAAGGCCATGGCCGGTCTGTTGTCCCCGGTGTTCCGCGAGATTTACCGTGGAAAGGCAGAGTGCCGCGATACGTTCAAGGTCACCAAAGTTGGCATGGTGGCGGGCTGCCTGGTGCTGGATGGCGCCATTACCCGCGAGTGTTCAATTCGCGTGATGCGCGAAGGCAAGCCGGTTCATACCGGCAAAGTTGGATCGCTGCGCCGCTTCAAAGACGACGTGTCGGAGGTTCGCAGCGGCATGGAGTGCGGCATCACGATCGATAACTTCAGCGATGTGAAAGCCGGTGACCTTCTGGAAGCTTTCGTGTCCGAGCGAGTCATCGTCGAGGTGGCCTAAACGCTGGGCCGCGGGGGATCCGGCCGGATTGCTGGCACTGGTTCATGGGGACGGTTGGCGTTTTAATCATGCAATTGCGCCTTGAACACTCCCACTCGCTCAAAGACAAGCGGCAGGTGGTCCGCAGCCTCAAGGACCGCCTTCGCCAAAAGTTCAACGTGTCAGTGGCGGAAATCGATTGCCAGGAACTGTGGCAGCGCGCCGTGATTGCCGCCGTCACCATTTCAAACGATCGAGCTCATGCCGAACAGTCGCTGCAATCGGTCGAGCAGGAAGCGGCTGGGCTGCTGGGTCCAATGCTGGTGGAGAGCCAGGTGGAGTGGCTCAGTTAAGTGGATGAACGCCGCGCAGCGCGAGTCTCGGAAGCGGTTCGCGAAGAACTTTCAGAAATCTTGAACTTCGAAATGGACGACCCGCGTCTGAAAGGGCTCGACGTTACCGATGTTCAGCTAACTCCCGACGGCAAGCAGGCCCGCGTGAAGGTAGCCCTTTTCGGGAGTGAGAAGGAGCAGGAGAGTGCCGGTGAGGCTCTGGAGCACGCGCGCAATTATCTGCGCCATGAATTGGCCCGTCGTCTGACTCTGCGCCGCGTTCCGGAACTGGTGTTCTCCACGGACCAATTCCAAGGCGTGGCTGAACGGGTGGATATCCTGCTCAAAAGAGCGAAAAAAAAACGTGGGACGGCCTAATTTCCCTCTTTATTTCAAACAACTTGTGGTAGTTTTGTTTTTGTCATGCTGTGGCGTGACGCGGTTGTCAGCCGCCGAGATGTTGCGGCTGGAGGCCAGTGTAGACGCCATGGGTTCGACCTATTCAGTCGTAATTTACGACGAGGATCGGGCCAAGATGGAAGCAGCGGTGGACGAAGCTTTTGAGGAGGCGCGGCGGCTGGACCGTCTGCTCTCTAATTACCGTCCGGAAAGCGAGTGGAGCCAGGTGAATCGGGATGCGGCGGATCGGCCCGTGGACGTTTCCCCAGAACTATTCGACTTGCTCGCCGCGTGCGTGGAATATAGCCGCCGCAGCGAAGGCGCCTTCGATATTACCGTCGGCCCGCTGATGAAAGTGTGGGGATTTTACAAGGGCACCGGACACTTGCCGAAAGCGGGAGAAGTGAAGGCGGCGTTGGGGCGCGTGGGGTACAAAAATATCCTGCTGAATCGCGAGTCGCACCAGGTGCGCTTCGCGAAAAAGGGTATCGAGATGGATCCCGGCGGCATCGGCAAGGGTTACGCGGTGGACCGAATGGTGGATATTTTGCGCCGCGCCGGGATTCAAACGGCGCTGGTATCGGCCGCGGGCAGCAGTATTTATGCGATGAATGCGCCTCCCGGCGAAGCCGGCTGGAAGGTTGAAATTCGCGACCCTAAAGACGAGAGAAAGTCGGCTCAGGACGTGATTTTAAAGAATGAGTCGATGTCCACATCGGGAAATTACGAGAAGTTTTTCGAAGCGGATGGAAAGATATATAGCCACATCATGGATCCGCGAACCGGATATCCCGCGCCGGGAATGCTCTCGGTGTCGGTGATCGCCCCGCGGACCCTGGACAGCGAAGCTTGGGCCAAGCCGTTTTTCATCAACGGGCGGGCATGGGCGGCGAAGCACAAACCCGAAAAAATGCGGGCATATTTTTGTGAGGACAAAGCGGAACCTTCATGCGCGTGGCTCCAATGACTAGTCGTTTTTTAGATGCTTGTAAAAGGCGTCCCACGGATGTCCGGCCGGTGTGGTTCATGCGCCAGGCAGGCCGTTATCTGCGCCAGTACCGGGATATTCGGTCGCGCCACGGACTGCTGGAGATGTGCAAGCGTCCGGATTTGGCTGCGGCCGTTACCTTGCAGCCCGTGGAAATTTTAGATGTGGATGCCGCCATTATCTTCGCGGATCTGCTGTTGCCCGTCGAGCCGATGGGCTTGAAGCTGCGCTATGTGCAGGGCGAGGGGCCATTAATCGACAACCCCATCCGCACCAGCGACGATATCGATTCGCTTTCGACCACCAACACGGACGATTTAGGTTACGTTGGCGAAGCTATTCAGATGGTGGTTCGCGCGTTGGCGGGCCGCGTGCCAGTGATCGGATTTGTGGGCGCTCCCTTCACCCTGGCAAGTTACATGATCGAAGGCGGGGCGTCGCGCAACTTTATCCGCACTAAGCGCATGATGTATTCCGACGAGACCATGTGGCGGCGGCTCATGGGAAAGATTGTGGATGTCCTCGCGCCTTTCGCCATCAGCCAGGTGGCTAGCGGCGCACGCGCCATTCAGGTTTTCGATAGCTGGGTTGGGGCGCTCGGCGCGGATGATTACGTTCGGTACGCCGCGCCTTATTCGCGCGCGCTGATCGAACGAATTCGCGCCAGCGGTGTTCCGGTGATTCACTTTGGGACGGGCGCTTCTGGTTTTTTCCGTGAACTGCACGCCGCCGGCGGCGACGTGATGGGCGTGGATTGGCGCATCAACATCGATCAGGCTTGGCTCGACATCAGCTACCGTTCGGCGATTCAGGGGAATCTCGATCCCGTCGCGCTGTTCGCCCCGCTTCCTGAATTGAAGGCCAAAGTGACGGAATTGCTCAAGCGCACCGGCGGCCGCCCTGGCCATATCTTTAATCTTGGCCATGGCATACTGCCTGAAACTCCCGTCGACAATGTGAAAGCCGTGGTTCAGATGGTCCGTGAGTTCAAGCCGTAACATCGTAATAATTGGCGGCGGCGTTTCCGGTCTTAGCGCCGCTTACTATCTTTCTAAATCTGGAATTCGCGCGACTCTAATTGAGGCCCAACCGAGCCTCGGTGGCACAATTCGCACGGAGGGCATTGACGGCTGCACGGTAGAAGGCGGACCGGACAGCTTTCTCGCGGCGAAGCCTTGGGCTCTCGATTTGATTCGGGATCTCGGCCTGGAGGACCAAGTCATCGGCTCGCGGGATTCACTCCGCCGTACTCTCATCTGGAAAGGTGAACGTCTGGTTCCGTTTCCCGATGGAATGCAATTGATGGTGCCGACGCGGATTGGTCCCGTTCTCTCCAGTCGGTTACTTAGTGCGCGCACAAAGTGGCGCATGGGAATGGATTTTTTCCGGCGGCCACGCACTTATCCGGATCGCTCGGTTTCCGAGTTTATTGGCGATCACTTTGGGCAGGAAGCCGTGGACTATATAGCCGAGCCCCTTCTTGCCGGAGTGTACGGCGGCGACCCCGCGGAATTGAGCGCGCCGAGCGTGCTGCCAAAATTCGTCGAGTACGAATCGAAGTACGGCAGCTTGTCGCGCGGCGTGATCGAAAATCTCAAGCGAAGCGAAGGCCCCATTTTCCAAACACTGAAGGGCGGGCTGGGGCAGTGGATCGACGCGCTGCGCGGCAAGCTGGGCCCAGCTTCTATTATTCAAGGCCGCGCCGAGACCGTGGAACCGGGTCGCGTGCGCGTAAACGGCGAATGGCTCACGGCGGACCAGACGATTCTAGCGTGTGGCGCGAATGTATCGGCCTCGCTCTTAACCGGCGAACTCAGCCACGTGCTGCGTGCAATTCCGTATTCGTCGGCCGTGATTGTTGCCCTCGGATTCCGCCGCGGTGAATTTCAGCATCCCTCAAAAGGCTTCGGCTTTCTGGTCCCGAAGCGAGAGCGGAAGCACTTGATGGCGTGCACTTGGGTCGGCAACAAGTTTCCTTTCCGCGCCCCTGATGACATGACGCTGCTGCGCTGCTTCTTCGGCGGCGATCCGGTCGAGAGCGACGAACAACTGGTCGCTTGGGCGGTGGAAGAGTCAGGCACGATCCTGGGATTGCGAGCACAACCGGTTTTTTCGCGCGTGAATCGGTGGCCCAATTCGATGCCGCAATATACTGTTGGGCACGCCTCGCGGATGGCCGAACTTCAGCAAGAATTGCGTGGCCGCCCGGACCTCCACCTCATTGGCAATGCTTATTCCGGAATTGGCCTGCCGGATTGCGTGCGACTGGCGAAACAGACCGCGGAATCAATTATCGCTTCCCCAGACTCGCCCGGAGCTTCCTCTTGATTCCTTGCACGAGCCGCTCGCTCATTGTTCCGAATGGCTGGTCGTTGATCAGGTAAGTCCACGTGGCACCGCGTTCCAAATT
>JANYJA010000074.1 GCA_025358575.1 Terriglobia bacterium
CTTCTACGCCGGCGCTCTCGCCGCCAACGCGGATTTTGAATATACCGGCATGGCACACAAGGCGTCCCAGTTGTTCGAAGACTCTCTTTTTGACGGCGACGTGAATGCCATCGTCGATTTCAAGTACTCGAGCAACCCCAAGCTCACGTGGTGGTTCGACCATCATCAGAGCGCTTTTTTGACGCCGGAAGACGCAGCCCACTTTCGCCTTGATCGCAGCGGGAAGAAACTCTACGATCCAACTTTCAAATCCTGCACGTTGTTCATCTCCACCGTGGCGCGCGAACGATTCGGATTCACCGCGCCGGATCTAGACGATCTCGTCCGTTGGGCCAATATCATCGACGGCGCGCAGTATTCCGATGCCAAAACAGCGGTCGAACTCGGTGCCCCGGCGATGAAGCTTACGCTGGTGATCGAAGGCTCGAAGGGATCCCAGCTAGTGCAGCAAATCATTCGCTGGATTCGCGAAATGTCTCTAGACGAAATCGCCCGGCGGCCGCAAGTGCAGGAGGTGTATCAGCCTCTTTACCAACGGCATCTGGAGTCGATCGAAATGATTCGGGAACGCGCGCGCCAGGATGGCCCGGTGGTGACCTTCGATCTGACCGGCTACGATATCGAGGGCTACAACAAATTCATTCCTTACTATCTCTTTCCGACCAGCACCTACACCGTGGCGGTCAGCGCATCCAGCTTCCGAACCAAGATTTCAGTGGGATCGAACCCATGGGCGCCAGCTGAGCCTGAACACAATTTAGCCACGATCTGCGAGCGTTATGGAGGCGGCGGCCACGCGCGCGTGGGTGCGATCAGCCTGGAGCCGGGGCAGTTGGAGCCGGCGCGCAGGATCGCCGGTGAGATCGTTGCCGGGCTGAAAGGTTAGCCGCCACAGAAAGCTTTTCCCTTCGGCGTTAATGGGCCAGAAGCCCGGTCGCTCAACTAAAGCGAGAAAAGGTGGTGGCAGGGCCACTACTGTCCAGGAGCAGACCTGCCAGTCGAATGGAGTTTCTCTCGATCAAGACATTTCTTAAGCACTCCGGGCGGGTTCAACCCGAGGACTATCTCCACGTCATTGAATTGCTCCTGAATGGAATTGCTTTGCACGCCGTCCAGGGCGATACTGAAGACCTCTTCCGTTTTCAGGATGATGTTCGAACGATAGCGCGCACAATCGGAAACGACTCTTCCGGAGAGGATCTATTAGTCTCTACCAGCCGCGCCATGCGCGCACTGGAGGAATATTCGCGGCACACCCAGAAGTTCATGCGCGCACAATCGCTTGAATTGCAAGGCATGCTCTCGATGTTGACCCAAACCGTGTCATCTTTGAGCGCTTCGGGCCGGGAAAACATCGAGCAGTTGCAGAGCATCGAAAAGAAGATCGAGAAGGCCTCCGTGATCGAAGACATTCGCTCGCTGCGAATCCAACTGGCGGAATGCCTCGAAACTCTGAAGACAGAAACTTTAAGACAACGCGAAGAGGCATCCCGCACCATTTTCGATCTCGACGCCGGCGTGTCGAACGTCAAGGCGCGAATGGAAGGGGCTCAGATCGTCGTACGCGACCCGGATACCGGACTCTCCACCCGTTCCGAAGCCGAAAGAGCAATCGCCTTTTCATCCCAGGCCGACGGCACTCACTACGCCGCGTTCTTTGTCTTGGATAATCTACATTCAGTGCATTCCCGCTTTGGAAATAAAATTCAGATTGAAGTGCTCCGGATGTTCGCCGAGCACCTCTCTAACGCGTTCGGCGGCACGGAACACCTATACCGCTGGAGCGCCGCTTCGTTGGTAGCCGTGCTTGAGCGCAACGTCCCGTTTGTCAAATTTCAAGCGGAAGTGAGGCAAGTGGCTTCCGTTCGGCTCCAGAAGACACTCAAGATAAATTCCCGTGAAGTGTTGTTGCCGGTCGGCTGCCGCTGGTTTGCTTTGCCGGTCACCAAAAACGACGACTCGGACGTGCTCTTCAGCAAAATGGACGCATTTCTAGCCGCTCAGGTCGGGACCATAGAATCGTAGACTCCCTGTTTTCGATTAATTTTTTCCACGCCGATTCTTTCGGTGAGAAGATGCTATGTTGCGTCTATTTCGAAAACTTACATGGAAAAATTAGCCGAAACGACCCTCCCGATTCATGAGCTGATCCGCCGCCGCTGGAGCCCGCGCAGTTTTGCGTCGCGGCCCGTGGACCACGCCACGATGGAACTCCTGCTCGAAGCCGCCCGCTGGGCTCCGTCCTCGAACAATGAGCAGCCTTGGCGTTTTCTGTATGCCTTTCGCCAGGAGACGGATCGCTTCGAGCGAATGCTAAGTTGCCTGGTGGAATTCAACGCGGCATGGGCGCGCAACGCCGCGGTGCTGATGTTTCCGCTGGCGCAACTTGCCTTCACCCGCGGCGGCAAGCCGAACCGGAACGCGTTTTACGACGTGGGCGCGGCCATGGCGTTTCTCTCCCTGGAGGCCACTGAACTTGGCGTCAGCGTGCACCAAATGGCGGGCTTCGATCCCGGAAAAGTGCATCAGCTTTTCCAGGTTCCGGATGGACTTGAAGCCGTGGCTGGTGTGGCGCTCGGATTTCCAGGCGATCCGGAGACTCTTCCGACCCCTTACAAAGAACGCGAGCTTGCTCCCCGTGAACGCAAGCCGCGAATTGAACTTATTTTCCGCGAACCATGAGAGTTGTAATCTCGATGCTGCGGGGCATCAATGTTGGCGGCCACCATAAGATTAAGATGGACGCACTGCGTTCTCTCTATGGTTCTCTGGGTTTGCAAAACGCACAAAGCTACATCCAGAGCGGCAACGTGGTTTTTAGAAGCGCTGAGCGCGACCTCGTGCAGATTTCCCGGCAGATCGAAAACGAAATCGAGCAAACTTTCACTTTTCGGCCCAGTGTAATTCTGCGCACGCCCTCCGAACTGAGGAATGCGATTGCGAAAAACCCTTTTGCCGAACGCGCGGGAATTGACGGAAGCAAACTACTCGTAAACTTTCTGACCAGCGACCCCGGAGTGGCAGCTCGCGAAAAAGTCGGTCAGGTCAAGACCGCTCCGGAGGAACTCCACATTGAAGGCCGCGAGCTGTACATGTACTTCCCAAACGGCCAGGGACAGTCGAAATTGCCTGTGGCTGCAATCGATCGGATCTTAAAGACTCCTGGCACGGCGCGCAACTGGAATACCGTCACAAAGCTGCTGGAAATGGCGGAGAAACTGGAAGCCGCTTTTCCCAATTAGTTCAGCCGCGCGCTTTTTAGAAGCATTTCCAGCGAGACAACTTCCAGTGCGTTCTCATGAGTGGCTTCCAGTCGCACCGGGGCCATTACGCCAGCCTCAAAAGATTTCTTCCACGGCCCGACGCACACGCACCACGCGTCGCCCGCCTTCAGCCCAGGGAATCCCCACTCCGGATGCGGCGTAATCAGATCGTTCCCAATCGACGCCTGATGCCGCAGAAATTCGTCATTTACCAGCACGCATACGGTATGCTTCCCGACATCGTCCGGTCCGGTATTACATTTCCCGTCGCGATAAAACCCGGTCAACGGGTTGGTGCAGCAAGTCTGTAGGACGCTACCCAGCACATTCTTAGTCATCTGATACCACGATACAATCGAATCTGATGCGAGGCGCGCGCTGGCTGCTGATTTTGGCCATTCTCGTGGTCCTCGGCGGCACAGGGATCACTTACCTCCTCCAGACCAAGGCTGTTTCTTCCGGATCTCTCAGGAAACCCAACGTCCTCCCTGAAGGCGTCACCGCCACCGCCGAAGGCTACAGTTGGGAGCGAAGCTCCCCGGACAAACCTCCGGTCAACATTCGAGCGACGGGTTTCCGGCAGGTCACCAATTCGCCGGTGATCGAGCTGGAAGGGGTGGAACTGCGCATCTATCAGAAGGACAAGGAACATTTCGATCTTGTAAAGAGCGCCAAGGCGGAGTTCAACCAAAAGGAGGGCAAGATGTTCTCCGAGGGCGATGTCGAGATTACTTTGAGCGTGCCCGTCAAAGATGCGCCGGCCCATGCGCTGACCTCGATTAGAACTTCCGGCGTTACATTTGAAAGCAAGAGTGGCAAGGCCGTAACCGATAAGCCAACGGCGTTCACGTTTGAACATGGCAACGGCAAATCGGTCGGTGCCTCGTATGATCCGCACAGCCGTGAGCTGCATCTGAACCAGCAGGTCGAACTGCATATGCTGGGAAACGGTGCTAAAGCCAAGCCAATGACCGTCCAAGCCGGCGAGCTGACCTACAAAGAAACCGGCTCGGTAATCTGGCTCACCCCCTGGGCCAAGCTGACGCGAGACCAATCGGTGATTGACGCCGCGGCTACAGTCATCAATCTGAAGGACGGCGCAATCCAGGCGATTGACGCGCTGAAGGCCCACGGAACCGACAAATACCCGAAACGTCAGGTGGATTACTCGGCGGACAAACTTCAAGTAACTTACGGCGACGACGGCGAAGTTCGGAAGGTTGCGGGCACGGGCACCGCCCGTTTGGTGGCGGCTACGGCGGAATCCGCGACTACGATGACGGGGGACCGGGTCGATCTCGATTTCTCCGATCAGGACGGCGAGGCCACCCTCACGACAGCACAGGCCAACGGTAATGGGATGGTGGAGGCGGAACCCATCCAAGCCGCTGAAACGAAACCACCGCCGACACGAATTCTGCGCAGCGCGGCCATCGAGATGCACATGCGCCCGGGCGGGAAAGAAATTCAGCAAGTGCAGACGCATTCGCCGGGAACGCTGGAGTTTCTGCCAAATCAGCCCCGGCAGCGCCACCGCGTGATGGAAGGCGAGCGCATGACGATTGACTATGGTCCGAAGAACCAGATTTCGAATTTTCAGTCGTCGCACGTCACCACCACCACATTCCCGCTGCCTTCTCAACTTAAGCCCAAAGGTTCGCCGCCCGGTCCGAGCCGGACCACCAGCGACCGCCTGAATGCCGATTTTGACCTTAATACCGGCCAACTGCAGCACATGAAGCAGGATGGAAACTTTGTTTACGTGGAGGGCGACCGTAACGCGCGCTCCGAAACAGCAACACTCGATTCCGAGAAAAACTTGATGGATTTGGACCATGCGGCGCGGTTTTGGGACCAGAGCGGCTCAACCGATGCCGACCACATTCAGCTTCTACAAGCCTCCGGCGACGTGACGGCAACGGGCCACGTCAACACCAGCCGACTCCCGGACAAGAAACCCGGCGCGAAGCAAAGCGCCGAACTTTTGGATGGAGACGAGCCTATACAGGGGACATCAGCCAAGATGACATCGGCGAACAAAAACCGCTTAGTGCACTACGAGGGCAATGCGGTTCTATGGCAGGGCGCTAACCGAGTGCAGGCCGATGTAATCGATCTGGACCGGGAGAAGCATAAGTTGACCGCCAACAACAATGTGACCACTCAGTTCCTCGACAAAACGAGAGGCGGCAATTCTGAAGACGACAAGCCTAAAGCGTCCGTCCCGCCTTCCGTTTTCACCATTGTGCGCGCCGCGAAAATGATTTACACCGATGAAGATCGCGTGGCCCATTACACGGGGGCGGTCACCCTCACCCGACCCGATCTCACCGTTTCCTCCTCCGAATTGCGGGCCACGCTCGCGCCCAAGGACGCCATCACGGATTCGCGAATTGAAAAAGCCGTCGCCGATGGCAAAGTTCAGATTGACCAAATCACCCCCGTCCGGAGCCGCAAAGGCATCAGCGAGCACGCGGAATATTACACCGCCGATCAGCGCATTTTTCTGAGCGGCGGCGATCCGCAACTGCTTGACAGTAAACGCGGCAACACGCGGGGCCGTGAATTGACCTACTTTGCCGACGATGATAGGCTGCTGGTAAGTGGTGACGCGGGGAAACCTGTGACCAGCCGCTTACATCGTAAGTAGCACTTCATGCAAATTTTGGAAACGGCGGAGATATCCAAGACCTATCGGGGCCGCCGCGTGGTGGACGACGTTTCCATCTTCGTCAAACAAGGTGAAGTTGTCGGACTGCTGGGACCGAATGGGGCAGGAAAGACCACTTCGTTCTACATGATTGTCGGTCTCATAAGTCCCGATTCCGGCAAGGTCATGCTCAACGGCGAGGATCTTACGCCGATGCCAATGTTCCGGCGGGCGCGCCAGGGGATCAGCTATCTTCCGCAAGAGCCGTCGGTCTTTCGCAAGCTGACGGTGGAGCAGAATCTTATGGCGATTCTCGAAACACGCAATCTTCGTGCCAGCGAGCGCCGGGAGCGGATGGACCGTTTGATCGAGCAAATGGGCCTTGAAAAAGTTCGCCGCAGCAAAGGCTTCGTGTTATCGGGGGGCGAACGGCGGCGCGTGGAAATCGCGCGGTCGCTGGCTATTGAGCCTTGCTTTCTGCTTCTGGACGAACCTTTTTCTGGAATCGATCCCATCCAAGTAGGTGAGCTACAGCGCATAATCTTCGATTTGAAGAACGCGGGGATTGGGATTCTAGTCACCGACCACAATGTTCGCGAAACGCTCATGGTGACGGATCGCGCTTACATCATCAACAACGGGAAGATATTCCGCTCGGGCTCACCCGAGGCACTGGGCCGGGACCCCGAGGTGAAGCGGGTCTATTTGGGGGAATCCTTCACGTTTGGGTCCGACCTGTTGCCGCCGGTGAATTGAAGGCGGGCCTATAATGGGTTTAGATGAGTTTGCTTTCGCCCAGATTGCAGTTGAAGGTCGCGCAGAAGCAGATTCTTACCCCCGGGCTGGTCCAGATGGTGACCGTCCTCCAGTTGAATCGTCTCGAACTCAAAGAGATGATCAACCAGGAGATCATCAATAATCCGGTTTTGGAAGAATCGGCGGATGCGGACGAAATCTCCCCGGAAGAATTGCAGCCGCTTTTAGAAGCGGAGCGAGCTCACGATCCGGCGGACCGGACCATTCTCGAAGCCGCCATGGTGGATTCCAACGATCTGGATGGGACCAACGGGGCGCTCAGTCCGAACCTGATTGGCGATAGCGGGATGGATTCCGGCGAGCCAATCTCCACCGACGTCCTGCCCATCGAGAATTTGGCGGGGGAAACGCTCGAACCCGCCGCCACGGATCCTTTCGATGAAATCGATTTTGGATCGTTCTTCGAAGAGTATCTCGACCCTGGCTATAAGAGCCCTGCCGCGGAATCGGTGGAGAAGCCATCGTTCGAGACGTTTCTTTCTCAGCCCGTTACACTCACCGCTTATCTTCGCTCGCAGCTGAGCGTGAGCCTTCTTTCGGACGAAGTTAGGGATGCCGCGGAATCGATTATTGGCAATCTGGACGAGGACGGTTATCTGATCGCGTCGCTCGACGAAATTGCTTCGAGCGGCGAACACAGTCGCGACGACATCAATGCGGCATTGAAGGCGGTGCAATCCCTGGACCCCGCTGGCGTGGGTGCGCGCGACCTAAAGGAATGTTTGCTGTTGCAGATGGAGAGCCGCAACGGCAAGGGTGGCGTCGCCTGGCAGATCATCTCCGGCTATATGCGGCTGCTCGAAACGAGGCAGTTTAAAGAGCTCGCCAAGGTGCTGGGCAGGCCGCATGAGCATGTTGAAATCGCCGTGAAGGCGATCAGGCATCTGAACCCTCGCCCGGGCATACGTTATTCGGGCCCTGGCGCGCGGCTCGTGGAGCCCGACGTCTACTTCATCAAAGACGGCGACGATTACATCATTCAGATGAACGACGAAGAAGTGCCGCAGCTTCGTCTGAATGCGCAATATCGTAAAATGCTCGATCGCGATAACGGCGCGACCAAGGAAGTTCGCGACTACGTTCGTGAGCGCTATACTTCCGCGATCCAGCTCATGAAGAACATTGAGCAGCGGAAGCAGACAATTCAGAAAGTCTGCGAGGCCATCAAGCGCCGGCAGTACGAATTTCTGGCGTTGGGTCTCGATTTCCTGAAGCCGATGATGATCAAGGATGTGGCGGAAGAGGTGGGCGTTCACCCTTCGACCGTGAGCCGCGCCGTGGCCAACAAATACGCTCATACGCCCCAAGGGGTGTTCGAGCTGCGCTACTTTTTCTCGGAATCCGTGCAAGGTCCTTCGGGCGGCGATTTGCCGCTGCTGTTGCTAAAACGCAAAGTCAAGAAGATGATCGAGGAGGAGAACACGAGACGTCCGCTTACCGATGAACAGATCACTTCGCTATTGCAGGCCGAAGGAATCGATGTCACGCGGCGTACGGTAGCGAAGTATCGCGAGGACATGAAAATTCCGTCCACTCATCAGCGGCGCGTTCGCGACTAAACGCCGATGAAAATCACATATACCGGTCGGCACATTGAACTTGCGCCTGCCCAGGTTCGAAAAATCGAGGAGCAATTCGCTACCATCGCTAAACTTCTGGATGGCAAGGAAGAGCATGAGGCCCATGTCGTACTCTCGCTGGAGCGCCACTTGCACCATACCGAAGTCAGGACTCATTATTACGATCATGAATTGGTGGGGCTGGCTTCCGATGCAGACATGTTCACATCGCTGCATCAGGCGGTAGACCGGCTTGAAAAGCAGGCAATAAAAGTTCGGGAGAAGTGGCGCGACACTAAACGCGTGCCGAATAAGTTAGCGACGGACGAGGCTTAATCGGCGCTTAATGGCTCGAAGCAAGACCGCGCAGCCGGCGTCGAAATCCGAGCTGGTCATCATTACCGGGTTGAGCGGATCCGGAAAGGGTTCCGTTCTAAAAGTTCTGGAAGATCTGGGCTATTACTCAGTCGATAACTTGCCGATCGACCTGATACCCAAATTTGCCGAGTTGACGCGCGACTCGACCACTATCCGTTACGCAGCCCTGGTGGTCGACATTCGCGAGGGTGAAGGGCTCAGAAAATTCCCGGCAATCTTCAAGAAAGTTCGCGGCAGTCTCACCGCCCGGCTGTTATTTTTGGAGGCGGACGACGAAGCCATCATGCGCCGCTTCAGCGAGACGCGCCGTCCTCATCCGCTCGGCACCGATCGTTCCATCGGACAGAGCATTGCGGACGAACGCAAGCAACTGGCTCCCATTAAAGCGCTTGCGGATCTGACCATCAACACCTCGAAATTTACGGTTCACGAACTGCGCGATTTCATACGCGAGAAGTTTCGCGGCGAGCGGGAGGAAGCCAAGATCATGGTCTACGTGACCAGCTTCGGCTTCCGGCATGGAGTTCCGCCCGACAGCGACTTGGTCTTCGACGTTCGATTCTTACCCAATCCGAACTACATCCCGAAGTTTAAGCAATTGACCGGACGCCATCCCAGCGTCGCGCGATACATCCGGTCATTTCCGCAGACGACTGAATTCATGAATCGCATCTCGGAACTGCTAATTTATCTGCTACCGCATTATATTCAGGAAGGGAAAAGTTACCTCACCATCGCGTTTGGCTGCACCGGCGGCCATCACCGGTCGGTGATGATCGCGGATCAAATCCGAAAAAATCTGACCCAAGCCGGATTCCAGGCCAAGGTCACCCATCGTGATGTGACCAAGACGGTGTAGCACGCGCCCATGATAAAGTGAGTTCCTAGATACGAGGGGAATCCCGATGAAGTCCGCAGTATTAGCCATATTAGTTGTAAGCGTTGCCACGGCGCTGTCCGGTAACGAGTCTTTGGACCGGGCCGCGCAGTCCGAAAAATCAGGCGACTCAGCCCAGGCACGCAGCATTCTCGCGAAAGCCGCCCAAAGCTCTCCGAGCGATCCGCAGGTTCTGTTGCAGTATGCCGAGTTTATGGATCGTTACAACGATTCCGAAGCTCGCGGCGCCTACCGCAGGCTCATCGATCTCCCCGCACCCGCGTCATCGGCGGGGGCAGGCGACCGCGTCAGAATCCTTCGTCGCTTGGTCGTGCTCGATCTGGTGGCGGGTGACCGCTCCGCCGCCGTTTCAGATTTATCGGCTTATCACGCGGCGGGCGGCACAGATTGGCCGGGAGATTCGATTCCAGCGGCTAAGGCAGTTGTTGCGGTTGCGGATCGAGGTTACATCCAAATCCCCGGCCCGCTGCGTTCATTCGGGCGGATGGCTGCAATTTCGAGTGAGATTGCTCCTGAAGATGTGTTGCCAGCACTCGCCCGTAACGTGGTTACCAACGGCTACCAGGCATCGCATAGCAATGACACGCTGGAGCAAACCGAGTACCTCAAGCTGGTCCATCGCTATTTGTCGCAAGCGCGTGAACTGGAAAAGCTGGCGGGTGCCGACAAATTTATTCGCATTGCGACCTGCGATTCCGCGGAAACCGGCGAATTGCTTCGGGTGGTCGGGTTTCGCATGCGCGGCGGTTGTGGAAGCGAGGTGGTGCTTGAAACCGTGAACGCGACGCGTGCGTTTCTTACAACCGATTCGGGCTTCCCCATGCCCGAGCTGGAGCAGGCTCTTCGGACCAACAAACCTTTCGCCTACGATTTCACCCCGACGACCGTTCCCGTGCTGTATGGCCCGGACTATTGGGTAAGCGTGAAGGAAAAGGGTTCTGGCGACTTCATCGATGCATTTCTTTCCGACCCCTCGCTCTGCCGGTTTTACCTGGGAATGTCCAAGCTCGATTCGGAGACGGCCGAAGAGTTGAAGAAGGGCGTTCCGGCACAGCGGATTCGCGCTTACGCCCACGTGCTGGATTTTTTCGGGGGCATGTTTGAGATACATGACGGGCGGGCCGTGGTTCCCGGCGGCGCCCGCTCTGCCGCGGCCTGGACCGAACTTGCAGGTTCGTCACCGGACAAGGGTGCGGCGTTCTTCGAGAAGATTCTAGCCAAAGATGACGGATGGCTGGCCAGTATGTACGATGCGCTGGCCCGTATTCATGGCCCCGTGCAAGTGTACCTGACCGATCCCACTCGAATGAAGAGGTTCTACGCGGCTGTTCGCGGGCACATCACCAGTCCA
>JANYJA010000077.1 GCA_025358575.1 Terriglobia bacterium
AAAAGCGCTCTCGCTCTCGGTTTTGGTTTGCACCGGCGAATTCTGAAACATTTCGTCCACCGCTTTTTCTATTACGGGAACGTCGCCCGTGGAGTTCGCAAGAATGAACAAAACTCCGGCATTTCCCTTGCGGCGCTCGGGCAAACCCTCCTCAATGTACTTGCGATTGAAATAGAGAATGTCGCGATTGTTCGGTGAATCGTAGATGGCGCGAATGGTCAATTCCAGATTTCCCGGATAGATGTCGCCTTGCAAGGTGAGTTTTTCTCCGAGATGCAAGTTGTACTTGTCGGCAAGCTCGCGGCCCACCGCGCAGCCTCGGCGGTCCTGCACGAAGGCGGCTAACTGATCCGGCGGAACCTTGGCCTCGCCTCGGATGGTAAAGATTTTGTCGGGTTCGGTCGCAAAGCGCGCGAACATATGCTCCGGCTTCGAATCGATGTAGGTGCCGCCGTACCAATCCTCCACGGCGACTTCGCGGACGCCCGGCAACTTACGAACTTTATCGCGGTAAAACTCGGGCATCGGAAAAGCCAGCGATACGCGGTTGCGCGTGACCAGCCGGAGGGCTTCATCAGGTGTCGGATCGTTGAAATAAAACGCGTGGTAGATGGCCATCAAGACCCCGAGCAGGCATAGCGAGACGCCGATGCTCAGAATGGTTAACGTGGTGCGTCGGCGATTGCGCCACGAATTCTTCAAGATAAAGGACAGATGTCGGAACACGGTTCTAATAGTTTAATCTAAGTGCGGCAATGTACGAAGAGCATATGTTACTGGCGCTGGCGCTGGCGCACGAGGCCAAAAGGGCGGGTGAAGTGCCGGTTGGCGCGGTGGTCGTGATGAACGGAGAAGTGGTGGGGCGCGGCTTCAATTCGCCGATTGCGCGCCATGATCCCACGGCCCACGCGGAAATTCTGGCCTTGCGCGAGGCGGCCGCGACGGTGGGAAATTACCGCCTGGAATCGGCGGTTCTGGTGACGACGCTCGAACCGTGCGTCATGTGCGCTGGTGCGCTTGTGACCGCGCGCCTCGGGACGCTGGTATATGGCGCGCGCGACCTGCGCTTTGGCGGAGTGCGCAGCAAGTTCCGAATCGCGGACTCGGAACTGCTGAACCATCGGGTGCAAATAGTCGAGGGTGTCATGGGTTCGGAGTGCGCGGCGTTGATGCGGGAGTTCTTCGAAAGCCGGCGCGGATTGTGAATCGGGCATTCTCCGAACGATATTTCTGGATTGTGGCGGGCGCGCTGTTGGCCGCGATGGCGGCGATGCAGATTGGCACCATGCGGCAAGAGAGCAATACGGTGGATGAGCCGATTCATCTGTACTCCGGATATGCCTACTGGCAGCAGCGCGCCTTCGGCTTGAACGCGGAGCACCCGCCCCTTGCCAAGCTGCTGTTTTCGATTCCCTTGCTGGCGATGCATCCGGCTTTGCCGCATAACTTCGCCGCCACGGAGACCGAAGAAGGCGAGCCGGCACGGCATTTTCTGTTTCACAACCGCGTGGATGCGGAGCGGATGCTGACCGCGACGCGATCCGTTGCGCTTGTGCTTTGCTTATGTTTCGGAGCGCTAATTGCTTGGTGGACGCGAATTCGTTATGGAAGCCTCGCCGCCCTGCTGGCGCTGACACTCTTCTGCTTCGATCCAACTTTTCTGGGCCACGGTCATTATGTGACCAACGATGTGTCGGCGGCACTTGCGTACTTCGCGGCATGCGTTGCGTGGACCTGGTTTCTAGACAAACCAACATTCGGGCGGATGGTGCTGGCGGGGGCGGTTTTAGGCCTCGCGGTGGCCGTGAAGTTTTCGCTGTTACTCGCGCCCGTGGTTTTTATTGCGATGTACTTCGCGCGATGGCGCGCCGAGCGCGGGACGGATAAGTTCTCCTGGAGGCACTTGTTGCTGGCTTTCCAGGTGATCTCGACCGTAAGTTTCCTGGTGATGTGGGCGGCCTATGGGTTCGAGCGCCGTGTTCCCATCACCGACCCCTTCGTCTCCATGTACTTCGACAAGCCCATGGATCAATTACGCAAAGATCCAACCGTTCCGCCGCCCATGCTGGATTATCTCGATCCTGAAAGCGCCAACGGCCGAGTCAGTCACTGGCTCGTGCGTAACGTGCCCGTGCCGGCTTACTCTTTCTGGAAAGGAATCGTGCGATTCTACGCGCACGAGTATTGGGGGCATGACTCGTACTTACTCGGAAGTTATTCAAGACATGGCTGGTGGTATTATTTCCCTGTCGCCTTCGCCGTGAAGAGTCCGGTGGGCCTGCTGGCGCTGCTGATTGCCGCTTTTGTGTTAGGAGTTCGAGTGCCCGGCCCGTGGGCGGAACTTTTGATACCAGCGGGTATGTTTTTCGCGGCCAGCATGGGTGGGTCAATTGATATCGGCCTCCGCCACATTCTCCCAGTCTATGCGTTCTTATTTATCGCGATTGCGGTCGCCATGAGCCGCGCGCGCATGGGCCGCTTCGCCGCCGTCGCATTGTTCCCTCTCTTGATCTGCGAGTCGGCAGTCAGCTATCCAAACCATCTGGC
>JANYJA010000086.1 GCA_025358575.1 Terriglobia bacterium
GCCAGATGCGGCTCATCCCTGGCGCGCACGTTCGCCTTCTACCCAGTAACGCGCCGTCCCCGGCAGACACCGCGGGATCCGCGAGTTAGGAACACCTGATGAAATTAACCGATTTCTTCATCCGCCGCGCCGTCACCACCACCCTTTTGATGGTCGCCATTCTGGCCTTCGGAATTCTCAGCTACACCACGCTTCCGGTCAGTGATCTCCCCGCCGTCGAGTATCCAACCATCCAGGTGCAAGCTGGACTCCCCGGCGCTAATCCCGACGTGATGGCTTCCTCTGTCGCCACCCCTCTCGAGAAAGAATTCTCGAACATTGCCGGCGTCGCGACCATGTCTTCCTCCAGCTCGCTCGGATCCACCAACATCACCTTGCAGTTCGACTTGAGCCGCGGCATCGACGCGGCCGCGCAGGACGTGCAAGCCGCCATCTCGCGTGCTGGCGGCTCATTGCCCACCGGTATGCCCGCGCCGCCTTCGTATCAAAAGGTCAATCCCGCTTCGCGGCCAGTGATTTACATTGGCATCCACTCCGCAACCATGACGCTTTCCGATCTGGATGAATACGCCGAGACCCTCATTGCCAGGCGCATTTCCATGGTTAGCGGCGTCGCCAACGTGCGAGTTTTCGGAGCCAAGAAATATGCGGTGCGTATTCAAGCCGATCCCGATAAGCTCGCGGCCCGTCAGGTTGGGCTCGAAGAAGTGCGCGATGCGCTAAGTCATGGCAACGTGAATTTACCCGCCGGATCTTTGTATGGCTTCAGTAAAGCTTACACCGTTCAATCTAATAGTCAGTTAAGCGCCGCATCGCAATTCGCCCCGCTGATCGTGACCTACCGAAACGGCAACCCCGTTCGCCTCGGCGAGCTGGGACGAGTGCTGGACAGTGTCACCGTCGATAAATCCGAGTTCTTTGTGAAGAAGAATCGCGGCATGATACTGGCGGTGCAGAAACAGCCCGGCACCAATACGGTTGAGGTTGTGGAGGGAATTAAACAACTCCTTCCATCGCTCAAGAAAAACATGCCGGCGGGCATCTCTCTAGATGTGATATTCGACGCTTCGCAGAACATTCGTCAATCCATCTCCGACGTAAAAATAACACTGGCCCTGACCATCACGCTGGTGATTCTGGTCATCTTTGTTTTCCTTAGAAATTTCTCCGCCACCCTAATTCCAAGCCTTGCCGTGCCGCTGTCGCTCCTCGGCACATTCGGTGTGATGAAGCTGCTCGGGTTCACCATCGATACGCTCTCCATGATGGCCATGACGCTTTCCGTCGGCTTCGTGGTCGATGACGCCATCGTGATGCTCGAAAATATTGTCCGGCACATGGAAATGGGCAAGACGCGCATGCAAGCCTCGCTTGAAGGCGCGCGCGAAGTTGGCTTCACCATCATCTCAATGACCATCTCACTGGTGGCCGTCTTCATTCCGGTTCTGTTCCTTGAAGGAATCATCGGCCGCCTGCTGCGCGAATTTTCGATCACCATTGCAGTCGCCGTGCTGATCTCGGGCGTGATCTCGCTCACCCTGACCCCGATGCTCTGCAGCCGTTTCTTGCGGCACGAAGAAAACCACGGACGTTTCTACCGCGCTACCGACTCTTTTTTCGACTGGCTGAATAACAGCTACCGCCGCTCGCTGGAATTTGTCGTGCACCATCGCCTGCCAGTGTTGCTGGGGAGTGTCGCGCTCACCATCGTCACCGGCTATATGTTCGTTGTGATGCCCAAAAGTTTCCTGCCCACAGTGGATACCGGTGTAATGTTCGGCGGCACCGAAGCTTCGGAAGATACATCGTACGACGAGATGGTCAAGCTGCAACGGCAAGCCGCGGCAGTGGTGTCATCCAATCCATGGGTCAGTTCGTTCGTCACTGGCACCGGCGGTTTCGGCGGCCAAAACGAGGGATTCTTCTTCTTGCATCTTAAAGAAGATCGAAAGCGGCCCAAGGCCAACGAAATCATGGGCCAACTGCAGAACGGCTTTGCTAAGATTCCGGGCCTCTCGGTGTTCCTGCAAATTCCGCCACTGCTCACGCTCGGGCAAAGCGAGGGGCGAAGCCAGTTTTCGGTTGCCTTGCAAGACGCCGAGACCAATACTCTTTATAAATGGGCTCCTCGTCTCGAGGAGAAGTTGCGATCGCTGCCCGACCTCACCGATGTCTTCAGCGATCTCCGTCTGAGCAGTCCACGTTTGAACGTGAACATCGACCGCGATCGCGCGCTTGCGCTCGGCATCACTCCCGACGCCATCGCCAACACGCTCTACACCGCTTACGGCGACCGCCTCGTTTCGAAAATTACCGCTGCGTCTAACGAGTACGACGTCATTCTGGAAGTGATGCCCGAATACCAGCGCGACCCCGCGGCACTTTCAAAGCTCTTCATTCGATCTACGAACTCGAAGCTGGTCCCGCTCTCGGCCATCACCAAGGTATCGGAGGGCGTGGCCCCATTGAGCGTAAATCACATTGGCCAGTTGCCCGCCGTGAATTTCCAGTTCAATCTGAAACCCGGAGTCGCGCTAAGCGAGGCAACCAAGCAAATCGACGAAGCCGCCCACCAGATCGGCCTGCCCGACACCATGAGCTTCTCTTTCCAGGGCAGCGCGCAGGCATTCCAAGACTCGCTGCGCGGTCTCGCGATCCTGCTCGTTATCGCCGTTCTAGTAATTTATCTCGTGCTCGGCGTTCTATACGAGAGCTTCATCCATCCCATCACAATCCTGTCCGGCCTTCCGTCGGCCGGGTTGGGCGCTCTCATCACACTCCTTCTGTTCAAAGACAGTCTCAACCTCTATAGCTTTGTCGGAATCATCCTGCTCATCGGGATCGTCAAAAAGAACGCGATTATGATGATCGATTTCGCGATCGCCGCCCAGCGCAATGAAGGCAAGACCGCCGAAGAAGCCATTTTCGAAGGGTGTCTGCAGCGCTTCCGACCTATCATGATGACTACCATGGCCGCTCTTCTGGGCACACTCCCTATCGCCATAGGTGCCGGTGCCGGCGGTGAAGCCCGCCGCCCATTAGGCCTCGCAGTCGTCGGCGGCTTGGTCGTTTCGCAAGTGTTGACGCTCTATATTACGCCCGTCATATACGTCTATCTCGACCGTTTCCAAAGCGGCAAGAAGGCTCGCGCGCTCAGCCCGGCCGCAGCCCATTCCGAGCCTGCGGAGGCGCGCGCGTGAGATTCCACTGGGTCACCTTCAGCCTTACTGTATTGGCCGCGCACACGATTAATGCGCAGTCCCTGCCCGAACGCCTTGCAGCACAAAACGCGCTCTTCGAAGAGAAATTTCAGTCCGATCTCAAGGCCCAGCCCGACTTCGCCACATCCATCGGCGACTATCGTTATAACGATCAACTTCCAGACGTTTCCCTCGCCGCCATCGCCCGTCGGCACTCAGCCGGCCAAGCCTTCCTCGACCGCCTCAAGGCCATCCCCACCACCGGCTTTCCCGAGCAGGATGCGCTCTCTCACGACCTGCTCATTCGCACGCTTCAACAAGAGTTAGACGATTACAGTTTCAAAGAGTACGAGATGCCAGTCTCACAGATGCAAGGTCCCCACGTGCGGCTTGCCGACCTCCCGCTCGCCGTCCCGTTTGACACGGTGAAGCAATACGAAGACTACGTTGCCCGCTTGCACCAAATACCCCGCGTCTTCCTGCAAACCACTGAAGTTTTGCGCGCCGGCTTGAAAGACAACCTTATGCCGGTTCGCTTCCTCCTCGAAAAAATTCCGGTGCAGTGCCAAGGCATTGTTGCCGCCAACCCCTTCCTCATCCCCACCAGAAAATTCCCCGAAGGCATTTCGAGCCAGAACCAGCAGCGTCTTACCAAGCAGATCGCCGACACAGTCAACAACGAAGTGCTGCCCGCCTATCAGACCTTTGCCGCCTTCATCAAGTCCGAATACGCCCCGCACGGGCGCACCGCGCTATCGGTCACCTCGCTGCCCGACGGCGAAAACCGCTACCGCAACAACATCCGCAGCCGCACCACCGTCAGCGACCTCACTTCCGATCAGATCCATCAACTCGGCCTTCGCGAGATCGACCGTATCCAGGCCGACATGCTCACCATCGCCCGCAAACAAGGCTTTCCAGACCTGCCTTCATTTCGCGCATCTCTCAAAACTAACCCGGAGTACAAGCCTGTCTCAGCTGAACAGATACTGGACGACTTTCGCAAATACATCGAGCAGATGCAGCCCAAGCTGCCGGACCTGTTCACGTTCATCCCTGGCTCGCCTGTCACCGTAGAGGCCATCCCAGCGTTTCAGGCCGCGATGGCTACTCATTATCAGACCGGCACGCCGGATGGCAAACGGCCGGGGCGTGTCGTCGTCTCTACTTCGAAGTTTGAGCAGCGCTCACTCATAAATGACGAAGCCATTGCCTATCACGAGGGCATTCCCGGGCACCATATGCAGTTGTCCGTTGCGCAGCAGCTTGCGCAGCTCCCCAATTTCCGGCGGCACAATTTCAACTCGGGCTATATCGAGGGCTGGGCGCTCTATGCCGAGCAGCTTGGCAAAGAAGTGGGCTTCTACCGTGACCCAGTAAGCGATTATGGCCGCCTGACGAGCGAACTCTTCCGCGCCGTGCGCCTTGTCGTCGATACCGGCATCCACTCCAAAGGTTGGACACGCGATCACGTCGTCGAGTTTTTCCGCCAAACTGACGCCGCAGACGAGCCCACGATCCAAGCCGAAACCGACCGCTACATCGCGTGGCCCGCGCAGGCGCTTTCCTACAAACTCGGGCAACTCAAATTCCGCGAACTCCGCGAACGAGCTCAGAAAGCGCTGGGCTCAAAGTTCGACATCCGCACCTTCCACGATGAGATGCTCAACGGCGGCGTGCTGCCACTCGACCTTCTCGACGCGCGCACCAACCTTTGGATCAGCGCGCAACTGGGGCGATAATTAAACCGGTGCCGACCCCGTTGAATCCCGCACCAGCAGTTCCGGCTCGATCAACGTGTCCTTCGAAGAATTCGCATCCGGCACGTTGCCCCCAATCACCCCGTCTAGGATTTGCTTGCCGATAAAGTCGCGCGGGATGTGCGCCGTGGTCAGCGCCGGATACGCCATCTCCGACAGCATAATGTTGTCAAATCCGCTTACCGAAACATCTTGTGGCACCCGCAGTCCCATGTCGCGCAACTGCCGCAGCACTCCCAGCGCGATGAAGTCGTTGACGCACACAATCGCCGTCGGCCGAAAGCCTTCGAACAAATCGCGAACGGCTTGGCGCCCCCCCGCGAAGCTGTCGTCGCTGGTCGCCACCCTGAATTCCACGCCGCCCTGGTAGCTCTCCATCACTTCCACGAACACTCGCTGGCGGTCATTTAATGGGCCCAGCGAGGGGTGGTGCCCAATAAACGCCACCCGTCGGTGCCCCAGGCTGTGAAGGTATTCGACAATGCGCTGCATCCCGCGCTTATAGTTTGTGCGGATGGTGGTGATCCCCGCGCGCGGAGGTGAGACGTCGTACACCACTGTCCGGATCTTCCGCTCGAGAAGTTCATCCAGCAGCCCTTCTTCCATTTCGGAGACAATCATCGCCATCCCCGAAGGCCGACGCCCCAGCATCATTCGCACGCTTGACTGCAAACGCTCTCGGTCGTAACAAGTATTCGCGATCAGCACCTCGTAGCCCTGATTGTGCGCCGCAATTTCCAAGTGATGAAAAATGTCCAAAAAGAAAGGATTTTCCAGATTGGAAACCACCAGACCGATCATCCGGATCGACCCTGCGAGCGCGCGCGCATGAAGATTCGGCGAGTACTTCAGCTCTTCGATCACTTTTAGCACTCTAATGCGCGTGCTCTTGCGCACCACGCCCTGGTTGTTGACCACGCGGGAAACCGTGGCCGTGGAGACGCCAGCCTGCTGTGCGACATCTTCAAGATTCATTTAGTTCATTCTAGCCCGCTCCATGATAATGTAATCCCTTACGGCGCTGCTTCGTCAATCCGTTTATTGATCATGATTCTGCATACTAAATCTCTCGCCGCCTTTGCCATCGCGGCCTTCTCTATGGCTCACTCGAACCCCGCCGCGGCTGTTGTCCGCATCCAGAAGACGCCTTTCGGAACCACCGCGGACGGCAAACTCGTCGACCTCTACGTGATGACCACCTCGCGCGGCGTCGAAGCGGCCATCACCAACTACGGGGGGACTGTGGTTCGCCTCAAAGTGCCGGATCGCAGCGGGAAAATCGCCGACGTGGCACTCGGCTTCGATGATTTAAAAGGGTACTTGCAGACCGAACCCTATTTTGGTGCGCTCATCGGACGCTACGCTAATCGCATTGCGAAGGGCCACTTCAAGCTCGACGGCAAAGATTATCAGGTGCCCGTTAACGACGGCGCGAACGCCCTGCATGGCGGCTTGAAAGGTTTCGACAAAGTCATTTGGAGCGCCAAGACTTCCAGCGGCCCGAAGGGCGGCGCGCTGGAGCTAATCTACCTCAGTAAAAATGGTGAAGAGGGATATCCCGGCAACTTGACCGCGAAGGTTGTCTATACCCTTACAGACTCCGGCGAGATGCGCATCGACTACACCGCCACCACTGACAAGGACACTGTCATTAATTTGACGAATCACAGCTACTTCAACTTGGCCGGTGCCGGCAGCGGCGACATTCTGAAGCACCAGGTGAGGCTTTACGCTTCCCGCTACACGCCCGTGGACTCAGGGCTTATTCCCACCGGGGAACTGCGTTCCGTAAAAGGTACGCCGTTCGATTTCCTGCAAGCGCATGAGGTGGGGGAACGGATCGGCGCCAATGACGAACAACTCAAGCTCGGCAAAGGTTACGACCACAACTGGGTGCTCAATTCCGATTCTGGCACCCTCGCCAAAGCCGCCGAAATCTATGAGCCCACGTCGGGAAGAGTGCTGGAAGTCTGGACCACACAGCCCGGAATTCAATTCTACACAGGCAACTTTCTTGATGGCACGCTCGTCGGAAAAGGCGGACACAAGTATGCTTTCCGCAACGGTTTGGCGCTAGAGACACAGCATTTCCCGGATTCGCCGAATCAACCGACTTTTCCGGGGGTCGTGCTTAAGCCCAACCAAACTTACCATCAAGTTACGGTCTGGAAGTTTTCGACGCGGTAGCCGGGGGGCGCGTAATTATTACTAACTTGCTGAGAACCGTGGTGCTCATGCGGCTCCACGCAGAATCTTGTCCAGAATATCCGGTATTTCAAATACCGCGCGATTTTCGAGCGCGCTAGCCCGCTCTTTGAATGCGCGGTAAGTTTCCGGCTCGAGAAGTGCCTTTACAGCTTCATCGATTTTCTTGAAATTGGGCAGCACCAATCCGACGCGTTGTTCTTGAATCCAATCGGTGTTGTAGCGTTCCTGCGGAAGCGTCCAGGCGTTGCGCTCGACGATCACCGGCAACCGCATTGCGAGCGCTTCGCTGATACTACCCGGACCAGGCTTGCCGATGAAGAAATCGGAGATGCGCATCAAGGCTGGCACCTCTTTCGTGAAGCCTTCCAGGTGCATCGGCGTTTTGCTTTCCTTGGCAACCCCACTCAATTTCTTAAGAAGCGCGTGATTGTGCCCGCACACCAGAATCAGTTGCACCGGAAGGCTTGACGCGCTAAGACGTTCGGCAATCGTCGTCATCGCGCTCGAACCTTGTCCCCCGAAAAGCACCAACCCGGTGCGAAGATCCGGCTGCAATCCGAGTCGCCGCCGCTCGGCGCGGCGTTCCTCGTCGCTAATCTGATGCAAGGGGGCGTCGTAGTATCGCGGATTCAGAATCATCCCCGAGGTGCGCCATATATGTTCTTCTGGATGACCGACAGCGGCTGCCTGCTTCGCTGCGCGCTGCGTGCCGCAGATCACATGCTGACTTTGACGTTCCATCCAGAAGTGTGGAGGATAGTCGGCAAAATCGGTAAGAATCGTAACGAGCGGAGTGCCGGGTACGGCCTCGTCCAGACTTTGACGCAGCGCACGATTGAAATTCGGAATTACACTGACTACCAGATCGGGCCGGCTCCGCAGCCAGAATTCACGCAGAATTTTGACCTGCGCCGGATGGTAAACCCGAATAATTCCGTGCATTGCCCACGTCAGTTGCGGCGTGCCCAAGGTCCAGCCTTTCGCCAGTAGCTTGTTATACAGATCTTCCATGCGAATTTTGGTCATTTTGCGGAAGATATCCAGCGGATCTAGAAGCTCCTGCAAGTTGACCAGCCGCACGTCCCAGGGCCGCTGCTGTTGCTCGATCACTTGCTTCAAGGCGTTTGCGGCGCTGCGGTGACCGCCCCCCGCATCGAAGAACATCAGGTCGAGCTTTTTCATCTGTTCCCTCGATTTTGTCACGTTGGCGGGTATTTTCCGCGTTAAAAAAAACAATTCGATTCACAAATGTTTTTCCTGAATGTCACCGAATCGTAGCAACGCGCGTTCTATAACTTGAGCATGCGCTGCGATATGCACGTACATACCATCCATTCCGGCATGTGCACGTTGCCGGTATTGCGAGCGGTTTGCCGGGAAAGCTACAGCGACCCGGAAGCGTTATATGTCAGTCTCAAACAGAAGGGCATGGACCTGGTCACCGTGACCGACCATGATTCCATCGACGCAGTGGAACCCCTGCGAAACTATCCCGATTTTTTCCTGAGCGAAGAGATAACCTGCCGTATGCCGAGCGGCACGGAGCTGCACGTCGGAGTGTATGATATCAATGAGCGTCAACACCAGGAAATCCAGCGGCGGCGCGACGATTTTCACGCTCTACTGGCCTATTTGAACGAACAAGACTTGTTGTTCAGCGCGAATCACATTTTTTCCAGTCTGACGGGCAAGCGCACGCGGGCCGATTTCGATTGGTTTGCGGACGCCTTTCCGGCGCTCGAAACGCAGAACGGCTGTATGCTGGCTGCCAGCAATCGGGGCGCTCAGGCGATGGCCAGCAAAATGGACAAGATCGCAATCGGCGGTAGCGACGCCCACACGGTGCGGTCCTCGGCAACCTGCTGGACAACTGTGCCTGACGCGCGCACCAAATCCGAATTCATGCAAGGGCTTCGCGCCGGCAGGGCGCGCGTGGACGGCAGTTCGGGAAATTATTTCAAATTGACCCGTGACGTGTTACAGATCGGTTGCGAGATGATGCAGGCTGATCCACGCACGGCCCCCATCGCCTTGCTGTCCGGCTTCGCGCCATTGATTACGCTGGGCAACTACTTCATGGAAATCGGGTTCAGGCGCCGATGGGTTGACCGCGTGGTGCGCGAGTGTGAAACACGGCCGGCTCAATCGCTCGCAAGCGAGGTGGCGGCGTGATCCGGGTTAACAGCATGTTCCACTACATCGTGACTCGCGACCAGGATTTGATGGTCCGCTTGAACCGTTGGCGCGCACCGCGGTGGATTCGCATTTGGATGATTTGCGCCACGCGAGGCGGCGATGGCTGGCTCTGGTATGCGATGGGATTGATCATTGCACTGTTCGGCGGAGCGGATCGATACGTGGCACTCGGAAAAGCGGGAGTGGCGGCTGCGGTTGGCGTGATTCTGTTCTTGAACATAAAGAGGGCTATCAATCGCAGGAGGCCTAGCGCGCTGGAACCGCATTGCTGGGCGCGATTGCTTCCGCCCGACCAGTTTTCGTTTCCCTCGGGCCACACCATCACGGCGTTCGCGATCGCGCTGCCGTTGGGGCTTTACTATCCGACACTGTTGAGTGGGCTAATTTTCTGCGCGTGCAGTATTGCGCTTTCACGCATTCTGCTCGGGTTGCACTTCTTAACCGATGTGATAGCGGGTTGCGCCATCGGGCTGCTGGTGGGTTACGCGGCGTATTTAATTTAGTTCTTCCCAATCCGCTTCTCCATCCGTATAATCGGCAATTCCAGCCCGTCTTGAAGCGGCACACCGAACTTCTCAAGATCCACATACCCGCGGGCGCGATAGAGTGGCACTCCCGTTACCGTCGAACCCATTTCGAATCGCCTGAACCCTTCCTCTTTGGCGGCACTTTCTGAAGCAGTCAGAAGCGCGCTGCCAATTCCACGGCGCGCCCGATCCGGATGCACGAAAAACGCGCGGATCTTCGCTGCGTCCCGAGCCGGATTCAGCAGCGTATCTTCCCTGCCGGCGCAACGGTCGCTTCCGAATAGCGTTTTGCGCCTGCTCCATCCGCGCAAGCCACGATGCGCTGTTCCAATTCGACAACGAAGTACGTTCCATCGGCAATCAACTGCCGATCGACACCGAAGGCGGCAATGAGCGCGCGATCGATCTGCTCAGGCGTATAGTCGCCCGCTTGCAAGCCGCGCACGGACGCGTCGATGAGCGCGCCGAGAACTGGAATGTCATCTTGAACCGTTTTGCGAATAGTCAATGAGTTCTGGAAAGTGTAGCATTCATGCGACCTTTTTCGCCCGACCTGTTAACCTTTAATTTCCACTTTCCAATGCCTAAACTCTCTATCGAAGACCTTGCATTAAAAGGCAAACGCCTGTTTATCCGCGTTGATTTCAACGTGCCCCTGGCTCCGGGCGGTCAGGACATTACCAGTGACAAGCGCATCAAGTCTTCCGTCCCCACCATTCGCTATGCGCTCGATCATGGAGCCGGTGTCATTCTGGCATCGCATCTGGGGCGTCCCAAAGGCAAGCCAAATCCTGAGATGAGTTTGAAGCCCGCGGCTGTGCGACTGGAACAACTGCTCGGCATGCCCGTAAAGATGGCCCCCGATTGCATTGGTCCCGAGGTAGAAGCGATGCTTCCGAAACCGGGCGAAGTATTGCTGCTAGAGAATCTGCGCTTTCATTCCGAAGAGGAAACCAACGATCGTGAATTTTCGAAGAAGCTCGCGTCCCTTGGGGATTTATATGTGAACGATGCTTTTGGCTCGGCGCATCGCGCGCATGCTTCCACGGTTGGGATGATCGAGTTCGTCCCGCAAGCCGCCGCGGGATTGCTGATGAATCAGGAGCTGAAGTATCTCACCATGGTTACGAAAGACCCCGGGCGCCCTTCGATTTCGATACTTGGCGGCGCGAAGGTTTCCGACAAAATTGAAGTTATCGAGAATCTCATCAAGATTGTCGACAAGCTGCTGATCGGCGGCGCCATGGCATACACCTTCTTGAAATCGCAAGGCGAGAGCGTAGGCAAGTCGCTGGTCGAAGATGACAAACTCGATCTAGCCAAAAACCTGCTGGCCCGCTTCGGCGACAAGATGATGCTGCCTGTAGATCACATCGTCGTGTCGGAGTTCAAAGAAAACGCGGAGAATCACGCAGCTGCAACCATCCCGGACGGCATGATGGGCATGGATATCGGGCCGAAAACCGTGGAAGCATTTTCGCGCGTGATTGCTTCAGCGAAGACGATCATCTGGAACGGTCCCATGGGCGTATTCGAGAAGAAACCGTTCGACGCGGGCACCGTAGCGCTCGCGAAGTCCGTTGCCGAATCGGGCGCGGTGACGGTAGTGGGCGGCGGCGATTCTGAAAAGGCCATCAAAAGCGCTGGCGTGGCGGACAAGATTTCGCATATCTCGACCGGCGGCGGCGCATCACTGGAATTTCTGTCGGGAATTGAACTGCCTGGCGTGGCGGCGCTTACGGAGAAGTAAGCTCAACTGTTCTCGCGAAGCGTGACTTTGTGACGATAGTCGAACATTGCACTTAGTTTGCGGCGCACCAGACGCCCCGCTAGTAACTCGCCGATGGCTCCGAATGGAAGTTCGTACTCCACGTGGTCTTCCAAAATGCACGCGTGGGGGCCGTCGATAATGACCCGATGAGTGTGCTTCCAAGATTTGAATGGGCCTTTGGTTTGGACATCGACAAATTGCTTGCCCGCCATATAGTCCTGGTGTGCGGCGATCCATCTGATGCAGAAGGGCCAGTAACCGATTCTCAGCACCACGCGAGCGCCATCTTGAATTCCGGCGACGGGCCCGATCGCTTTGACAGGATCGCCCGGAGGAATTAGTTTCTGCAAGGCACCGGGTGCTTCATGCCACGCAAAAACTTGTGCGGCGGGGGCGGGGATGCGGATACGCCGCTCGAAGATTTGTTTCACGCGGGCCGCGGCATCATCGATAAGATGATCCAGAGTACAGGTAGCGCAAAGATGGCGCTGTCGACGCGGTCCAGCAGTCCGCCGTGGCCGGGCAACAGAGTGCCGCTGTCCTTCACGCCAGCGCCGCGTTTGATAGCGGATTCGGCCAAATCGCCAAGCTGGCCGGCAACGTTGACGGGCAACGCTAGCGCGGCTGCCGCCATCCAACTCACGCCAGGAACGGCACGCGGCAGGAACAGAATTCCGAAGATCACTGAAACGACAACTGATGCCGCGGCACCCTCCCACGACTTGCCGGGACTAACGCTGGGCGCGAGCTTGTGTTTGCCGAAGCGGCGCCCGAAATAATACGCGCCGCTGTCGCCGATCCAATTGAGGGCGAGTCCGAACACCAGCCACCATTTACTAACATCGTGCAGAAAGACGGCGGTTTTCCAGGTAAGGAACAGGTAGACCACGCCTAGAACCAGCGCGGCGGCTTCGCCGAAAGCAACTGCCAAGTTGACGGATCTCAGCGAGAGCGTCAGCGCAACAAGACCGACAATCGTTAACAGAGGCGCTGCCTGCACCGGGTTTGCGAAGAGGATCAGCAATCCGGAAAAGAGGCCAAGGAGTTCGGGATTACGGGACAATTTGGCGATAGCGCAGAATTCGTGAAAGCAGACGCACGCGACCAGCGCGACGACTCCTTCAAACAACCGCGGCGGCCCAAGCAGCACAACGTAGAGGATAAACGGGATGAGAACCGCGGCGGTGAGGAACCGCTTCATTGCGACGAAACGACGATTTCCTCAAGCAGCGAATCGCCGGCACGAAGGTCAGCCACCTCGGGGCCAGAACTGAGCCCACCAAACCGGCGATCTCGGCGCTGGTAATCAAGAATCGCTTTCAACAGTTCGGTGCGATTGAAATCTGGCCAGAGAGTATCGGTGACAAAGAGTTCGGCGTACGCGATTTGCCACAGCAGAAAATTGCTGACGCGCATTTCGCCGGAGGTGCGGATCAGGAGATCGGGATCGGGAAGAGCGGCGGTGTAGAGGCAGGATGAAATCATATCCTCATCGATCCGCAATCGAGAGAGAGACCCGTTGAGGCGCGCCGTCTCGATGACAGCGTTGATGGCATCGACCAACTCGGCGCGGCCGCTGTAATTGATAGCGAGCGTGAGACGTAGACCGGTATTGCGCGCTGTGGCAGCTATCGTGGTTTCAAGTTCATCACGCACCGCTGCCGGCAAAGCTTCAAGGCGTCCGATCGCCTGCAGGCAAATGTTATTGCGCTGCAACTCGCCGAGTTCCTTTCGAAGGTAAATGCGAAGCAAGCGCCAAAGCATGTCGACTTCGCCGCGGGGACGCTTCCAATTCTCGACGGAAAAAGCATAAAGCGTGAGTGCGCCGATTCCCAAAATGGCGCAAGTCTCGACAGTTTTGTGGACCGCGCCGACGCCTGCACTATGCCCCGCGATACGCGGCAGCGCGCGACGGTTGGCCCACCGGCCATTACCGTCCATGATGATGGCGATGTGGGCGGGCAGACGCTCGGCGTCTATTGCCGCAGCGAGTTCGCGATCCTTGTCATCCGGACCTAACTGCTCCAGGAGGGCCTTCATGGGTAATTTTATATGTTACCAATTCCATGCAAATTGGTCAGCGCGAGCTGATTTTTGATGGCGCGGCAATCCGTTTGAGTAGTTTTTGATTGGCGGCTCGCAGCTTCTCCGTACGCAGGCAGACATCGGCGAGGGTTCGCCGATCAAGTATCGCGGCGGTGGCATCCCGCACCTCGCGCATCACTAGACGTGTTTCGCATGTGCTCACGTCGACGCACTCCTCACACGGCCGGTACGCGGTCTCACTGGCACAGGGAAGCGGCGCCAGCGGCCCCTCCATCAAGCGCACAACCGCGCCTACCGTAATCTGGTCCGGTGGCTTGGCGAGATAATAGCCGCCGCCACGGCCCGGCTTGCTCTCAACCAGACCGCTGTTCTTCATGACGAGGAGAATAATATCGAGAAATTTCTTCGGGATGGCTTCGTCCTCAGCCAGCCTCGACACCAGCGTGTATCCGTTTCCGAAATTTCGAGTCAGGGCGTACAGAGCCCGGAGCCCATACTTGGTTTTTTTCGAAATCAGGCGCATTGACGGTAAGCACTATAAGGGTACTCCGAATCATCGTAACGGGACTGTCAGATAAAAAATCGGAGTGGGCTTAAAGAAAAGTCTTGCGTTCACTTCTATATGTTCGTATTATCGATAGACAATCCTGACATTGATCGGGCACAGGCACCACGCTGTTCCTGTGTGCGTTCGCAAATCCAAGGGAGTTTTATGCGTCTACTCAAATTGAAGTTTAAGGCAGGACTGTTTTTTGTGTTGATCGCGGCCGCTCTTCGCGCGCAGGTTGGGACCAGCGGAGTCACTGGCGTTGTCGAGGACGCAACCCACTCGCCGATTCCGGGGGCCACCATAACCCTGACCAATGCGGATTCCGGCACGAGACAGACATCGATCACCAACCCGACGGGATCTTACCGTTTTGGGTCGTTAATACCGGGGACCTATCGAATTCAAGCCGAGGCAAGCGGCTTCGACACACAAGTGCGTTCGAACGTGACGCTTGAAGTCGCGCAGACGTTGGCTATCGACGTTACGCTAGAGGTCGGGCAGCAGACCCAGAGCGTAAATGTGGAAGCCACATCGCCGCTGGCGGAAACGCAATCGTCCAGCATCGCGCAGCTTGTGGGAAACAAATATATCGACAATCTGCCGTTGCCAAACCGCTCGGCAAATTCACTGGTGTCGCTCTCGCCGGGCGTCGTATTGATCGACAGCGGCTCGGGTGCGGAAAATTACCCAGTGTTTTCGGTTGCGGGCGGACGTGTTCGAAACCAGAATTTCACGCTGGATGGCGGCAATGTCTCGAATGCCGTAGGTCTCACTCGCCCTCAACAGTTGACCAGTTTACCGCTTGACGCGCTCCAGGAATTTCGCGTTATTGCCAACAGCTATGCCGCCGAGTTTGGACATTCAACTGGCGGCATCGTGGCGCTCTCCACTCGCTCGGGAACGAACTACGTTCATGGCACGCTATTCGAATATCTTCGGAACGATGCGTTCGATGCGCGCAATTTCTTCGCTGCCACTAAGCCTCCACTGCATTTGAATCAATTTGGCGGGTCACTGGGCGGACCGATTCGCAAGGACAAAACCCACTTCTTCATGAGCTGGGAGCAGACTCGCGAAGGCTTTAGCGATCCCACCATCTCCGGCAGATTCACAGTGCCGACATTAGCGGAGCGCAAAGGCGATTTTTCGGCTCCAAAAGCCACAATTTACGACCCCGCAACATTAATTAGCGGAGTCAAGAAACCTTTTGCTGGAAATAAGATTCCCGCGAGCCGTTTCGATCCCGTCGCGAAAGCCGCATTATCTTACTGGCCGCTGCCGAACACTCCGAGCATGAATGGCGCGAATAACTTCGTGGCCAATGCGACTGCGGCGCTGCATCGCGATATTGGCGTAGCCAAGGTGGACCACCGCATCGGCGAAAACGATCTGCTCTCGGTTCGGTATTACATGAACGACAACGCTCAGCAGAACTTCGGGGCCTACGGCATTCCGGTGGCCGACCCAAACAGCAACCAGACAACGGGACGCATCCAAAGCATTCTGGGAACGGAAACTCACACCTTCACGCCCAGTCTATTGAACCAGTTTCAGGCGACGTTTTTAACGCGTTCATTCATTCAGAGCCGATTCGGAGCGGGCGAAAACTTCGCCGGTAAGCTTGGTCTTACCGGTGTAAGCAAAGCTGCGTTCCCCACTTTTAACCTTACCGGATACTCGGGCCTTGGCTCGCCGGGGATCAGCAATAACTCCATTTCACGGGTTCAAACTCCGATTCACGACACTCAAATTCAGGACTCCATGTCGTGGTTTAAGGGCCGGCATGCGATCAAAACAGGTGTGGAGTATCGCCGCGGCTTTAACCGTGAAAGCAGCGATCTATCTTCGTCGGGAAATTTCACATTCACTCGTCAAATCACCGATAAGCCAGGGTCTGCATCCAACACCGGGGATAGTTTCGCAAGCTTCCTTCTGGGTGACGCAAATGCTGCAAACCTCAATCGCAATGATGTGATTCCGTCACATGCTTCGCTGTTTAGCGCATATGTTCAAGACGACTACCGCATCACCGATCGGCTCACGATCAACGCTGGTCTTCGATGGGAAGCTGAATTGCCCCGTTACGTAACCGGAAATCGCATGAACGGTTTTGATCGCACGGCGATCAATCCTGTCTCGGGGACCCCTGGCGTGGTCACGTTTGCGGGGCGCAATGGTGTTCCGCGAACCGCGTTTGACGCCAATTACAAAAATTTCGGGCCGCGTCTCGGCTTCGCGTACAACGCGCCGTTCTTGAAAGGGCTGGTCATCCGCGGGGGCAGCGGAATCTATTACGGCCCCAATGTCAGCAGCAGCATTGGAAGTGCGGCCGCGCTTGGGTTTAGCGACACCGCAAGCTACGCGGTCTCGTCGGCTGATACCAACTCGGCGCTGACTCTTGCCGGCGGCTTTCCGGCTTACTCGCGGCCGCCGCTCTCTTCGGCCTACGGAGCCGTTCCAGCCGGAAAGAAAACCACCACGAGCGTGACCTTCTTCGATCGCAACCGGCATTCACCGGTCGCATACCAATTCAATTTGGATCTGCAAAAGGAAGTGGTTCCCAACGTTTTGGTCGAGGCGGGCTATCTCGGGAATGTCAGCCATCACCTTACCGCGAACGACCTCAGCATCAACCAGGTTCCCGACTCGTTAATCGGCCCCGGCAACACCCAATTATTGCGGCCCTTCCCGCAGTTTACGAATGTGACGCTCATCAATCCGCCTGTTGGCGATTCCACGTATCACGCCATCTTCGTGAAGGCGGAACGCCGGTTCGCCAGCGGATTTTCATTCCTCGCGCACTACACCTTCTCGAAGTTTATCGATGACGCCGCGTCCCAGGACGAATTCGGCGATCCAGGAAGTTACATGGATGCGTACAATCGGCGGCTCGACAAAGGACTGAGCGGAAGCGATGTGCCGAACCGATTCGTGCTGACTGGCCTCTATGAAATGCCGCAGTTTCACGATCGACACCTGACGAATCTGCTTCTGGGGCGCTGGCAGTTCGGCGTGCTGACGACGCTCCAATCGGGCGAGCCATTCACGGTCTATACTTCATCGAACACCACTAACGCGTTTCCAGCGGGCACGTTGCGTCCGAATTTGGTTGGCAATCCACGCCTCGATTCGGGCCGCACCTTATCGCATTACTTTAACACCGCCGCGTTTGCGCAACCCGCGCCTTACAATTTCGGAAATTCGCCGCGATCGGTTCTGCGCGGTCCATCTAGCTCCAATGTGGATTTCACGGTGTCGAAAAACTTTCCAATCACGGAGCGCGTGAAGACTGAGCTGAAGGGCGAATTCTTCAACGTGTTCAACATCGCTAATTTCGACACGCCGGGCCACACTCTGGGCAATTCAGATTTCGGCGCATTCTCGACGGCGCGACAGGCGCGGGTTGTCGAGTTGGCGCTGCGCATCATTTTCTAGATCGCGGTCCCGGCCCGCGACATTCGGGATAAACTAGCGGTCGATGAGACTGCTGGTATTCGTGGCAATGTTCGCTGGCATGATGCCGGCGCAGAAAAATACACTCACTCCAGAGGAAGCGAAAGAAGGCTTCATCCTCATGTTCGATGGGGAATCGCTGAAGGGCTGGATCCCGGAGATGAAAGCCGAATGGCGTGTCGAAGAAGGCAACCTTGTCGGCGATGGCGGCGACTACGGATGGCTCCGCTACGAAAAATCTTTCTCCGATTTCGTGCTTAAGTGCGACTACCGCGTGGGCCCCGACGGCAATAGCGGAATCTTTCTGCGATCGACTAAAGAGGGCGCACCGCACTTGACCGGCTACGAGTTACAGATCTTCAATCAACATCCGAAGTATCCGACTGGCAGTCTGGTCGGGGCGATCGAGGCGGTACCCGTGAGTCCCTCTCCCGACGAGTGGCACAGTTACGTGATCACCGCTCAAGGCGACCATTTCGTCGTGATATTGGATGGCGACCCAGTGCTCGATGGGCATGACGGCAAGAGCCGATCGGGCTTTATCGGCCTGCAATACAACAAGGGCAAGAAGTCTGAATTTCGAAATTTGAAAGTGAAGTCGCTTGGATTGAGGGTCAAATGAAATTCTCTGAGCAGTTGCTGGTGAAGCCAGGGCACAAAGTGCGCCTCGAAGATTTCGATTCCGAAGGAAGCGCGCATGTGCGCGACAAAGACCATGCGGCCGAAATCATGAAAAAGCGCACCGGCCGCTTGGAGCATCTTCAACAAGTTCTCTACGCCGAAAACAAACATGCCTTACTGATTATTCTGCAGGGCATGGATGCGGCGGGCAAAGATGGAACCATCCGGCACGTTATGTCTGGGGTAAATCCGCAGGGCTGTGATGTGACTTCGTTCAAGGTGCCCACTCCGATTGAAGCCAGCCACGATTTTCTGTGGCGCATTCACAACGCGGTGCCGCCGCGCGGGATGATCGGAATCTTCAATCGTTCGCAATACGAGGATGTCCTTGTAGTGCGCGTTCACAATCTTGTCCCGAAAAAAATTTGGGAGAAGCGCTATGACCAGATCAATGAGTTCGAAGAGTTGCTAACGGAGAACAGCGTTACTATTTTGAAATTCTTTCTGCACATCAGCAAGGATGAACAGCAGAAACGGTTTACGGAGAGGCACGAAGACCCGCGGAAATATTGGAAAGTCTCGGCGTCCGATGCGTCAGAGCGGAAGTATTGGGATGACTATCAGCGCGCTTACGAAGTGCTTCTTAGTAAGTGCAGTAAGAAGCACGCGCCCTGGTTCGTGATTCCAGCAAATAAGAAGTGGTTTCGCGATCTGGCCGTGGCGGGCATTATCATCGAGGCGCTGGAAAACCTGAAGATGAAATTCCCGGCGCATGTTGCGGATGGAGCCGAAGTGGGAAAATCGTGACGCATAATGGATCGGACAACCCTTCAGCAGCTAGCCGATACTCGATTAAGAGGCACCGATGCATTGCTTGCCTCGGGTCAATGGTACGCGGCTTACTACCTGCTCGGCTACTGCGTGGAATGCGCACTCACTTATCTCGAAAAGCTTCTCGAAATTTCGGGTTTGAAGTCGGATCTGGAGATTCGATCCAAGGCGGACTCGAAACTTGAAGTGAATTGGAATTTAGTTAAAGGGTGAAGACGGCTCGGTACGGTGTGGGTATCGCGGAAGCACGGGTGAGGGTCATGCACGACGCGGTGACGAAGAGTGTTTCAGGGATTCTGCCATGGCTGAAAATACGGTGGTGAAGGAACAGTTGACTGACGAGATGATCGAGGCTGCGGCTCGTCTCACTTGAAGAGCTTGATGGATTGGGTCTGCCCATTCCAGCGGCAATGTGGTTCTTCATGCCGAAATAAATGAGTGGCGTCTCTTGTTCGGTTCACCAACTGTAGCGCTCAAAGGTTCAATCGAGGTCTACGAGCAGATTCAAAAGGCGCGCAAGGCGCTCGGTGTGAAAGCCGAAAGCATCCCATTATCAGTGATAGGTCTGTTGGATATGAACCAGCAACTCACACGACTGTTTAAGGGTGGGTTACAAACCGGACCTGGAGTGTCCCGGATTCGGTTTTCCAAGAACGTGATTCGACGGGCTCTTCGTAGACGACGCCTTGATCTACCGGAATACCGCGTAGGCATCAGTCGCGACGATACAGATTCCAACGATTCCCGGAATCCAGAGATGATGGACGAGCGCAATCGCGGTGAAGAAGAGAATTACCGAAACGCCCAAAACCCTGATGGCGCGTTTCGGCGCCAGCGGCGGTTGCAGGATGAATAAGATCACGCTCACTAATATCCAGCCGGCGAAGTTCGATAACGGAACACCGAAGTAGAAGCCGCCCGCCTTCCATTCCCAGAAGTGCAAAGTGTTTGTCGAGACTGGGTCGATCAGAAGATCGATGGCGAACATCAGGAGCGCGGCGTAGACAACATACATTCGGCTGGAGCGCAATCGCTGGCGGAGGTACGTCACCAGGATCATCCACGCGGCCGCGATTACGATGGGCACCCCCAATATCGAAGGCGCAAGAGCCGCCGTATAGCGATACGCTCCGAATGGAAACCCGAAGCGGACTCCGATTGCTTCCGCGGCAAAGCCTATTGCGGCGGCTAGAAGCGGTTTCCGGGGTTCGGTGTGCAGCAGAACGAGCGCGCCGCCAACCAGCAGAAAGACCGGGGCGGCCCAAGCCGTGTCAGGGGGCGTAGCGCCATGGAGAACATGCGCGCCGACGCCGCCAATCCAGAGGACCGCATAAGCGACCCACAGAATAATACGAAGCGCGGCTGTCACGACCTTGAAATTTGTTCGACCGCGATCTGCGCGGAGAGCAGCACGGTTGGCGTGCCTCCGCCCGGATGCGTGCTGCCGCCCACGTGATAAAGGTTGCGCACTTTATGATTCCGATTGGGCGGCCGGATAAAAGCATTCTTCCACCCATGACTGTCGGTGCCGTAAATCGCCCCGCCGGGCATGTGATATCGGTCCGCGATGCGTCGCGGCGTCCAGATATCGCTGACCAGCACGTCCTGCTCGATGTTTGGAAATCCGCTTTTGGCGAGGCGCGCGAAGACACGGCGACGGGCTTCACGGATGTCCGCCACCCCCCACCCGCCTTCGGTCGCGGGAGCATTCGCCATGATAAATAGCGTTTCACCTTCGCCACCGGGAACTGAGGATCGGTCACCGCGGCTCGGCGCGTTCACGTAGACGGTAGGGTCGTCCGGGAACCGCTGGGCATTGAATATTTGATCGAACTCGGCGGCGTAATCTGCTGAGAAATAGATGGAATGCTGCCGCAGTTGCGGAAGGGTTCGTTTCAGGCCGAGGAGCATTACGAAGCCCGACATGGAGCGGCCCTCAATTGGTGCTGAAGGAGTCCCCAAAAGTTTATCGGTGAGGGCCGCGTCGCCGTTCATGATGATGAGGTCCGCGGGGAGATGGCCGCCACCCGCGAGCTGGACCCCGCGCGCCTGCGCACCATTAGTCTCAATGTGCGTCACTTCGGAATCGGCGAGAAGCGTTATGCCATTCGAACACGCAAGCGAGACCAGGGCCTCCACGATGAGGTATAAACCGCCGCGCACCGCGTAGCCGCCGAAGGCATATTCGATATAAGGAATGACTGCGAGCGTGGCTGGAGCCAAGTAGGGGGACGAGCCCACGTAAGTAGGGTAACGGTCAAACAACTGGCGCAAATGCGAGCTGCGAAAATGCGCGGTGACCGTGTCGTGGTAGTTTCCCCAGCCGTGGCGCAGGGGAAAATCCTTGAGCACGCTGAGGTCGGCTAGTTCCGGTTTATCGAACGGCGCGCGTCGCAGGAATGTCTGCTTTGAAACTTCATACAAGCGCGAACCGAGATGGAGAAACCGCATGAAACCGTCGGTGTCGGCGGGCGCGACTCGCTTTAGAGTGCCCAGCCATTGCGGCAGATCCGCCGAGTAAGTGAACGAGGTGCCGTCCGGAAAGAAGTACTCCGATAGGGGTGTGAGCGGAATTAATTCGACATGATCCTGTAGACGGCTTCCGGCAACCCGGAATAAGTCTGCAAAGACCCAAGGCATGGTGATTAAGGACGGGCCGGTGTCGAACCGGAATCCGCGCTCAGTCCACGAATTCATCTTGCCGCCAAAAGTGGGGCCGGACTCGCAAACCGTGACATCCCAACCGCGGGCGCGCAACCGGAGAGCCGCCGCAATACCACCAAGACCCCCGCCAATTACGACCGCCGTACTCACACGCGGCTTGCCCGATACTGACGACCCTTCCATGCCACGCCCCGCCCGGACCGGCAGGCCCACCAGGAAGAAACGCCTAGCGCGAGAAGAATCAACTCGCCCACTGGATGCGTCAACACCCCCCACCACGACTGGCGGAAACGAAATGCCAGCAGTGCTCGCGTAGCGATGACCACACTGATGGAGCGCCAATCGAGAACGATAAACGGCAGAAGGAAAACGGCGAAGTGCATCGCGAGAAATGCCCAGAAACTAATCTGCTTTCGAAACGCGGGAAAAAAATTCTTCTGGAATCCAGACCAAATCTCTTCAAAACTCGCGTACATTCGCACGCGAATGATGTCCTGCCCGTCAAGGCAAAGCCCGGGCTCGCCGTTGGCACGCCACCACTGGGCGAGGCGCGTATCCTCAAAAATCTCATTACGCACCGAAGAGTGGCCGCCCAACCTTTCATACGCGGCGCGATCCGTCAAAACACATGCGCCGTGTGCAAGACCTAGCGATTCATCCTGACGAATTAATGAAAGCGGCGCGGGAAACAGTGTGAACACTACAAAATTCAGCAGGGGCATCAGGGCGCCTTCCCAGAAGCCGATTAAATCAAATCCGGGCCACGCAGAGAGAAACGTCAGCCGGCGCGAAACAGCTTCCTCCAAAAGACGATCCACTGCGCGCGGAAGCAGGCGGGCATCGGCGTCAATGAATAAAAGCCAATGCGCGGAAGCTTGGCTGGCGAGTTGCGCACACGCGAAGTTTTTGCCACACCATTCCGCGGGAAGCGGCAAAGGATGCACCAATCGAACGCGCGCGTCTCGCTGACTGTACTGGTCCACAATGAGCGCCGTGCCGTCGAGGGAATGGTCGTCATAGACCAGAACTTCAGCTATGCTCGCACCTTGCTCCAGCACCGAATTCAGGCAAGCGGACAGATTTTGTTCCTCGTCTCGCGCGGGAATCAGCACTGAAAGCGCGCCCAGCCGCGGCCCTCCTCGCCGACTGACGCGAGGCCAGAATAGAATATTAAGAAGCGCAACGCCGAAAAAAATCGCGGCGAGCGTCAGGATCACGCGGTTACCAGACCGAGCGCCGCGCGTTTTGAGAACAACGCATCAATGCTTTCGAAAAGTGCCGTCAGGCAGGGCCCCGCCGCAAACTGAACGCGAATCGCGGACTTGGCTTCACCAATCAGAATGGAAAGATCATCGTGACCGCCATCCGCTCCAAATTCGGAAACGTAGTTGACACGAAGATGGCGCGCATCCTGGTGTGCTGTCTTTCCAGTTTCGCCGGAGTCGCTGAATTCGTCGAGAAGGTCATCGTAAATTTGATAAGCATGGCCTAAACATTCGCCGCATTGCGCCAAGGCCAGCACGTCGTCTGGCGAGGCCCCGCAGGCAATCGCGCCCGCAGTGAAAGTCAGCCGCATGAGCGCGGTCGTTTTCCGATTGCGAACGGGGCACGGGTTCCCACAACTGGCTGCATTTCAAGGTCGATCGCCTGACCTCCAATCATGCCATTTAGTCCGATGCACTCGGTGGCTTCCTTTATGAGCATTCCGCTTCTTCCGAATATTGCATAGGCTTGGTTCAAAAGTGTGAGCGCGGCGAGAATTGCCACGTCCTCCCCGAACTTAAGATGCAGCGCGGGGCGTCCGCGCCGGAGACCCGCGTCGTCCATGGAGGGAAGATCGTCGAAAATCAGCGAGCTGGTGTGCAGATATTCCACGGCGCACGCAGCGGGAAGCGCATCATCCGGGGAGTACCCCCCTATCGAAGCCCCCAACAGCGCGAACCAGGGGCGAATGCGCTTGCCACCCGGAAAGAGGGCATAGCGCATAGCCTCGTTCACCCGGCGCGCGCTGCCTCGATCGCAAACCGGAAGCATCGCCAATATTCCGGACTCAATTAAGACGCGAAAGTCGGGGATGTAGATGGGTGCTGGGCTGGACATAATACCTCCTCAGAAGAATTGGGCCGAAAAAGAATGTGGCGGACCTGCGAAGTTGCTTCTTGAAGTGGCAAATGGCCGGCCCCTTTCAAACAAAAAACGCGGGAGTCCGGCCAAAGCTTATGCCACACGTTCGCCGCGCTTCGAATCGCCGCGAACGTTCTCTGTCCATATAGGATGTCGATGGGCATCGACAGATTTTTAAATTGTTGCGGCTGGCCGAGCGGCCCTAAGAGCCGGAGATATTCGTATGTGTAGTGATGATTGGTGGCGGAAAATCCGCGGGTGAGGTGGGACGAATCGGTTCTTCGTGAGGCGAGTGACAAGTTCGTGATCCAGCGCCCCACCGGATTGGCGAAAGTGGCCAGGTAGGCGCGTTGTCCGAAGATGGGCGACAGGAATAATCGGAAATACCAGGGACACCAAGCAAATGTATCGATCAAGACCAGGCGGGAAAAGTGGGTCGGCAGACGCTGCGCGGCCCCGAGCCCAAGCAGCGCGCCACTGCAGTTGCCGATAAGAGTGACCGGCGATGGTATTTTTTGGATGAAGTCTTCGAGTTCACGCTGGATCGCATCAAGAGTCCACGAAACTGGCGGCGCCGAAAGCCCTTGGCCCGGAAGGTCCGGGGCGAACACTGAAGCGTCCGCGGGTAAATCGGCAACAATTGGCGCGAAAGTACGGTGATCGCTGCCCCATCCGTGCAGCGCCAGAAACGTCCGCGGTCCCGTGCCGTAACGCTCAAAGTGCATGCGCCATTTCCCGTGATTCAATCGCCGCTTCCGCCGGGAAGGCTTGCGTCACTCGTTCTGCGGTCATTCGTCCGCCAAGCACAACCATCGGCATTCCGGTTCCCGGCGTGGTGCCGGCGCCAACATAAAACAGACCGGAGATATCAGTTGAGTGGTTGCGTGCCCGAAACGGGCCCATCTGAAAGAGCGTGTGAGATGCCCCGAAAGCCGAGCCGTCATACAATCCGAAACGCCGCTGCCAATCGTGCGGTGTCCAGGCTTCTTCGACCACGATGCGGCTTGGGGAGATCACTACGCCATGATTGTTCAACCTGGCAAAGACACGTTCGCGCACACTGTCTTTGGCCCTATCCCAGTCGATGTCCGGCATCTCGCTGAGCACTGGGGTGGGCACAAGCACGAACATGGAAGTGTCGCCTTCGGGTGCGAGTGAAGCGTCGGTGGCCGATGGCACGCTGACATAAAACGGCAGCTCATCCGGAATTTGCCGTCCCTTGGTCAACTGCGAAAAGGATTTTCGATAGGCCTCGGGAAGATAGATGGTGTGGTGGCCGCAACCCTCGACGCGGCCGCGGATGCCGAAGTAGAACGTGATCACTCCAGGCGTCATGCGCGGTGTCGAGGGTTTAGGTACGGCGGCCAGTTTGCGGTCCGTTGTCGGAACATCCACGTTGGAAACTACAATTGCAAATTGGCGGCGCTCGCCATTCGCCAGCTCGATTCCCCGCACCCGGCCTCTCTCATGAACAATGCGGCGCACCGTACTGCTGGTGTGAATGACCACGCCCAACTCGCGCGCGAGCCTCTCGATGGCAGCAACCAATCCATAGATTCCGCCTCGGGGAAGCCAAAGCCCATACGCCAACTCGCCATAGGCGAGGATCGAAAACAGGCCGGGCAACTCGTAAGGCGAACCGCCAAGATACATTCCGTAGCTGCCCAACGCTTCCCGTATATGACGGCTGCGAAAGAATCGCCGCAACTCTCGATCCAACGAATGCCACACGCCGCTGCGTTTCAATTCAAGCAGCGAGAGGCGCGAGATCCATTTCAGCGGGTTGTCTTCATTCCGAGTAACCAGCTTTTCAAATGCGGTCCGGTATTTCGCGCCCGCATCTCGCAAGAACGCCATCAGCGAAGGACCGCACCCCGGCTCGATACGCTCGAATTCGGCGAGCAAACGCTGAAGATTGCTGGAGAGCGAAAGCCGCGTGCCGTCGGGCCATTGGAACTGGACCGCTGGATCCACGGGCAAGAGGGTTACGTAATCGTGCAGATCTCGACCCGCCGCTGCAAACAGCTCCTCAAACACCCATGGATAGTTCAGAAGCGAAGGACCCGTATCGAAAGAAAATCCGTCGCGAGAAATCAGATTCGCGCGTCCGCCAACGAGCGGCTGAGATTCGAATATTGTTACGGTGTGTCCGGCAAGGCGCAAGTAAATAGCGGCGCTCAATCCGCCTAATCCCGCACCTACGATTGCGACTGGCGACCGCACTACAAGACTCCCAAGTACGCCAGCGGAAGACGCCAGTATTTGCTAATTGGAAGAACTCGGAATTTTGTGGTCATCGGAACGCTTTCGCGATGCCGCACGCCTTCCGCGCTCCGCCCGATCCGACCGTTGAGCTGTCGGTAGACTTCGATGCACGCGCGAATGGCATTGTGGCAATCGGGCGAGAATGCGTCAAGATTAGCCTCCGCCAACCCATAGTATGCTTCGGCCGCCGCCGACATTCGACGCAGAACGCGGTCCAGGGGAATCAGTTGCGCGGGATCGTTTATATCCAGCGCGTCGATCCCCTCGGCACGGAGCAGATCGACCGGGATGTACACGCGGCCGCGCCGCTGGTCCTCCGTCACATCTCGCAAAAAATTTGTAAGTTGAAGGGCAATCGCAAGATGCCGTGAACTGGCCAGCGCCCGGTCAAAATCCCGCGGCGTGCTGGGGCCGTAAACGAATGCAAGAAAATACCCAACGACTGTTGCGCTTCCGTAAATATAAGACTCAATCAGATCGTCGAGGGAGACGAATAGACGGGGCTCCACGTCGAGTCGCATGGCACTTAAGAAAGAACGATAGTGTTCCTCGGGAATGCCGCGTGTTTGAACTACTTGCGCGAAGGCAGCTAATATAGGGTTGATATTCCGCGCCAATGCTTCGCGCACGGATTCGACGGCTAGCGAGCGGTCGTACATCTCACTCCAGCAGTCCAAGCGAGACAATCGCTCTGCATGGCTTATCGGAAACGTGTCGACAATCTCGTCCGGATATCGCACGGCCGCATAAATCACTTCGACCTGGGCACGCTTCACTGGGGGCAAAAAACGAGTTACCAGGAAGAAGCTCGTGCTGTAGTTGCGCAGCACCGTACGGCAGTGCCTGGCGATCGCCTGCCAAGCTTGCGCATCGCATGATGCTTGGCGTGCGGATCGTAACGTTTCCCCTGCAAATCCACGCCACGAGTTTTCGTCCCAGGCCGCTGACATATTTTCTTCGATGATCTAGGGTACCTCTCGATGGCACAAATTTATCCGACGCACCCTCGATTTAGCGGCTGCTAGACTGAAAAAAGATGGTGAGGGGATTCTGCGAATGAGCCTGGATATTCAACAGCGCCAGCGCGAGGGGATCGTAATTCTCGACCTGGCCGGCCGAATCACTCTGGGTGCAGAGGCTACTACCTTTCGAAATGCGGTACAGAAGCTAGTTGCTGCTGGCCACCCCAACACGATCCTCAACATGGGGAAGGTGGACTACGTTGATAGCACCGGGCTCGGCGCCATGGTGAACTGCGCCAGCACGGTGAAGAAATCCAAGGGTGTCGTGAAGCTCTTAAACCTAAACAGGCGCAACATCGAACTCTTGGTGATGACGAAACTGAGCACCATTTTTGAAGTCTTCAGCGATGAGCAGGATGCCGTGAACAGCTTTTTTCCCGATCGGGAGATCAAGAAATTCGACATTCTGTCGTTTGTGCGCGAACTCAAAGAAGAGTAATCAAGCAACGTGTTCACGCCAAGTCTTGATAAATGACGTGATCGCGTTCGGTTGGCGCCAACCGGCGATTAGCCGGAAACTCTCGACGGCAGCCCAAATAAAATAAGCCGCGGTAATCCAGTGATGAATCGGCAGCGTTAATCCGCCCACTATTGAAAAGACAAACTGTACGACCCATAGCGCGAAGAGCACTGTCGCTTCCCACCACGCTAGTTCCATATTGATCAAAAAGAGCGCGCCGACAAGCGACTGGCCCAGGGTCATCAAAATCTCCAGACTCTGCTGCGAATCGAACACGATGCTGGCCGGATGCCCCAGGCTGATCGAAAGCACCAGCGGCAGCATAGCCGCCAAGAGTGTCCACTGAGTGATATTGCTCGAGACCATGTTCATCAAGGCCATGGAAGCGCGATCGATGCTGCGTGCCCAGTAGAACGCCGAAACGAATTCCGGGAATTCGGATATGAATGGCGCTACCCATTGGATGAAGATAAAACTCGAGATGCCTAGCGTGGAAGCGAGCGCAAAAAGGCTAGCCAGGAACGGCGCCGCTGTGAAAAAAATAAGGGCGCCGCCGATTGCAAATAGTCCGCATATCGCCGCAATTCGAACCGGACGCGAAGCGGTGACGACCGCGTGCGGAATTCGGCCGAGATCCTCAATGTCCTCGTAGCCTTCCGCGGGCATGTGACGCAGCACGTACAGGTAGCCGCCATAGATACCGAAAAGCATCACCGCGTCGATAACGTTAAGCGATCCTTTGGCCCAGATGATGAAGGCGTAAATCATGCAGGCGACCTGCCCCACCACCTGCACGCACTGCTGGCGATGAAGTTGGATGCCGCGCATGGGCCGGCGCTCCCGCTTGCGGTATGCTAGAGCGCACGCAAAGTAGATCATAGGCCAGCCGAGGCCGGTGAGCAGGCGAATGGCTCCCGTGAGATTGGCCAGCAAGAATGGTGTCTGCTGGTGCCACGCGAGGACGGCTTCCACGGCGAATTCTGGCAACGTCTGCATCCACGCGAGAATCGCCAGCGCGATCCCCTGAGCCATGAAGAACTGCGCCGACTCCGCGCCCCAGGCGATCATCAGCGATGCCAGGAGCACAGTTGGCGCCGTCCAAAGGATGGAAAGCGGGCTCGACGCCGCAATTGGCGCGGACGAGAGCAGCAGCAGGGCGAACTTTTGCGCTTCAACGCTCCCCGCAAATCGGTTATACATCGTTATTCGAGATTAACGAAGGTTTCTGGAAGGCGGGATCTTTTTCGGGATAATCCGTGCGGAAATGCCCCCCGCGGCTCTCGCGACGGTCCAGGGCACAGCGGGCGATGAGCGACGCGACGGCGTGGATGTTGCGCAAATCGTAAAGGGGCAGATCGGCTTGTGAATTGCGCGCCATGGGGGTCTCCCGCAGTTCGCGGAAAGTATCCGAAAGACCTTCGGCATCGCGAAGAATGCCGCAGTTCTCCCAGGCAAGTTCGCGGACGTGCGCTTCAGTAATTTTGGGAAACTCGATTGCAACTTCTCTACCGCACGGCAGAACTCTCTCATTGGACAAGGCCCGCATTGCGGCGCCAGCACGCCCCCCGAACACGACGCCTTCGAGCAGGGAGTTGCTGGCAAGACGATTGGCTCCATGAACTCCCGTACATGCGGCTTCGCCTGCCGCGAACAGGCGGCCTAAACTCGTTTGCCCATTCAGATCCGTGGCGACGCCGCCCATCGCGTAATGGGCCGCGGGGTGAACGGGCGCGGCTTCGCGGGAAATATCCACTCCATAGCGCAGGCACGTTTCATAAACGCGCGGAAAACGCGCCCGGATAAATTCCGGCGTTCGGTCGTGTGTCAAATCTAGAAAAACGTGGGGCGCATGTGTGCGGCGCATTTCTTCCACAATGGCGCGCGACACCACGTCGCGAGGGGCGAGTTCCAGCAGCGGATGATACCGGTGCATGAATCGCTCGCCGGAATTGTTAAGCAGGTAGGCGCCCTCGCCGCGAAGCGCTTCAGACAGCAGAAATCGCGGCGCGTTCTCCACATGGAGCGCAGTCGGATGGAACTGAACGAACTCGATGTTGCTAATCTCGGCCCCCGCGCGCCAAGCCATGGCGATGCCATCTCCAGTGGCGACATCCGGATTCGTTGTTTCCTTGTAGACACGCCCCAAGCCGCCGGTCGCAAGCAGCACCGCGCGCGCCGTGACGCGCGCTAGACTCATTGTCTTCTCGTCATACAGGACGGCACCGCAAATTGAAGTGCCACCGCAGAGAAGATCGACCACGGCAGCGTAACTCTGAAAACGAATCGACGGCTGCGAAATGGCTTTCTGATAAAGCGTGCGCGCAATCTCGCGGCCGGTGGAATCGCCATGCGAATGCAGAATGCGATTGCGGCTGTGAGCGCCCTCGCGTGTAAACGAGAGACGAAGACCGTCGCGATCGAACTCCGCGCCCCATTCGATCAACTGCTGGATCGCGGCGGGGCCCTCTTCGACGAGGGTATGCACCGCGTGCTGGTCGCACAGCCCGTCGCCCGCATTCAGAGTATCCTGCTCATGCAGTTCCACTTCGTCGTCGTCGCTGAGGGCAACGGCGATGCCGCCCTGGGCGTATTCAGAGGAGGACTCGCGCAGTGTGTCTTTGGCAATGACGAGGACGGAGCCCGAATTCGCAAGCTCGATGGCGGCACGAAGACCGGCGACGCCCGCGCCAATCACCAGAAAATCAGGATCCATTCACTAGATGCGATTCTAACAGGGTGCCGTGCTACAAGTGGATAGTGTCCTCGTACATCGTCAAAACGCCGCGGCAGGAGTACTCGGCCATCGTGGAACGCGGCGTAATTTCACGCGTTCGTGGGTTTCTTCCGCCGCGCGCCGGCAAAATATTTGTCGTCACCACCGAAGATGTCTGGAGGCATCAGGGCGCGCGGCTTGAGGAAGGGCTTCGCGGAACCGATTGGGAGCGGCTTCTTTTGCCCGGCGGTGAGATTCAAAAGCGGCTTGCGCCGGTTGAAGATCTCGCCGAAGAAATGGTGGCCAAGGGTGCCGATCGCGCCAGCGTCATCGTCGCGCTAGGCGGCGGCATCGTTACCGACATGGCTGGATTTCTGGCCGCCATCTTCATGCGCGGAATCCCGGTGATCCAAATTCCCACGACGCTGTTGGCTCAAGTGGATGCCGCTCTTGGCGGCAAGACCGGCGTAAACTTGACTGCCGGAAAAAATCTGATCGGGAGCTTCCATCAGCCGTTGGTGGTGCTGGTAGATCCTGGGGTGGTCGGCACGCTTCCCGAACGGGAGTATCACGCGGGCCTTTACGAAGTTATCAAGCACGGCGTGATCGCCAGTGCGCCCCTTTTCGCATTGTTGCGCGATTGCCGGTCCGAAGTTCTGGCCCAGGTGCCCGCCGTTGTCGATGAGATGATCCGCGAGAGTGTGCGAATCAAAGCGGAGATCGTGTCCGCCGACGAGCGGGAATCCGGCCTGCGCCGCATCTTGAACTTCGGTCACACGTTCGGTCACGCGCTCGAAGCGGAAACACGCTACTCGCAATTCCTGCACGGTGAAGCGGTTGCATTTGGAATGCGGGCCGCCGTTTATCTGGCACTCACCACCGGGCATCTTTCCGAATCCGACGGCGCGCAAATCGCGGATGTCATCGAAAGCTACGGGCCCATTCCTTCGCTCGCGGGCGTTGACGCAGAGGCGCTGCAGCGCCGTCTCCTTAGCGATAAAAAAACAGTTCGCGGCACTATTCATTTCGTTCTGCCCGTGACCATCGGCAAAGTGGAAGTGGTGTCGGGCATCCCGGATAACCTAGTGCTCTGGGCCATAAAAAAGGCGCTGGCTTGAGCGGGACCACGCCTCCAGGCGCGTCGGACGAACAGGAGGCTTCGCGCTGGGTTCGATCGATGTTCGGACGTGTCGCCCCGCGTTACGATCTCGCCAATCACCTGCTCTCGTTCAATATCGACAAGTATTGGAGGGCGCGCACAGTCTCCCGATTGCAGGAGGTATTGATGCGGCCAGAAACGCGAGCTCTCGATCTCTGTTGCGGCACCGGCGACCTGCTGCTGGCGCTTGAACTTAAGAGGAAAGCCGCCATCATGGGCAGTGATTTCTGCCACCCGATGCTCACCGCCGCGGACAAGAAGATCGCCAACCGCGGCCTGAAATCGCCTCTGTTCGAAGCCGACGCCCTCAGTCTGCCGCTGCCCGATGCCTCGCTCGATCTGATCACGATGGCCTTCGGATTTCGCAACCTCGCGAACTATGAGCGCGGCTTAGCGGAACTACGGCGTGTCTTGCGCCCCGGGGGAGTCGCGGCGATATTGGAATTCTCGCAACCCCCTAACGCGGCGTTTGGAGCGCTTTATGGTCTCTATTCCCAGCGCATTCTGCCGCTGCTTGGCGGCGCAATTTCGGGCTCGCGCGATGCCTACACCTACCTGCCCGAATCGGTGCGCAAGTTTCCGTCGGCTGAGAAACTCGCCTCCATGATGGAAGCTGCCGGATTTCGCAAGGTCGAATTTGAGCGGATGACGTTCGGCATCGTGGCTCTCCACATTGGCCATTTCTAACAAGCAATCCGGCTAAACTGATTTCAATGCCCGAACTCCGCAAAGATCCGGTCACGGAACGATGGGTGATCATCGCGACCGATCGCGCACGCCGCCCCAGCGATTTTGTCCGTCATAAGGCAGCTACCATTAACCGCCAATTTTGTCCTTTCTGTCCTGGAAATGAAGGCAAGACTCCGTCTGAAGTGCTGGCCCATCGCGATGGCACGGGTGCAAACCAGACAGGCTGGTCGCTTCGCGTGGTGCCGAATAAATTTCCGGTGCTGGAAATTCACGGGGATTTGAACCGCGAGGGTGAAGGACTGTTCGACAAGATGGAAGGCATTGGCGCCCACGAAGTGGTCATCGAGAGCACCGATCACGACACCACGCTGGCCGACATGCCGGAGCGGCAGGTCGAGAAAGTCTTGTGGGCGTTCCGCGAGCGGATGCTCGATCTCAAGCGTGACAAACGGCTGCAGTATGTTCTTCTGTTTAAGAATCAGGGCGCGGCCGCGGGAGCATCGTTGTCGCATCCACACTCCCAGTTGATCGCGCTGCCGGTTGTGCCGAAACGCGTCATCGAAGAAGTGGATGGCGCGAAGAACTATTTTGATTACAAAGAGCGCTGCGTCTTTTGCGACATCATGCGTCAGGAATCGAAGGCCGCTGTGCGCGTGGTTACGGAGACGGATCGCTATCTAGTGATTGAGCCGTACGCCGCGCGATTCCCGTTTGAAACTTGGATACTGCCGCGCGTTCACCAGTCGCACTTTGAAGATATCGACGCCGCGCAGTTAGAAAATCTCGCTTGGGTGCTGCGTTCGACGCTGCGTAAACTCGATAAGGTGCTGGAACGGCCCGCGTACAATTTTGTAGTCCACACCGCGCCTTTGCAGGAGCCGCACATGCAGCATTTTCACTGGCATATGGAGATCATGCCTAAACTGACTAATGTAGCTGGGTTCGAATGGGGGACGGGTTTCTACATCAACCCTACCCCACCGGAAGAAAGTGCCCAATTTCTGCGCGAAGCGGGTCTAGGATAATCGGCGCGACGTGTTTTTTAGCAAGAAGGTCGATTCCAAGCCAGACTTGGACGCCGTTCATCGCGCCTTGGCGGACCTTCCGACTTATTCCCAGCAAGATCTGAACGGAAAAGTTCATGCCCTGCGGGCCAAGCCAGTATTGACCGAATCCATCGGTGTGGCCTGCGAAGCGGCGCGCCGGGCGCTCGGTTTTGAGCTTTTTGACGAACAGATTCTGGGCGCACTTGCGCTGGCACAAGGCTACATTGTCGAAATGCAAACCGGAGAAGGCAAGACGCTGGCGGCTGTTCCCACAGTCTTTTGGAATGCCCTCGCCGGTCGCGTCCATGTTCTGACCGCGAATGAATACCTGGCGCGCCGCGATGCCGAATGGATGGGTCCTGCCTACCGCCTTCTCGGTCTGAGCGTCGCATCCATCTCGCAGAGCAGCACGGCGGCGGAACGGCGTGCCGCTTATGCGAGCGACGTCCTGTATGCCAGTCCCAACGAAGTCGGGTTTGATTTTCTGCGCGACCAACTGGCGCTTGACCGTTCGGATCTGGTTCAGCAGCGCGCGACAAGCGTCATCATTGACGAGGTGGATTCCATTCTGCTGGATGAAGCCCGCATTCCTTTGGTGATTGCAGGCGCGGAATCCGAGGCAGAGCCGGTCGCGTTGCGCGCGGATCGAATGGCTCGCCAGTTGCGCCACGGGCTCCACTTCGGGTGCACACGCGACGTTCGGTTGACTGACCGCGGCATCGCCGAGATCGAGCGTTCGCTCAATTGCGGCAATCTTTACGACCCCGAAAACTTTGCGCTCTACACCGCGATTATTCACGCGCTGCACGCGCACCATCTGCTGCGGCGAGATGTAGATTATCTGGTCCGTGCGGATCGCATCGAGCTGGTGGATGAGTTCAAGGGCCGCGTAGAACGCCAACGCCGTTGGCCGGCGGGATTGCAAACTGCCCTCGAGGCAAAAGAAGGCATTCGCTTGCAGTCGCAAGGGCGCATTCTCGGCAGCATCACTCTGCAGAACTTGATCCGGCAGTATCCAAAAGTAGCCGGGATGACCGGCACCGCCGAAACGCAACGTCAAGAGTTCCGCGAGGTTTACGGTCTGGAGGTGAAAGTAATTCCGACGCATCGCCCGATGATTCGCATCGATTACGCCGATAAAGTCTTTCCGAAGCGCGTTTCGAAGGAGCGGGCGGTGCTTGAAGAGATCATCGCCGCGCATGCGACGGGGCGGCCGGTGCTGGTGGGCACGGCAAGCGTTGACGAATCGGAGCGTCTTAGCGCGATGCTCGCCACCACCGGCGTGCCCCATCGCACTTTGAACGCGCGCAACGATGCCGAAGAGGCGGCGATCATCGCGCAAGCCGGCGAGCTTGGAGCTGTCACCATCTCGACCAACATGGCTGGTCGCGGCACCGACATCAAGTTGGGTGGCGAAGCAGTGGTGAGCTTGGGCGGCCTCTATGTGATCGGGACTAACAAGCATGAGAGCCGGCGGATCGACAATCAACTGCGCGGCCGCGCGGGGCGGCAAGGCGATCCGGGATCCTCTCGCTATTTCGTCAGCCTGCAAGACGATCTGATGACGCGCTATGAATTGCCCGAGACCGCGGGCAGCGATCTGGATCATGTGCAGCGCATCATTGAAGGTCAGAATCTTGAAATCCGGCACACACTGGCGAAGTACGAGAGCGTGATGGAGCAGCATCGCGAGGCGTTCACGGCCCGCCGACACGAGATTCTGATGGATGGCGATATCGACGAGCGCCGCCGACGGATCACGTTGCTCAAAATGGACGACCTCTGGTCGGACTACCTGGCGTCAATGGCCGAACTCCGCGGCGGCATTCACTGGATTTCGTGGACGGGCAAAGACCCGCTGCACACATTCCTCACTGAAGCCGTGGATCGCTATGAGGAAATGGAAGATCTGCTGGAGACGGAGATTGAAGAGGCGGTGGCGTCCGACGACCCCGGGGATAATTTGGA
>JANYJA010000128.1 GCA_025358575.1 Terriglobia bacterium
TGTTCCTCAAGTCGCCCGCCGAGGCTCAAGCCATTGGCATTGCAATGGTGCACCAGGAATCGCTTCTCGCTTCGCACCTCTCCGTGGCCGAAAATATTTTCCTGGGCCGCGAAGATCCACACCCGTTCGGTTTTGTCGCGCGCCGCAAAATGGTCGACCTCGCGGCTCGCCTGATCGAGCGGCATCGCTTCCCGTTGCAAGCTGATTGGCGCGTCGACCGGCTCAGTCCAGCGGGCAAACAACTCGTCGAAATCTGCCGCGCCATTCAGCATGGGTCGAGCCTCTTGATATTCGATGAACCGACATCCTCGCTTTCCGGCGCCGAGACCGAAGAGGTTTTCCGTATCGTCCGTACGCTGCGCGAGAGGAAAATGGGCGTCATTTATATCACGCACCGCCTCGAAGAACTGCGCGCCGTGGGAAATCGCGTCACCATTCTTCGCGACGGCGCGACCGTTCACGAAGGCGAATTGGCGGAACTCACCACCAACCAGATCATCGCGAAAATGGTCGGCCGCGAAGTCACTGCCATCTATCATCGCGATCCAGTTCCAGCCGGCGTGCCGGTGCTCGAAGTTCGAAACCTTTCCGCGAAGGGCAAGTTATACGACATCTCACTCACTGTTCGAGCCGGCGAAATTGTCGGGATGGCAGGCTTGGTGGGCGCGGGGCGCACCGAGTTCTGCCGCGCGGTATTCGGTGCCGATCCCTTCGACTCGGGCAGCATTGCAGTTGCCGGCAAGCCAGTCTTGGTTCACTCCCCGCGCGAAGCCGTGGCGGCGGGCGTCGCGCTGATAACCGAAGACCGCCAGTTAACCGGGCTGGCCCTGCGGCTCCCCATCGCCGTCAATACCACTCTTGCCAATGTGGCCGCCATCAGTCGGCTAGGAGTCCTGAATCTTGGCAAAGAAAATGAAGTCACGGGCGATTACACCAAGAAGCTCCGCATCCGCGCGGCATCCACCCAGCAGCTAGCGGGTCGGCTCAGCGGCGGCAATCAGCAAAAAGTCGTAATCGCCAAATGGCTATTCCGCGGCGCAAGCGTTTTTCTATTCGACGAACCGACTCGCGGAATTGACGTAGGGGCGAAGGTCGAAGTCTTCGAATTAATGGACGAACTGGCGCGCTCGGGTGCCGCCGTGCTGATGGTCAGTTCCGAACTGCCCGAACTCTTGCAGGTTGCCGACCGCATTCTGGTGATGCGGCAAGGCCGAATCGCGGGAGAACTGCCGGGCCGCACGACCCAGGAGGAAATTATGCATCTCGCAGCGGTGGACACCCTAGTATGAAGCAGCTTCAGCGTCTGCTGCCGTTCCTCAGCTTGATTATTTTGTTCGTCGCACTTGCCGTTGCTTCACCGCACTTCCTCACCAACACCAATCTCTCAAGCGTCGTCCGCCAGACTGCCGTGATTAATATCATGGCGCTCGGGATGACCATCATCATCATCTCGGGCGGCATCGATCTGAGCGTGGGCGCCATTCTCGGGATGGGGGGCCTCCTCGGAACCATGGCCATGGAGCGCGGCTATTCCATTCCGATGGGCATCGCGATCGGAATCGGCGCGGGTTTGTTGTGCGGCCTCCTCAATGGTACGCTCATTACGCGCTTGAAGATCGCCCCATTCATCGTGACCCTTGGCACGCTCGGCATCTTTCGCGGACTCACGCTGATCGTTTCCAAAGGACTGCCGGTTCACAAAGTTCCTGAAGGCTTCTCATTTTTGGGCGAGGGCACTGTGCTTAAGATTCCATTCGTGCTGTGGCTCCTTGTCGCCTGCGCTTTCGCCATGCACTTCACCTTGGAGCACACTCGCCTGGGGCGGTACGCATTCGCCATCGGCAGCAACAGCGCCGCTGCCGTCTATGCGGGAATTCCGGTCGCGTTTCACACCACCGCGGTCTACGCCATCGGCGGGATGCTCACTGGACTCGCCGGCATGATTGAAGCTTCGCGCTTGATGACCGGCCAGCCGACCGCCGGACAAGGCTACGAGTTGCAGGCCATTGCGGCCGTTGTCATCGGCGGCGGGAGTTTGCACGGCGGCGAAGGCAGCGTCGTCGGAACCCTTATCGGAGCGTTCATCATGGGGCTGCTTTCAAACGGAAGCGATCTGCTTGGCGTCTCGAACTACGTGCAGCAGGTTGTCATTGGCGTGGTGATCATTCTGGCAGTCACTGTCGACGAACTTCGGAAGCGGCGCGCGGTTTAGCGATCGCACAGCAGCGTCACGCGAATGATAGGTCCAGCTCGAAGCCCAGCTCGCAGCCCGGCTGGCGCCAGAAGTCGTGCCGACTCCCGAATCGCGGCGGCGGCTTCGGCGGCAACCTGCGCTCCGTATTCATCCGCACGCTCGCGATAGTTATAACGAACATAAGTGACAGGGCAATCGGCAAGCCACCGCATCGCCGCCTCCCAGAAAATCCGCCGCTGCAGAAGTCGTCGCTTTGATCCGACTTCTCGCGAGACCGTTGCTTGGCCACGTGCCTGAATAAATGTAATCGCGCGACACTGCGATTCTGAAAAAACGCGCGCCGGTTCTGGATCCGGAAAAGTCCCGAGCAGCTTCTGAAAGCTTTCCGATCCCGCGTCAATCGAAGCCCATCGATAGCGCGCGCCTTCGCTGACCACTGTGCCTCGCCGCAGCAGGTCCCGCACTCGAGCTTCATCTTTTCCCACGGCGCTCAGCAACAGCGCCATAAGGTCATGCAGCGGCATCTCTTGCGACACTACCGGTGTTAGTGAAATAGATGCGGCCGCTTCCGAGCTGAGTTTCACGCGAACGCTCGCGGCCATTTCCATTTCGATTCCAAGCTAGCATGGGCTGTGAACCCGCTCGAAGAAACCCTGCGCGACGAAATCCGCCGCGACGGGCCAATGCGTTTTGACCGGTTCATGGATGCCGCGCTCTATCGTCCCGCCCTCGGCTATTACATGCGCCATCGAGATCCCTTCGGAGTCGACGGAGACTTCTTCACCGCTTCTCAACTGCAGCCCGTCTTCGGCCAACTCATCGCCGTGCGGATCCGTCAGATCTGGATGGAATGCGAACGCCCCGAACACTTCTCCGTCGTGGAGCTCGGTCCGGGGCGCGGCGAGATGCGGCAGTGGGCGTCGCCGTTCGCCTATCGCTGCGTTGGACCCGAAGACGACCTGCCCGAAGAAATCCACGGCGTTGTTTTCGCGAACGAGTTCTTCGATGCGCTGCCGGTCCGCGCCGGAGCGATGCTGCATGGAGAACTGCGGGAGTTTTTCGTCGCCGCGAAACGGGACGAGTTCATTTTCGCGCCCGGCGCGCCCTTTCAGAACGAGAACGCTGAATATGTGCGTCGCTACTGGCCCGCGCTCGCGGAAGGGTGCAAGTTCGAGATCGGCGCCCAAGCGCTCCTTTGGATCGACCGGATATCGCGAGCGCTTCGTTCCGGCCGGTTGGTCGCGATTGACTACGGCTATTCAACTCGCGAGAGCGTGCGCTTCACCGAGGGCACCCTGATGACCTACCGGCGGCACATCGCGTCCGGCGACGTTCTGCGCGAAGTAGGCCAACGGGATATCACAGCGCACGTTTGCTTCACCGCGCTTGAAGCTCGCGCGCGCCTCGGAGGAATGTTGAATGTCGGTGTGGAATCTTTCGCGGCGACCTTGCTGGCCGCACTTCCGCTTGCACCCAAAACAATAATGGACGACCCGCGAAATCGGCAACAGCTCAAAACGCTTCTCTATGGAATGGGCGAGTGTTTTAGAACGCTTCACACGTGCGCGCCATAAAAAAAGGCCCCGGCATCGCCGGGGCCTTGGAGTGAAACCGTTACTATCGTTCCTAACAGGAACGCCGCGCAGCTACTTTTTCTTCTTCGGAGCTGCTTTTTTCTTTGCGGCGGCTTTCTTGGCTGCGTTCTTCATTGTTGATTCTCCCTTAACATCAATTTTGCGATCAAAAAAAAATCGCAATGTGATTCATATATAAGGTTGTTGAGAACGAATGTCAAGAGAAAAATGCATATTAGTTGAGAAGAGCTTGATCGCGCCCCGATCTTTACCGTTCCGTGGCGCCAACAACTCCTCCTTCTCTCTCACGTGTGCGGCGGAACGACAGCGCCGCAAAGTTATCAAAAACATTTCACTGGTGCTATGTTTCGGGCCATTCTCATCCATTTGTGACGGCTCGTAAGCCCCCGATGCGCGCGAAATCATGCAGCGCTAGCTGGCCGCCGTTGAAAAAAATTCCCAGGCCAAGCCCGGATACACGTTTTCTTCGCGCGTTGAGAAAAGCGAGTTCGATGCCTGTGGTCGTCTGAAATCCAAAGACATCGGATCGTACGATTCGGTGGCGATCGATGGTGAGATTATCCAAAAACTTGTCGCGCGCAACGGTCAGCCCTTTTCTTCGGACGAAGATCGTAAGGAAAACGATCGTGTCCGCAAATTAATTGGCGAGAGGAAGCTCGAGACGCCCCAGCAAAAATCGAAGCGTCTTGCGGAATTGGAACGGCAGCGCGTGAAGGAGATCGTTCTAGACGCTTTCGATTTCAAGCTCGCTGGCGAAATGCGCGCCCAAAATGCTGCCAACTCCAAAGGTCGCGTTTGGGGTCGATCGGCAGGACTATTGCTGGAGCAAGCTGGATGCCGAAGCCATCGACTCCGTGACCATCGGTTTGTTTCTCCTTCGAATGGAGAAAGAAGCACACGTGGACGCCCGCCCCGACGAGCGCTAATCCGAAAACCAAAACGACTTCGGCATCGTATATAAAGGTAGACGACCAGGAAACCGGTAGGCGCCGTAAAAACAGAAATGCCGGTTTCCTTTTAGCATTTGCAGAGACTGGCACAAACGCGATTGAACGATACACTGTTGGTTGTGGAAGCACCTCTTCAAGTTTTTAGATCCACGAAGTTCACCGTGAGCGAACAACTGCGCGCATGCTAATTCCAGGTTTAATCCTGGCGCTTGAGGCCAGTGAGGGTGATCGCGATCTGGCGATCCGCCTGCAAAAGCGCGATCCTCACGCGATGGCGGTCTTGTACGACCGCTTCGGGCGCGTCGCTTATTCCGTGGTCCTCGCCGTTGTTAAGGATGCCGGGATCGCTGAGGATTTGGTGCAGGAAACCTTCCTGCGAGTTTGGAATCGGGTCAACGGGTTCGATGCTGAACGCGGGGCTCTTGGTTCATGGCTCCTCGCGGTGGCTCGAAATCGCGCCATCGACTACGTGCGTTCGAGCGGTGCCCGTATGGGCCGTAATTCTTTTGAGCTGGAAGAGCGTGAGCACCCCGCAATTTTTCTCGACATGGAAAAGAGCATCTTCAATTCGGATCAGGCGCGCAAAATTAAGACGGCGTTGACCAAGTTGAATGAGAACCAGCAAAAAGTGATTGAGCTCGCCTATTACGAGGGGCTCTCGCAAAGCGAGATGGCTGAGCGCATGGGCCAGCCGCTGGGAACGGTAAAGACCTGGGTGCGGACGGCGTTGAAATGTTTGCGTGACGAACTCGGTCGGGCGGTATCGGTATGACCTGCGAAGAATTGCGTGGCGATTATGAAACGTGGGCGCTCGGGGTCATCGAAGAACCTGAGCGTGGCGAGCTGCGCGCGCACTTGGAGCGCGGATGCGAACTTTGCGTTCCCGGCGTCCGATCCGCCATGGAATTCGTAACCACACTGAGTAGCGCAGTGAAAATGGTAGAGCCACCGGCGCGTTTGAGGAAGCGAGTCATCTCGCTGGTTGCGCCGGAGAAGCCCGCGTTTCCCTGGTCATGGCTATGGGCGGCTGCGGCTGCCGCACTTTTGATGGTTTCCGGCTATCTTGGTTCCAGCCGCACGCAGCAGAGCGCGCGCTCGAATCAAATTTTGGAAATTATGAGTGATCCGGCATCACGGCAGGTGGCCTTCGGCCCCAACTCTCCCAAGCCGCAAGGCCGCGTTTTCGTGCATTCCACCAAAGGCGTGTTGTTACTCGTCGCGCATCTGCCGGTTCTTCCTGCCGACAAGACTTTTGAAATGTGGATAATTCCAAAAGCCGGTGCTCCTGTACCCGCGGGAATCTTTGCTGCTCATCCCGATAACAGCGCCAATTATTTAAAACCGGGTCCGGTCGATACGTCGCAGCTCGGCGCTGTTGCCGTCAGCATTGAGAATACCGGCGGTGTGCAGCATCCGACGGTGGACCAGATTATCTTCGCCGCCCCGATCGTATAAACTCGTTATCGGGAATTTGTTGGAGCCACCCGCCAGGATCGAACTGGCGACCTGCTGATTACGAATCAGCCGCTCTACCAACTGAGCTAGGGTGGCTTTGTTTCTTCCTTAATTTTAACAGATCGTCTCCCAGGTATTGCATTGAGACGCGCAACCAAAAGCTAAACCAACGGCGGCATATCCTTCGGGTCCACGCGCAGCTTGATAGCGGGATCGCCGTGGAGAATATAATTGCGGGCATCGTCGCGCATCGTCCAAAGGTTCGCCACCTGGTGTTCCAGGCCCCGCCTAGTCTGCATTCTCTGCAACGTGTCCGCTAGCGGAATGGTGAGCGCCGCCCAACGCAAGTTGAACTGATCCGTGGCGCTACCGAGTCGATAGCCGCTCATGATTTTGGCCATTACGTCGTGGAAACTCTGGTCCTGGGGTGGCTGTCCGTCGATGCTGTACGAACAACTCCAGGCGCGGTCGATGTGTCCCAGCACCCCAAGCGCTCCGTTTTCGCAACCTAGCAGCGCCTGTGGAAGGCGCGACATCATGGGCGCGGGAGATATCGCTACTTTCTTGTCAAGATTGTAGGTGTCGTCCTTGGGCCAGCCCACGCCGTAACAAGCAAACAAGAAGTGCACCATTCCGTGAACCTTTGGTTTCTTGGGCAAATCCCACGCAGCGTAATAGGATTCCGGAGGCGGCGGCTCGCCCGCCCAATTTTGGCAAACGAGGGCGCCCTGCGCGTCGGCAAGCTCCTTGCTCGTCGATAGTTTGAGCAAGCCGTGACTGGCGGTGAATAGTAACGCGGGGCTCCCCCCGGCGTCCGATCCCGTGAAAATATTGTTCAGCGTGTCCTTAGTGGCGGAGTTTCCGATGAAGGATTGTATCTTGAACTTTTCCGCCTTGCCGAGAACCGCCGCCAGCGGATTCACTAAGTTGTCGCACATCAGTTTGCCGGCGCCATTGTCTTTGCCGTTGTAGTCGGGAACGAAAAACACCACCTTCCGCGCCGAAGGAACACTGTTTTGAGGATTCTCGTAATCGACTACCGAGTGGGCATAGCACTCATAGTCGGCGTCGTTCTGAAGCCATAACCGCCCGACCGCCCAATATAGATCCAGCTCATACTGAAACTCGAACGAAATATCGAGAGGCGACGCGACAATCATCACGTAATACGGGATACCCATCGACGGGTCCACCACGTTCAAACTTGTCTTATGGGCCAGCAGCCAATCCCCGGCGCTTTGTCCTGCGTTTGGTGGATCTAGAATCTTAAAAAGGCTGGCGTCGCCAACTTGTTGCTTGCGAAGGTCGATGAGCGGAGACAGATTTGTCTTGATCTGCTGACTAACAGAGGCGCCAAACATCACCGCCCAGCCCGCGATTTCCAGTTTGTCGGCATTGAGTTCGCCGCCTACCATGCCGAAGTGCGCTGCATCGGACGTGCCCTTGGCGTGGATGACGTCCTTTGAAACCGACCCACCCAGCCCTTGAGTTTTCAACTGGTCAATGGTGGCGCCATCGATAGAATCCGCAAAGGCGCCATTTTCATATACGCCCAGAGGAACGGGCATTGGGGGCAAAGAATCGCTGTCGGGCACGGGAACTTTCGGGTTTTTTTGTTGACTACTTTTTCTTCGGTTTCGGCGCCTTCCTGTCCGGAGCGGGCTTGGTAGGCGTGTCCTTTCCAGGGCTGGGTGCGCCCGCCCATAATTTCACGATGGAGATTGATTCTGGTTGCACGGTGGTCGTTTGCATAGAGCCCTCTTTCTAATTAGTTCTGAACTGCCTGGTGGATAACGGTTTGGTAGCGCGTGTCGGCGCGCAGAGCGGAAAGCTGCGGAATTCGCGCTAGAAACCGCGGCGACATTCCAGCCGCGACCGATCTATTGATCCACAGCACGGCCAGCTCCCGCTTATGCAGCAACTCATATCCGCTCGCCACCTCATAAAGAACCTCCGGCTTGTCGGGTTCGCGCGTGACAGCCTGCCTCAATAAGGGTTCACTTTGGCTTTCCTCGCCCAACGCCGCGTAGTAACCCGCCAAGTCAGCCAGAATGTATCCGCTCGGTGTCTGCTTGCGCAGTTCGTCTGCAAGCGAGATCGCTTTGCGATAGGTCTGCTCCACTTTGGCCCGAGTAACCCCGGAATTAGCGTACACAGTTGCCAGAAAACCCCAAGCCCGGTACTCGTCGGGCTTTAGGGCAACGGCGCGTTCCAGCATGAACCGGGCTTCCGGATAGTTTCCGCCCTCTAACAGAACTTGACCGAGATTTCGGTAGTGTCCGGCTGTGGGCTCAAGTGTAATCGATTTCCTGTAAGCCGCCTCCGCTTCCGGAAAGCGACCCTGCAATCGATAGATAAATCCCAGGTTGTTCTGAGCGCGGGGATTGTCAGGCGCCAAATCGGCCGCTCGTTGGTATTGTTCAGCGGCCAGCCCGTATTTCCCGATCTCGTCATAGTAACCGCCAAGTTTCGCCAACGTGCCCCAGTCGTCCGGCGCGAGACTGACGGCCTTCTGAAGCAGGGGCTCTACTTCGGCGATGCGGCCTTGGTTGAGAAGCAGATCTCCGCGAGCGGCATATGCGGGCGCGTTAAACTTGTCGAGTTTCAACGCGTCGTCCAACTCCTGGGATGCCAGGTCATTCTTGCCCGTCCACGTGTACAGGGTTCCGAGCGTTACGTGAGCGGAAGCCAGATCGGGTTTCAAACTCAATGCATGAAGACTTGCCTGCCGCGCCGGCTCAAGATATTTGGCATCGCGCAGTTGGGTGAACTGCAGCAGGTTCGCCCGGCCCAAATCGGCGTAGGCGGGCGCAAATCCAGGATTCTTCGCAACCGTCTTCTCCAGCAGTGGAATCGCGGTTTCCAAAGCATGCGGCCGGTAATAATGTTCCAGAAGATCGCGCGCCTTCTGGTAATCGTCTTCTGCCATCGACGATGGTGCCGCATTGGGAATGGGCGGGAAAAGCGCGTGCCGAACCTGCGGGATTGTGAACGGGACCAGCAACGCCGCAATGGCCGCTGCCCCTTCCCAGATTCGGCGACGAAACCGATTGGGCTTTTTAGGTTCGGAAATATCCGGCACCCTACCCAAGCCCACAGCTTCACTAAGCCCCGCGATCAATTGTCCCGTGCTCTTGTAGCGCTTCGCCGGTTCGGGATTTGCCGCGGTTTCAATGACGCGGGCCAACGGCTCAGGCAGATCCGCGCGAAGGTCCAACAGCGTCTGTCGGAAGCCCTCGTCATGCTGCGACTTCAGCGCCTGAAAACTTTCCCCTTCCACTGGATACCTGCCTGTCACAAGGCGAAACAACAGCACTCCCATTGCGTAAATATCGGTCGAAACCGAGGCAGGTCCGCCGACGAGCAGCTCTGGAGCCATATAAGCCGGAGTTCCGCTGTAGTGCTGTTCGGCGCCGTGCTCGTGCGTGAGCCCGAAATCCATCAAAAGAATCCGCCCCCCGGATTCGCGCATGGCGTTACCCGTCTTGATATCGCCATGCAGCAGTCCGGCGGCGTGGACCGCACCCACTGCTTTGCATAGATCGACGCCGATCAGGGCAGCCTCTCTTGCGCCAAACGGGCCGTCCGCGTGCAGGATCGCCGAAAGCGTTTTGCCGTTGACGAAATCGCTCCAAAAGCCCACGCGGCCATTGTGGCGGTCGACACCGTACACCGAAACCACGTTGGGGTGGCGCACGCGTGCGATGGCCCGGGCTTCACGCAGAATCGCCTTGGCTTGGAGTTCCGGATCGGGTCCCTGGGGCCGCAGGAGTTTCAGCGCGACCTCGCGTTCGAGGGTGGTGTCGAAGGCGCGATAAACTTCGCCGAACGAACCTTCGCCGACCTTTTGAATAAGATTGAACGGCCCCCAGGCACCGGCAAGACTCGCCACGGCGCCCGCTGGGTCCGCCCTAATCGTGATAGTAGATTCGTCCACCTTGCCTCCGGGGCGGATAACGAAATCCGAGTATAACGTAGTCTCCGG
>JANYJA010000147.1 GCA_025358575.1 Terriglobia bacterium
CCAGCTTACTGAAGAGCAGCAGCGTTTGGCCGGTGAACTTCGCCTCAACGCTAGCGCCCTTCTCCTCCGACCACGATATTGTTTCCTTATACGCCGGTTGCAGGCCGCTCTCCGGATGCCACGCGCCGGTGTATATGAGCGCCTTATCGGCGTCGTTCAGCACCAGTGATCTCTTCACGCCGGGGGTGATAATGGCAGCGCTATCCGATTTGAGGCCTGAGCCGTCCACTGTAACGATCTCGTATTTGGCCGCCAGGTCGGCGCCTGCGGAGTGGTCGAAGTAGAACGTGCCTTTCGCCACTTTGTCGATGGCGACGCCGTCGCGGATGATCTCGTAGTAGGAGATCCAGTTGTTGTCGGTTCCTGCCTTCCAGGTAAGCTCAATCCCGGGGTAGCCCATGTTTACCTCTGACTTCATTGCGAGCCTGCTAGGCGCGGTCGGCGCTTCGATATCGCGTTTGGAGCCGGGGTGCATGGGCATGTTGATATAGATGAGCTCGCCCGGTTTCATCTTCTCGATGGTGATTCCGCGCCGCATCAGTTCCTCGCCCGAGACGTACTTCTCATCGTCGGTCTCGTGGAACGTCACCGTATAGCTCTTGTTCGGCAGCAACCCCTTGGGCTTAATGTTCACCCTTCCCGCCGCCGCGCGAGCCGGGATGATCATCCCGCGCATCCGGTCGCGGCTGAGGCGCTGGATATACATCGTCGGATCATCGCCCTCAATGATGGGACGGTAGACCTTCACCCAGCGTCCAACAACTCCTTGCGACTCCATGTAGTGGTAAATGTCGAACTGCTCGCGGATGCCTTCAAGCTTCGCCTTGTCCCAGGTGTCGCCCGTTATCATCATCGCCATGGAGAGCAGGCTATGCCATCGATTCTTGTCGAACCCGTCAGGAGGCCACTGGTCGCCATTGTCTTCCAGCTTGTCCGGCGGGAATAGCAGCGACGCGTAGTAGTTGCGCAAGGGGCCGATAATGCCGTCGCTGAACTGGATCATGTTGGAATGCCGAACGTAGTCATATCCGGCCTCGTTACCGCCGCCGTTTACCGACTGGAACGAGCTCTTGGGGTATTTGTCCAAGAACGTCTGAATGATGTCGCGAAACCCCTGGTCTTGCGCGAGCAGCGGCGTATCGTCGTTTCCGTGCGGGGCTGTCGGCGTGCTGTCGTTGCGCCATGCGAAATCGCCCCAGCGCTTATGGAAGTCGTCCAACTGACCCTTGATAAACGCGACCACCTCAGGCTTCGACATGTCCAGCGTCTGACCGACTAGCCAATCGGGGTGCTGCGTCGCTACCTTCGACTGCAGATCCACGGTGTAGAGGAAAGCATAGATAAGTTGCTTCATACCGTATTTAGCAAGGTATTTGCCGCTTGAGCCGAAGTCGGGTCCGTTCCAATCACCGGCGTGGTCCCACCAACCCCAATCGCGATGGTAGATGTCCGCGCCGAGGTAACGCATGGTGTCGGCCATGCGGAAGATCTTCGTGTATTGGCTGGGAATATCCTGGCATCCACCTACCCACGTTACTCCCGGTTCGCTCCATCCTGTGCCTTTATACCAAAACCCTAGCATCGGGATGGCAGGGAACCAGCCCTCGCGCGTGTAATCCCACATATAGCGGTATTGCCAGTCGAGCAGCTCGTTGCCCGCGTTGTCCAGGTCATCGCGATAAAGCGCTGTGAATGATTTCGGCGTGGTGAGTGTCTTGCCTTTGGCCAGTTCGCATGTGAAACCGGCAAGATGCAACAGCGTCGATACGGTGCCATCAGGCGTGCACTTGAACGACGATCCCCAGTGCCCCATATAGTCCCACCCTATAATAACGCCCTGGCGGGTTTTACGGTCGTAAAGTGTATACCATGGCGCATAGCTCTCAGAGCCCATTTTAGGTCCGGTGTCGACGCCGGTACCCAGGCCCCAGTTGCCGACGTTGCTAACATAGCCTGTGATGCGCGCTCTCCCGTCCTTCGGGGCTGTCCACTCGCGTACCACATCCTTATCGTTCTCTGGGTGCTGCATCCGGTCGGTGATAAAAGGCGTGTGCGCGGCGTTATCCGGATTTTGCTTCCACGTTCGCACGTCCGAGTGGTAGGCCAGATCGTGCCATTCTCCATCCATAACGTAGCCGTACCGCCAGTTGCCATCTCCTTGGGTGCCAGTAAACTCCGCGGATGCGGTGTGGGTTTCACCGTTCACATAGGCGATCTTGGGGTCGAATTCGGTGGTGTCGCAAGTATAGTTCCCATGCTTATTTACGATGAACCTCAGCTTGTCGCCGGCCTTGACGTCGATCGTCACATCGAAGTTTTCGCGGACATCCGCGTCAGGCTTGCAATAACGCCATCCCGTGGAGGGCCACATCTGGGCGCCGTTGCGCGTTATCATCGCGTCAACCCCGTCGCCGCCGGTGGGGTGACTGCCAGATCCCGGGAACGGATCGTAGGAATCAAAGGCCTGGGCGACGTTAGGTTTAAACAGGCGGGTCTTTAGCACCCAAGATCCCGGTTCGTTGCGCGCACCGGTCATCCAGTTCAGGTCGACGGTATCGAATGAAGAGCCTGGCGCGACGCGCATCGATTGAAAGGCGGTATTCATTAACTTAAGCGGTTGGTCATCTTCATTGGTGATATCTGCCCATTCGCGGATAACGGACGATCCCGGGTGCAGCACGTAATGGAGCGTTAACCGGGTGTTGCCGCAGCTCAAAAGTAAGTCTAGCTGTATTTGACCGGCATCGAGCGTAATGGCTTTATGGCCCGTGAGTGCCCAGCTAGACGATCCCGTCTCCGCGGGTAGTGATACCTCGTTGGCAAGTCCCTTCGCGCAAGCGGCGTCGTCGATATCCTCGGGCCAGTCGCCCAGGCGCGGCGCCGCTTTCGACAACAATGCCTTAGCATTGGATTCGACAATCGCGCGCACATCGGCCTGCCAGTAGATCGGAGCTTCCGTAGCCGCTTCGAGTTGATGTTGCAGACGATCGACGATGTCGGCGTGGATGAAGCTCAGATATTCGCGCAGATGCGCGATGCGATCCACGGAACTCGCCCCGGAAAGATCACGCAGCACATAGGCGAGGAATTGCAATCGCTGCCCCGGATCGGCTGCCTTGAACAGGCCGAATTGGCGCTGCACGTAGTCGCGCAGAAAATGGTTGGTGGTGGGCACGAACGCCTTGCGTGTCATGTCGGCGCGTTTGCGCGGCCCCTCCTGCACATGGCCGATCCCTTCCGGCAACTCCAGCACCAAGGCGTCGGTGTGGGCAAAACGCGCCAGCGCGCTCCACAGACTGTCTTCCCCGCGGCCTACCGGATTCGTGCAGGGCAGCAGCAGGCTGTTGTCGAGCGTGAATGGCGTACATCCAACGGCGTCCCAGACGCGCGCCTGAGCCACGCCGAACCAGATTTGCTGCGCCTCGGTGTTGCGCAGATAACTTTCGCGATCTCGCCAGAATTCTTCGCGGCTGCTGCCATCCAGGTAATACAACCACAGACCGGTTGGCGTACGCGCGCTGCCATAGGTCGCCAGCTGGGTACCGATCACCGGTGACGAGCCGGAAAGCAGATCGAGACGCGACAGGTTGAGTCCGCGCAGGGATTGGCGCGACAGCGGATATGCCGTGTGTGTCAACGCTCCAAGCGACTGGCCACACGCATCCAGATGCAGCGCAAATGGATCTTCCGCTACCGGCTCCCCGTATTCGAGCGCTTCCTCCATATTCGCCATGAACGCCGCGCGCACCCGCGCATTCGGGCTGGGGTCGAGTCCAGCCTGAGCGAATGGTGGACGCTTGAGTTGCAGGCGC
>JANYJA010000175.1 GCA_025358575.1 Terriglobia bacterium
ATTCTGTTCAGCAGCAGGCAAGTCCGGTCAACTGCGGTCGCTGGATACCGTGAACTCGTCGCTTCTTAGCGGTCGTTCGCAGCCTACGGTAGACTCAGCAGGCAGAGAATCACAGCGCTGAAAGGGGGTGTGTCGATGGGCATAGCGAAATCTGTGATGACGCTAAACGACAACAATCGTTGGGTTGAATTTGTAGCGCTGTCAGTCGCGTCGCTCGCCGCATTGAATCTACCAGCGTTAAGCGCAGAGCCGCCGCCTCGTGATGCAGTTTCGAATGCGGTTCAGGCGAAAGTCGATCTTGGGGCGCTGTCGTCCGAATGGTCGCGTGATCAGAACGTAATGGACCCGATTTGGGAACCGCTGAATCTAAAGGGGGTCAACTACTACGCTTTTGGGGCAGCGCATGCCCCTAATCAATTTGCCGCACGTTCCGATCCGCGATCGCCGATGTATCAAGCTTGGTTTGGAGCTTACGCAATACAAGGAGGCCGGGGGATTTTTTCAAGCAACGATGAGTCGAAGCAATTTGCGTGGCTTGCCAAGTTAGCTGAATTTGATCAGATATCCTGGCTCGGTGCCATGGGAGACCCGCACCCCGAGGCTAAGTGGACTAAACATTCCGCGCCGAGACTAGAGACGATTGATGGATCTCCAAGGATCGTGTTCCGCGCGACGATGAAGAGCCACAGCGACATCAGCGCCCCAAGCCCAGATTTGACGCCGCTTGCCAAGAAGCTTGGCATGCCGGGTGCTGAATCGACAGTCGTCGCCGTGAAACCGTTCCACCCAGTGACCCTCAAGGGACTGTATTCTTTCTGGTACGACGCCGCACGAGATATGACCTTCGTTGTCTACGCCGTATCGAGTTCCTTCAAAGGTTCCGACGGCGTCCTGCATGACAACGGGCCCGTGTTGCAGCCTCAGTTCCGCCGCATGATTAAGCAAGTCCGAATCGTGAGCGCCCAATAACGGAGGTGAGCGTTCGAGATCTCGGTTCAAACGTCCGGGAGCCGCCAGTCGCATCGGGCAGCTGTGGGTACAAAGCAGCCATTCGTTGAACCCTATTAGCAATTCTGTTCACGCCTCGCTCCGAGCCCTGCTGCTGGACGGCCGCTCTGGCCGCCCGGTACCCGTCGCTCCGCGACGCGACCGGCCAATACCGGGCGCTCGTGGTCATAAAATCACTGCCGCGAAGCGGTCACTCGTGGCCCGCGGTAAGCTATTTGTCATGCGCGACGCCAGGCTGAAGCACAGGAAGTCCCAAAAAATGCTAGTGGATAGTTGCGACGCGCTTATACGACGGTTCCGTCGCCCAATTAGTAGTTAGCTGCCTATGAGTGTTACGAACGTAGTGGTGATTGCGCAGCTGGGTGGTGCGCTCTTTGGGCTCGGCGCCATGTTCTTTGCATGAAGGTCGATCCGCTGCCCGCGCTGCGGGACTCGCTGGTTCTGGGATTCAATGACTAAAGAGCCCGCAAGCCGTTGGATGTTTTCGATGCTGGATTCCAATCACTGCAATATCTGACAAAGAATCTCGGCGAGTATCTCTCCAGGCAGGTGGTCTATTCTTTCTATGCGCAACTTATTGAGAGATCGGAGCGCGCGCCGCGCGGCCCGGAAAAATGCCTGAGATAAGATTCCCCTCTCTCACGACCGCGACTCCGTTCACAAAGACGTAAGAGATTCCGGCGGAATATTGCAGCGGCTCTTCAAACGTCGCTTTATCAACGATGGTGTTGGGATCAAAGACGGTGATATCGGCGTCGGCTCCCACGCGGATACGGCCTTTGTCTTGAAACATAGGTGCTCGCTTTTCCAGACGCTGTGCCGGAAGCAGCGTCATTTTGCGAAGAGCGGTCATGAGATCGAGTGTTTTCTCTTCACGCACGTAGTGGCCTAGCACGCGGGAAAACGTCCCCTGGCCGCGTGGGTGAACCTTAGACCCGGTGATGGGCATGCCGTCGCTGGCCACCATGATGATGGGGTTCGCGAGAGCCGCGCGGACAGCCGATTCGGGGATCGAGAAGATAATGACGATGCCGCCCTCCTTCCGATATTTCTCAAACGTTTCCGCTGTCAGCCGCTCACCGGTTTTTGCCCACTGGAGATCCTTATAGGTGACGTCTTGGCTTTCCTGCCAACCGGGATCGAAGACTGCGGATTCGATGGCGGTGCTACCCGCGGGGTAAGGATAGGCCTCAGTAGTGACATCGAGACCGCGCTTGCGCGCACCTTCGACCATCTCAATCAGTCGGGGCGTATCTTTCATGCCCATGCTGGTAATGTGCACCACATGCAGAGGAGCGCCGGTGGAAGCAGCAGCAGCGATGACTTCTTCGATCGCAGCGAGCCCGGTATGCGGCTCTTTCGGGCCGTTGTAGCGAAGATGGACGTGGACCGACGCTCCGTGAGCCGCGGCGACCTTGAAGACGTCGACAATCTCGCCGTGGGAAGCGCCGGCTGTGTAATTGATGCCCATACCGACGGCTAAGGCACCGCTACGCAAGCCACGCTCGATGTCTGCATCAATCTGCTGTAACTCCGCCGGACTGGCGGCACGGTGGGCCGCGTCACCCACTGGCGTGAAGCCACCGGGATCGTGCATGACGGCCATGCGCACCGGAATGTGGCCCACACTGACCCCGTAATTAATCTGGGAATGATCTTGCCGTTTTGCGTACCAGGCAGCTACGCCAGCGGTTCCGATCTCCAGTTCGAGCGAAGTGGTGACGCCGTCTCGAGCCTGAAATTCGTAGTTACGCGGCTCCTGGCCGTGTTCATGCAGATCAATGAACCCAGGTGCGACGACTAGTCCACGAGCATCAATCGTGTGCTTGCCTTTCAAGGGCTGCTCGGAAATAACGACGATCTTGTCACCCAGAACGCCGACGTTTCGGATGGCGTCCAATCCGGACTCCGGATCCATCACACGGCCGCCCGCGATCACGACGTCGAGTGCAGCCGCCTCCACTTGAGAGCTGGGTGCGGCAGCAGATGAAATACCAAGGCTCGCAAGCAAGATAACGGAGGTGAGGAAGATTGCGGCTTTACGCATAGTGAAAAGGTATTTCCCAAAGGATTAGCTGCTAGTGTAATCGCGGCAACCTATCTCATAGTATAACTATTCATCGCCCGTAAGCCGCCGTTCGCCACGGTCTCCATCGGGTCATGAAGCGCCGATGGCCGACAGTACCGACCGCGAAGGGCACTGACCGGCCATGACCAGAAGTTCAGTGCCTCGAGCTGCCTTCCTCGAAGCTGCCATTCAAGATATCGTTGGACAGGCTTTCAGCTGAGTCAGCGGGGAAGGAATGTCGATGAGCACAATTGAAACCGCGCTTGAGAGTGCGGCCCCACGCACCCTAACCAGCCATCCGCGCGGTCTTTTCTACCTAGCCTTCACGGAAGCCTGGGAGCGCTTCTCCTACTACGGGATGATGGGACTCCTCGCGCTCTACCTGGTCGATCAGCTCTTGTTGCCAGACCACGCGGTTCACGTGGCCGGCCTTGCAGATTTGCGCACGGCGCTCGAAGCAATCTTCGGTCCGCTTTCCACGCAGGCATTCGCCTCTCAGATCTTTGGACTCTACACCGGGTTCGTGTACCTCACGCCCCTGTTCGGGGGACTGATCGCCGATCGCTGGATCGGGCAGCGCAACGCGGTTGTGCTCGGGGCTTTAAGCATGAGCGCCGGCCACATTGCCATGGCATTCGACCGCAGTTTCCTCATTGCATTGTTATTGCTCATCGTCGGCTCTGGTCTGCTCAAGGGCAATATCGCCGCCCAGGTGGGTGGCCTGTATCCGCCCGAAGATGAGGCGCGCCGCACCCACGGCTACGTCCTGTTCAGCGCCTGGATCTGTGTCGGCGCGATCATCGGGCCAGTGCTCTGCGGGCTCTTGGCGGAGGTCTACGGCTGGCACTACGGCTTTGGCATCGCGGCGCTCTTCATGTTGATTGGGCTTGCGACCTACCTTCATGGATACCGCTATTTGCCCGCGCGGGTGAAGCGTTCAACGCACCCCGATAGGCACCTGAGCCGCGACGACTGGCGGATCATCGGCGCGCTGTTCATCGTCATGCTTATCACGGTGCCGCAGTCCGTTTCTTACTACCAGCTCTGGAACGTCGGGCCGTTATGGACACGCCAGCAGGTCGCGCTCGACCTCGGGGGCTTTCGCATTCCCGTGCCGTGGTTCCAATCGATCACCTCGATTGCGTGTGTCGGCGGTGTGCCGCTGCTTCTTCGGATCTGGCGCCGTCAGGCACGCAAGGGTCGTGAACCCGATGACATGGCTAAGATCGGCTTGGGCGCTTGGCTGGCGGCGGCGAGCAATCTGATGCTGGCTGCAACGATCATCATTTATGACGGCGTTCTCATCAATCCACTCTGGCCGATTCTGTATTCCATCGGACTTGGGATTGCGTTCCTCTACTACTGGCCTACCTTGCTCGCGATGGTTTCGCGCGCCGCTCCACCGCGCGTTAATGCAACACTCATGAGCATTGCGTACATGAGCTTGTTCGTCTCCAACATCGTCATTGGCTGGATTGGCGGCTTCTACGAGCGTATGTCGCCCGCCGCCTTCTGGGCCCTGCATGCGGCCATCGCAGCCGGCGGCGGTCTCGCGATCGCGCTCTTCGGCCGCCGCTTGAGCCGCGTGCTCGAAAGCGCCTAATTGCCCGGAATCATGCGTGAGCCGTGCTCGTTATCCGTGCTGCGCAGTACGGAGGCCGTGTAGAAGATCTATCGAATCAAACGAGCAGGTCGCCAGAAAGCGGCCCGTCACGATAGTCCGGTAGGGGTTAAACGTGGGGAAGATCAAACCCGGTCATCGGAACCGAAATCCAGCCTTCCGGGCAAAAGGCATAAGTGTCGCAAGGGAGCATGGGATGAAAATAACATTGCCGAATGTTTTCCTGATTTTTGGTTTCCTGGGTGCATCACATGCATCTACCGGGGACACGCCAACCTCTATCGTCAGAGAGCAGCGCGCGGAGTACAATGCAGCGATTGCGGCCCACGATGCCGTACGCCTGCGGACCTTCTTCGTTGATGACTATCATCTAATTTCG
>JANYJA010000179.1 GCA_025358575.1 Terriglobia bacterium
CCGCCTCTGTCGAATCTCCGCAATTTTCCGTCGTCGTTCGTGAATCAGCAGCTCGCGCCGCCGCCGCTTCTTCACCTGAACATCGATTTTGCGCCAAAACTTCCAGAAGTAATCCAGCGCGGAAAGCAACGCAAAAAACACCACCGCCCAGATCGCCCATTGCCCATATCGCACAAATACCGGATGCCGCAGCCCCAGCAGCACCACCGCAATTGCGATTACTTGAAAAACCGTCTTCGTTTTTCCAAGATCGCTCGCCCGAATTGTATAACCCTCCGCCGCCGCAATGCTGCGCAACCCCGTGACTGCGAATTCCCGCCCCACAATTAGAATCACGATCCATCCTGCAACCGAGCGCACTTGCACCAAAGCGATAAGCGCGGCCGAAATCAGCATCTTGTCCGCGATGGGGTCAAGCAGCGTTCCAATGGTTGTGACTTGCCCCCATCGGCGCGCCAAATTTCCGTCCAAAACGTCGGTTGCCGCGGCGCACAAAAAAATGGCCAGGGCCAGCCAATCGTTCGTAATAATAATTCCCCAAACCTGCACGGTTACGTCCTGCTGCACCAGCGCGGATACCAACAAAGGCACAAAGAAAATCCGCGAAATAGTCAGGAAATTCGGCAGATTCACAAGGTTTGCCCAAAATGGAAACTGTGGAAAAGCTCGCCGTTGCGCGCTTTACTATCGCCTGTTGCGGAAGCGCCTTTTAAATTTGCCAAAACACCGCTCAAACCACTTGTCCTAAAGGAGTTAATCGCAATGCTGCGACCTTGTTCAAAGCCGCTCAAGATCCCATCTCCGTTGCATTTACCTGCGAACCCCTTAAGTTCCTCACAGGAATTTCCACAATTCTCATGGGCCATTCACCACATATTTTGCTAAACGATTTCGTACGGATTCCGACACATCCGCTTCAATTTCACAGAATGCGTCTCCGTATCGTTCTTTGAGCACACTCGCACCCTGGTGAAGCGATGCGATTTCCGCGCCATCGCCCACCGGAATCCGGAATTGTGCACGAATCATCGCATCGAACGGCAGCACCTCGTCGATCGCCCGAAGCAACGTTGTGACACCCATTCCGCTCTTTGCGCTGATCGGCACGGCGCGCAAATTCAAGTTCTGACCCGCCTCGCTCAGCATGCGTTGTCGAAGTGTTTCCGCTGTCACCTCGTCCCCTGCCAATCTATCGGCTTTGTTCAGCACAAGCAACTGCGGCGTCCCCGCCGCGCCAATTTCCGCGAGCACCTTTAGAACATGCGACGTCTGGCTCATCGAATGTGCCGCTGAGACATCCACCACATGCAGAATCAGTTTCGCATCCGCTACTTCTTCCAGCGTGGCTCGGAAGGCCTTCACCAACGTCGTTGGCAGATTGCGAATAATACCCACCGTATCGCTCAACAGCACTCGCCGTTTCGAGGGCAGAGTGAGCGCCCGCACCGTCGGATCGAGGGTCGCGAACATCTTCGCGTCCGCCAGCACGTCTGCCGACGTCAAGCGATTAAACAGCGTCGATTTCCCGGCGTTCGTGTATCCCACCATCGCGAGTGTCGGCAGCGGAACTGAGCTCCGCTGATTGCGATGCAGCGATCGCCCCGCGCGAACCTTGTCCAGATTCTCTTCGAGTTTCTTGATCCGCTTTGCGATGCGCCGGCGGTCTGTCTCCAGTTTGGTTTCGCCGGGACCGCGCGTGCCGATTCCGCCCCCCAACCGCGACATCGAGACGCCGTGGCCGCTGAGTCGCGGAAGCAGATAGCTGAGTTGCGCCAGCTCCACTTGCAAGCGCCCTTCACTCGTGCGCGCCCGGTTCGCGAAGATATCCAGTATCAGTTGCGTGCGGTCGATCACCTTGAGATCCAACTCCTTCTCAAGATTTCGTTGTTGGGTCGGCGAGAGGTCGTGATCGAAGAGGATGAAATCGGCCTTGAGCGAACCTGCCAGGGCCTTCACCTCCTGAACCTTCCCTCGGCCCAGAAGAGTCGCTGCGTCAGGCGCGTTGCGAGTCTGAAATATCGACTCCACCACCATCGCCCCCGCGCTGGCCGCAAGTTCCTTCAGTTCATCGAGCGACTCTTCCGAATCCGCCGCCACCACGCGGCCCTTCCGCTCGAATCCAACCAGGATCACGCGTTCAAATGAAGAGTTCGGCAGCGCCGCTTAGCCCTCCAAGTTGCTGTGCGCGCTCTCTGCCGCTTGCTGCATCGCTTCCGGAACGTTACCCGCGGCCTGGGTCGGCGCGAAATTATGCGCCCGCACCGTCACCACCGTTGAGATCGCATGCTTGAAGATCAATTGTTCCTGGTTGCTGGTTTCCATCACTAGGGAATATTTGTCAAAGCTCTTGATACGGCCCGAAAGTTTGACCCCGCTGAGAAGATAGATGGTGACAACGCCCTTATCTTTTCGCGCATTATTTAAAAAACTGTCTTGGATGTTTTGCGCTGGTTTTTCCATAGAAGTCTCGCTTCTGCATGCAGAAGAACTTCAACAGCCTGTATTTTACACCCAAGTTGCGCACTGCGCTCACTTTACTCGTCGTCGCCGGCTGAGAAAGTTCCCGCTTCCCGAGAGCCAATCTTTTCTTGGCATGCTACGCAATATTTTGCCCACGGAACGGCGTTTAACCGCTTCTCCGAAATCGGCTCTTCGCACTCCTGACACACGCCGAACGTGTCCAGTTCGGACCGGCGCAACGCCTCTTGAACATCGCGCAGCAGTTTCACATCAAGCGAATTTCGGTTCAAGAAAATCCACTCGTCGTGGCTTTTCTGGCTCAAGTCGCCCTCATCTGATGGACCGTGGAGACGAGCCACTACCTGCGCCGCATTTTGCGCGGACATGCTGCGCCGAAGTTCTTCCGACTTCCGCGTGAGCGCGTCCAGATAAATAGAATATCGGGAATGACTGACCACCTTCTTCATTGTTTTTGGCATACTATCTTTCTATTAGTTTCCGGCGCGATTAGAATGAAGAACTCTCTTACGAGTAAATTGGACGCTTGTATAACATCACCGGTTGCAATGTTTCCTTTCAAATCGAACCGACACTATGTGCGATTTTCAACCAGGGCTCAGATCTTTTATGGATTGCTCGATGGCGGAGAAATAGATACTCTAGCAGGGAATTTATTTGATATTCCAAGGGCCGTCGGGCAGACGCATCTGCTCAGCGACGTGAAGCTTCTTTCACCCTGCGAGCCGCGCAAAATCATGGCGGTTGGGCGCAATTATCAAAGCCACCTCAAGGGACGCAAGGCTCTTGAGACACCGGAAATTTTTTACAAGCCCATAACCGCGCTTCAAAACCCTGGCGACCCCATCGTGCTCCCCCGCGATTCCCGCAACGCGCACTTCGAGGGAGAACTCGTGATCGTGATCGGCCAGACCGTCTCTAAAGCCTCTAAGTCGGAAGCCGCCGCTGCCATCTTCGGCGTCACCTGCGGCAACGACATCAGCGAGCGCGATTGGCAAAACGGAAATGAAGCCGAAGGTATCGCCAAAGATTTGCAGTGGTGGCGCGCCAAGGGGTCGGATACGTTCGCTCCTCTCGGCCCCGCCATCGTCACGGGCCTCGACTACGGAAATCTGCGGCTGCAAACTCGCGTCAACGGCCAGACGCTGCAAGACCAAACCACCGCGGATTTAATTTTCGATCTCCCCTCCGTCGTCAGTTGGATCAGCCAGTGGGTCACGCTCACTCCCGGCGACGTAATCTATACCGGCACCCCCGGCAATACTCGCGCGCTGCAAGCTGGAGATGAAGTCGAAGTCGAAATCGAAGGCATCGGCATTTTACGCAACCCAGTCGTCGCTGAATAAGTCGGCGCTACAAAATCTACTCTGCCAGCACTCCGTAAATTTAATCTCAATGCCTGTTGGATCCGGCATCGTCACACCTCGCGCGGGCGGCATGTTTATCAGCCTGTCTTGTTCAGTCGTACACTGGAGTGCAGCATGGATACTCCTCGCCGCCAGTTTCTAGCTTCTCTAACACTTCTCGGTGCCGGCATGGGCAAGGCCAAAGCTTTCGCCGCCGCCAAGCCGCACCACTTTTCGAAATACGATCCGCAAGTTCGCCGGCTTCTTTCCCAAATGACGCTCGACGAAAAAATCGGGCAGATGACGCAACCCGATCAGCAGTATTTGCAGAACCTTGATGATCTCGAAAAGTACCACATAGGCTCTCTTCTCAGCGGCGGCGATTCCGATCCGAAGTCCGGCAACGATCTGGTCTCCTGGACCGATCTCTACGACGGCTACCAAGCCCGCGCACTGAAAACGCGCCTGCGCATTCCGCTGGTCTATGGCGTCGATGCCGTCTACGGCCATAACAACGTGCTCGGCGCAACCATATTTCCGCACAACATCGGTCTCGGCTGCACGCGCGATCCCAAACTTGTCGAAAGCGCCGCCCGTGTCACCTCCGAAGAAGTCCGCGCCACGGGAATGAACTGGGCCTTCTCGCCTTGCGTCACCGTGCCGCAGGACATCCGCTGGGGCCGCACCTACGAAGGCTTCAGTGAGTCGCCCGACGTCGTGAAGATTCTTGGCCCCGCCGCCGTTCATGGTCTGCAGCGGGGGTCGCTGGATAACCCTCTGGCCGTCCTCGCCTGCGTTAAGCACTTCGCCGGTGATGGCGGCACCACCTTCGGATCTGGAATGCCGAAGAGTAATAATTCGCCTGATCGATACCCTCTCGATCAAGGCGATACGCGCGTCGATGAAGCCACTATGCGGCTCATTCATCTCGCCGGATACGGCCCGTCTATTGAAATGGGGGCTGGCTCCATCATGCCCTCCTACAACAGCTGGAACGGTGAAAAATGCTCCGGCAGTCACAAGCTGCTCACCGATATCTTGAAGAATGGACTCGGTTTTGAAGGCTTTCTCATCTCCGACTACGCTGCCGTCAATCAACTGCCTGGCGATTATAAACAACAGATCGCCCAATCCATCAACGCTGGCATGGATATGGTGATGGTGCCGGAACACTACGTCGAATTCTTCAATAACCTGAAGACTCTCGTCGATGAAGGAAAGGTCCCGCTGTCTCGCATCGACGACGCCGTATCGCGCATCTTGCGCGTGAAGTTCGCGATGGGCCTGATGAACGCCGCCCACTCGCCGCTGGCCGATCGAACCCTCCACAAAAGCTTCGGATCCGCCGAGCATCGCGCCGTTGCGCGCCAGTGCGTCCGTCAGTCAATGGTGGTGTTGAAGAACGATAACCACACTTTGCCTATTAGCCGCGCGGCTTCGCGAATTCTGGTAGCTGGGCGGAGCGCCCACAATATTGGCAACCAGTGCGGCGGTTGGACCATCCGCTGGCAAGGCCAGACCGGCGACGTCATCGAAGGAACCACCGTGCTCGCCGCCATTCGCAAAGTGGTTGGCCAGGATCGCGTCACGCATGCCCCCGATGCCTCCGGCGCGGCTGGGGTTTCCGTCGCCGTCGTCGTCATCGGCGAAACTCCTTACGCCGAGTTCATGGGTGATCGCACCGATCTGCATCTCGCCGCCGAAGACATCGCCGCCGTCGATGCCGCCAAGAGCGCCGGTATTCCAGTAGTGGTCGTGATCCTCTCCGGCCGGCCCGTCATCATCGACAAGATCCTGCCGAAGGCCGACGCCATCGTCGCTGCCTTCCTTCCCGGCACCGAAGGCGATGGCGTCGCCGATGTTCTCTTCGGTACTTACAAGCCCACTGGGAAGCTATCCTATACGTGGCCGAGCGGCGATTCCACCAGCTTCAATCGCAGCGACCCGGGTTACAAGACGCTATTCAAATTCGGCCACGGCCTCACTTACTAAGTGAGCGCTGTTCTTTTATATCGTAAAACGTAGACACGCCCCACCCGTGTGTATCGCCCTTCGATCCCGGGGTCGGAAAGAACGAACCCACGCGTACCGTTGTAACATCACCGGGGACGTCTACTTCCACGTGGATGTTATCAATCTCATTCGGCGCGAGATCATGCACCGGAACATTGCACTCATTCTGCTTGACATTGAAGATCCCAACGTCCCGCTCCGGGCGCATCTCCCAAACGCGTACCTTGCCGCAATTGAGCGTAAACGGGGTCGATCCGATGTTCTCAACCTCAATATCGACGACCAGCAAAATTACATCGCGCGATAGTTGCACATGCGTGATTTTATGATCCAATTTAGCTCTGGGCTTTGCTAAGCCTTGCTGCCAGAACCACCATCCGCCGGCGCACGCCGCCGCAATCGTGGCTAATCCCTGGAAAATCTCGACCCAAGTCTTAGTGCCTTCGATCCGACTCACTGAGGTTTGCTAACGGGCACCGTCTTGTGCTTTTTCTTCGAACTCGCCGGCTTCTTGTGCTTCCCTGCGGCCGCCGTTTTTGTTGCCGTCTTTTCCTTGGAAGGGAACTGCTGTTCCGCCGCCTCTTGATATCCGAAAACGGTACCAACTATAACCAGAAGCAGAAATCCTCGCATAAAATCACCTTTTGTATGTCTTGCTAAACCCCGTCCGTGAATTTGTCACCGTGAAATTCGCATTTGCATCCGCCGAGAGCATCAGATAATTTCCCGAATCGGGCTGCTCGCTCGGATTCGCGATGAACTGCTCCTCCACGTTATTCTCCTTGCCCCCCGCTACCGCATAATGCACCTGCCAGAGATCCTGAATGTCCGGCGAGCTGTGCACCACCTGCCACGCTTCCGGCGTGCCGCCTTTGCGCGCGCCGTTGTTCATAATCGCCACGCGCGGATGCAGCGCATGCACAATCGCCGCCGGTCCCGACATATTCATCCCATGATGCGTCGTCAGATAAACATCCACCGTACCCACTCGGTTGTTCGGACACATCAGATCGAATTCCTTATTCCACGTCAGGTCGCCCAAATCGATGATGCGAAACTTGCCATACGTGATCAGCGTCCCAACCGACCGCGCATTTTCCGTCGGGTCGGTGTCGCGCATTTTGGTGCCCGCGCAAAATGGATTTGGAGCGCCCGCGCCCGCCAGCGGCTTGGTGATTTCGTTGCCCGCCGCGGTTAACACTTGCACCTTCAGCCCCTTAACCGGAATGGTGTCGCCGGGCTTCACCACAATGTGATTGCCCTTGGCGCGCGCCTCTTTATACGCGTTGAATAAAGCATCCTCCTGCGCTCCGTGCTCCACCGATTCGTCATGATCCACGAAGTTCTTGATCGGAAACTTCGCCGCCAATTGTGGCACTCCGCCGACATGGTCTGTATGGAAATGCGTGATCACCAGATAATCAATCTGCTTCAGTCCGGCTTTCCGCGCCACCGCCACAATCCGGTCCGCATCGCGATTGTTCGATCCCGGCCACCCTGTATCCACCAGCATCGATTCGCCCGAAGGCGCAACGAACAACGTCGCCTGGCCGCCTTCCACGTCCACGAAATAAACTTCAAGTCTGCCGGAGGCTGCCTGTCCTAATGTCACGGCGCAGAGAAGGAGTAAGAAAATTCGAATCATTCGCCGAAATCGTATCACACGCGGTTACGATGAAACCAGGATGTACAGCCCGCGCCTGCTCGATCACTTTCAAAACCCGCGCAACCTGGGCGAACTTTTGCCGCCAGCCATCGTGGTCGAAGTCTCCAATCCGATATGCGGCGACATTCTCCGCCTCTCCGCCGCCTTTGAAAATGAACGCGTTACGGACGCCCGCTATCAGACCCGCGGCTGTACCGCATCCATCGCCTGTGGGTCGGCGCTCACCGAGTTGCTTATTGGGAAAACCCGCGCCGATATCGCCCGTTTGCAATCTTCCGACATCGAAACTGCCGTGGACGGACTGACCGCCGAATCGAAGCACGCGGCCGTGTTGTGCGTCGACGCCGCGCGCCGTCTCACCAGTTCGTAATCGATCCGTCCGGCCGCTGGAAGATTGGCGTCACGCGATATCGTTCGGTGATCTCCGCCTGAAGCTGCAGCGGTTTTGCATCGAGCTCCACGCCCAGTCCCGGCCGCCGGTTCGGATATAGCTTGCCTTGCTTAAAGTCCATGCAGACCGGCAAGTGGGGCTCCTTCTGCGGCCCGGTCCCCGTCATCTCCATCATCGCCGGGCCTGAAAATGCGCCGCAGCAATGCACCAGCGCGGCTTCCGCCACGGGGCCCGTGAAATGCGGAATCGCGCCCACATAGTGCGTCTCGCAAAGCGCCAGAATTTTCATATACTCCGTAATCCCGCCCACATTAGGCAGTGTCACGCGCGAGTAATCGATCAACTGCTGCTCAATCAAATCCTTCGTGTCCCACTTATCCCCGAACTGTTCGCCCACCGCGATTGGCACCTTCACTTGCTGGCGAAGTTGCTTGTACACCGTCTGATTTTCCGAGCGAATCAAATCCTCCGCGAAGTAAGGTTCCAGCGGCTCGATCAAAGTGCTCAGGCGAATCGCATCCGGCATGTCCAGACGCGTGTGATAGTCAATCGACCAATCGCCGCTTTTGCCCACACCCTCGCGAACCTGCACGCAATGCTCGTACGACTGGCGTACCATCTCGTGCGAATTAAACGGAGCGCCATTGGGTGGGTCGGTCACTGACGTTCGATAGGATCGAAAGCCCGCTTCCATGCACGCCTGCGCGGTTTCCTTCACGCTGCCCTTCGATGGAAAACTCGTGGCGTAACAATCCACGTGATCTCGTGAAAAGCCGCCGAGCAACTCGTACACCGGCACGCCCAGGGCCTTGCCTTTGATGTCCCATAGCGCCAGATCGATAGCGCCCAGCGCATCCAATTTCTCGCGCCCCGCCGGATAGAAATATCCCCGATACATCATCTGCCACAAATGGTCGATGCGCGACGGATCTTCGCCGATGATCATGGCGGCGCACTGCTCCACCGTGTCCTTTGAACCGCCCTCGCCGATCCCCGTGATACCGGCGTCAGTCTCCACGGTGACGATGTGATAGCTCTGATTAAACAGCGTGCGCGATTTCGGGTTGTGATAAAACCGAATGCGCGTAATCTTCATCGGTCCGGGAGAAGCGGCATGGGTCTTCGGAACCAGGGCGGCCGCGCCAAGTCCGGCGCCCGCAAGGAAACTGCGTCGTTTCATACCTTGAGATCGTATCCCAAGTCGCGCATGCCTGTAATAATGCGTTCGCGCACCGCCGTAACTTCGTCCGACATCAGCGTGCGATCCGCCGAAGAAAGCGTCACTCGGAATGTTGCGTTGTTCTCAAATTGCCCGAGGTAGTTCGGCAGCCCATCAAGCAGCGCGCCCGCGAAGCCGCGCATCTCCGCTTGGACTTGAAAGATCGCCCTGCGTTCCGGAATCGCCACCGTCAAATCAAACTGGCTCGATGGAAAGCGGCTGATCGGTTTTAGCTCCGTCACCCGGGGTTTCAGGCGCGTCAGATCAATATCCAGAATCGCGGCGCGCCCTTTTACTATCGAAGGATGCAGCTCGAACAGTCTTCCGATTCCAAGATCCGCGCTGCGGTGGGGATGCTCGTAAACCGCCGCCGGCGTTCGCTTAGCTTCGACACCTGAAGAAAGGCACTCCGCCACCCGCTTCAACTCCATCAATCCCGCAACCCCATCGTCCTTCGCGTAAATCGCCGCCACCAAGTGAGGAATTTCTTCGGGCAATCCTTCCGTACGCTTGTGAATCTCCTTCCCGATCTCGAACAACCGGAACTCTTCGAGATGCTTTCGGTTCTCCACGATATTTCGATAGATGCCCGGCAGCAGGGAAACGCGCATCAAGCTTTGGTCGGCGGCGATCGGGTTGAGTACGCGCACATGCTCCTCGGGCGCAAATCCAAACTGCCGCGCCTGCTCCTCGCTGATGAAGGAATAATTCGATACTTCCGTGAACCCCTGTGCCGCCATCGTCTGCCTCAGGTATCGCAGAAACATTCGCTGTGGATCATCCTGCGGCACTGTAGTGGCTGCCAGCGGCGCGACTGGGTCGATTGAATCGTATCCAATCATGCGCCCCACTTCTTCCACCAAATCCTCGGGCATGGAAATATCTTTGGTCGCGCGCCATGAGGGCACAGCGACTGAAAACACGCCTGCTGTCAGTTCGCGCACTCCGAATCCGAGCCGTTCCAAAATGTCCCGAACTTCACTGGCCGCGAGTTCACGCCCCAGTTTACGCGCCAGCCACTCCAGGCTTAAGCGAATCTCCGAAGGCGCCAGAATCTCGCGCTTCTGGTCCACCAGTCCGCCTACCAGCCGCGCTCCCGGCGAAAGTTCGCGCATCAACTCAACCGCGCGATGCAGAGCGCGAACTGTATTCACTGGGTCCTGTGCTTTTTCGAAACGCATCGACGCATCTGTTCGCAGCTTCAATGCCGAGGATGTTTTGCGCACGCTTGACGCCTGAAAATTCGCACTCTCCAGGACTATGCTCGTCGTCGTTTCCGAAATTGCACTCTCTTTACCTCCGATCACGCCCGCAATTGCAACAGCGCCGCCCGCATCCGCGATCACCAGATTGCTGGTGCGCAGTTCATACTCCGTATCGTTCAACGCGACGATCTTCTCGCCCTCATGCGCACCCCTGACAAAGATCGTCTTTCCGCGCAGCAAAGTGAGATCGAACGCATGCATCGGCTGCGCCAGTTCCGCCAGGATATAATTCGTCAAATCGACAATGTTGTTGATTGGGTTCAGCCCAATGGACGTCAACCGGAATTGCAGCCACAGCGGCGATGGCCCAACTTTTACGTTCTCGAAGACCAGCGCGCTATAACGCGGACATAACCCAAAATCTGCAACCGAAACCGTAATCGGCGCCGCCGCCGAAATATCCACTTCATGCACCGGATCAATCAGCGCGTTTCCCGTGATCGCCGCCACCTCGCGCGCCATCCCGTAGTGTCCCCATAGGTCCGGACGGTGCGTGATCGATTTATTGTCGATCTCGATAATCGCATCGGACAGAGGTGCGAAGTCGCCGCTGAGTTCAAGAATTCCGGAATGATCCCGATTGATCCCCAACTCGGAAGCGCTCGCCAGCATTCCGTCGCTCTCCACGCCCTGAATCACTTTCTTCCCGAGCGGAACATACACAGTCTTCAGCCCAGCGCGACAATTCGCGGCCCCGCACACCACCACCTTGGGTCCATAATGCGTGTTCACGGTAGCCTTCACGTTGTGGCTTCCGGCGATAGGCTCGACGCTTATCACCTGCGCTAGACAGGCGTCTTTGAAGCCGACTTCCTCAATACCCTCACATTCCGCAGTTTTTCTTGTGATGAGTTGTTCGACATTCTGGGGCAGGGAGTACACCGTAGGCACTAACTCCCGAATCCAGCTATAAGAAAACTTCATACCTTAGAACTGCCTCAAGAACCGCAGATCGCCGCTCTGCAGCCATCGAATGTCGTCGATGCCATACCGCATCATCACCAGCCGCGTCAGCCCTAAACCAAACGCGAATCCATTCCACTTCTCCGGGTCGATACCGCTCATGCGCAGCACCTTTGGATTCACCAGCCCGCACGGCAGCAGCTCGACCCAGCCGCTCTGCTTGCATACGGCGCACCCGGTGCCGCCGCAGATCAAGCACCGTATATCCAGTTCGAATCCCGGCTCGACGAACGGAAAATATCCCGGCCTGAGCCGCACCGTAACCTCCTTGTGAAAGATCGCCGTGAGCAGTGTCTTCATGAAGTAGATCAGATTGCCCACCGATACATGGCGGTCGATCATCATCCCTTCGAGCTGATAGAACGTGTGCTCATGCGACGCGTCCACCGTCTCGTTGCGGAACACGCGCCCTGGCGCAATCATGCGCAGCGGCGGCTCGAACCGCTCCATCCCGCGCACCTGCACCGGCGACGTGTGCGTGCGCAGAAGATTTCCGCCCTCCAGCCAAAACGTGTCCTGCATGTCGCGCGCCGGATGGTCGGCTGGAATGTTCAGTGCGTCGAAGTTGTGATATTCAGTCTCAACCTCAGGCCCATCGAGCACCGCAAATCCGAGTGAGCGAAACAGATCTTCGATCTCCATCTGAATTTGCGTAATGGGATGCAGACTGCCCAGCCGTACTCCCGGAGAGGGGATCGTGAGGTCCACCCACTCGCCATCCAGCCGCTTAGCCAGCGCGACACTTTCGAACTCCGCCTTGCGCGCTTCCAGTGCCGCTTCAAGTGTCTGCTTCGCGGCGTTCAGTTGTTTGCCAAGGTCCGCGCGTTCTGTCGGCGGGAGCTTTCCCATTTCACGGCTGATGCCCGCAAGCGTGCCCTTGCGGCCCAGCACTTCCACGCGGATCGCTTCCAGTTCGTCTTGCGTCTGAGTTTTCTCGACGCGCGCGAGCGTGCTCGCTTCCAATTCGGATAACATCGAAATTTACGCCGCTGGTAAAAAAGCCTGGTCGGCTTTGGTCAGCTCCAGCGCGAGGTGGTTGATGTAAAAGGTGAGCAGCGCGCCCGAATATTTACCCTGAAAATTTTGGTACACGCGTTCCTGCCAGCCTTCGGTTAGATACCCGGTGGCGCTCAAATCCTTGGCAAAGAATCCGTCTTCATGCGGAATGCCCAAAAAGTTCAGCACGTCCACAATCATGTCCAGGTGCGACACCAAAACCGCCTGTGATAGGTCGGTCGCAAACTCCTCATCATGGTCGTTCAAGCGCGCATATAATCGGGGCGACGATTTCTTCAAAATCTCGCCATTTACCTTGGGCAGGTGCATGCGCAATTTGAACCGGTCGTAAAGCTGATAAGTCTTTAGTTTGCCGATGGAAACACCACGCAGAAGTTGCTGGAATCGGTCTTCGCCTAGTTGCAGGAAGACGTCGGAAAGCTGCATCAAGGCCAACATACCACAGTGCGGTACAATGGGCCGTTTTGGCCATGAGCAATGTTATCGTTTTGGGCTCCCAGTGGGGAGACGAAGGAAAGGGGAAGATTGTCGATCTTATCTCCGACCGTTTTGACGTTGTCGCGCGTTATCAGGGGGGGCATAACGCGGGCCACACCATTATCATTGGCCCCAAAAAATTCGTCCTGAAGCTGATCCCGAGCGGCATACTTCACCCTGGTAAGCAGGTCGTCATTGGCAACGGTCTCGTGATCGATCCAGTCGCTCTGTTCAGCGAGATCGAAAGCCTCGAGAGCGCCGGCATCAATGTCGCCGCGCAGCTTCGCATCAGCGACCGCGCGCACGTCCTCTTCCCGGCGCATCAGTTGATGGAGAAGCGTATCCACATTGGCACCACCTCGCGGGGCATTGGCCCTTGCTATGAAGATAAGGCCGGGCGTCGCGGCATTCGCATCGCGGATCTTCTCGATCTGGAATCTTTCCCCGCTCTGTATGCCGAGTTGATGGAAGAAAAGATAACCGTTGCCAAAGCATTTGGCATTGAGGGGCCGACGAGTCCTGAAACCGTTAGGTCGCAGTATCAAGCTTTAGCCGAGCGGCTTCGCCCCATGGTTTGCGATACGGCCGAATTCCTGAATGCCACCATCAAACAGGGTCGGTCCGTTCTATTCGAGGGCGCGCAGGGAACTATGCTCGATCTGGATCACGGCACTTACCCCTACGTGACTTCCTCCAGTGCGACGGCAGGCGGCGCCTGTACTGGTACCGGTGTTGCCCCCACACGGATCAACGGCATCATCGGAATCGCCAAAGCCTATCTAACCCGAGTTGGCGGCGGGCCCTTTCCCACCGAAGCGCTCAATGCCCAGGGCGAAGCTATCCGCGAGCGGGGCAACGAGTTTGGCTCTGTCACCGGCCGCCCGCGTCGCTGCGGCTGGTTTGACATACCGCTGTTGCGCTACACCGCCATGATCAACGGTTTCGATTCCATGGTGCTTACCAAGCTCGATGTCTTGGACGAGGTTGACCAAATCCCCGTTTGCACCGGTTATCGAGGCTTTGAGGGGATGCCCTCGACGGTCCGGGATTTGGAGCGTGCGGAGCCCGTCTACGAGTGCCTGCCAGGGTGGCGCACTTCCACGGAGGGAATTTCACGTTATGAAGATTTGCCCTCCAAGGCGCAAGAATACGTCACCTACCTGGAGCGCAAGACCGGGGTCGAAATAGGCTGCGTTTCTACGGGGCCTGAACGAAATCAAACAATTATCCGACCGAACTCGCGTTTTTCAGACCTGACGCGGTAATTGGGTCGAGTTTGGCAAATATCGTGCATATTAGCGATGCATGAAGTCCCTAATCGTTGCAGTTGCCTCGGTATCGGCTTTAATGGCTCAAGTCAGTCCTCGGGAATTGTTGAAGCAGTCTCTGGCGAACTACGACCGTGATTGGCACGCTTCCATGAACTGCTCCTATACCCAGCGTGACGTGGAAAAGAGCAGCGCGGGCACCAAAGTCTCCGTTTCGCAAGTAACTGTTATCGATTCATTCCCTTATGAAAAAGTGATCTCCCGAAACGGGAAGCCGCTGAGTGCTGACGAAGCCCGCAAAGAGGAAGAAAAATATCAAAAGGCTCTGAAGGCGTCAACTTCCGACCGTGAGAAGCGCGTAGCTGAGGCCGAACGCAAAAGAGACTTTCTCAAGGAAGCTCCCGACGCCTTTGACGCTAAACTGCTCGGCGAAGAACCTCTCGCGGGTCGGCCTAACTACGTCATTCACCTTACTCCGAAGCCCGGCTATGAAGCGAAGAGCAGCCACGCCAAAATGTTCTCAAAGCTGGAAGCCAAACTCTGGATTGACAAAGAAGATATGCGCTGGACGAAGGCGGAAGCCCACGTGATCGACACCATCGCGATCGGTTTCTTTTTGGCTCGTATCGGTCCAGGTGCGAACATCCTAATGGAACAAGAACCTATTGGGGACAACATCTGGCTTCCGAAGAAAATTGATGTCAGCGGCAACGCGAAGATCCTAATGATGCACAACAAGTCGATAGATGAGGAGTTGACTTACAGCAATTACCATAACGGGAAGCCTCAAGTTCAAGCCGTTACGGCGGGAGTTCGCTGAAAGCGGCTGTCGGGCAGCATAGCGTAGACAATAGCAATGGAGAGCGGGTGCATCAAACCCGCCAGCAGGAATATCGGCGAATAGGAAAAATGGGCGACGATATAGCCTGTTCCGAGTTGAGAGATCATCCCCCCGATGGCTCCTCCCATACCCGAGAATCCAGTCGCAGTGCCCACTTCGTGGCCGGGGAATAAGTCTGTGGGCAATGTCTGTAAATTTGAAGTCCAGAACGCGTGTCCGAAGGTAAGAAAGCACGTGGCTCCGATAGCCATGGCGGCCGTGGGGACGTAGGGCGCGAATATAGCAACGGGCATTAAAGCTGCTCCAATCAGCATCACCCGCTTGCGCGCTTTCGGCAGCGGCCAGCCGGCGCGCATAAGGCGGCCCGATATCCAGCCACCAAGCACGTAACCAATGCCCCCGAACAGGAACGGCACCCAGGAGTAGCGCCCAACTTGCGCGAGATTGAATCCGCGTTCCTTCCCAAGATATTCAGGCAACCAGAAAATCACAAAGTAGATCACGGGGTCGGTAAAAAAGCGCGCCAGGATCAGCGTATAGCAGTCGCGGTTGGTGATCACTTTAACCCAATCGACGTGATGTTTTACTGTGTGTGTCTCTGCCGGCGGACTGACTTTGTCCTTTAGCCACGCATACTCGGACGGTCGCAACAGCTTACTCTTGTGCGGCGGTTGATAGAGAAAGAGCCATGCCACCAGCCAGACAAAGCCCAGCATTCCGGTGAACACGAACGCAAAGCGCCAGCCATACCAAAGCGCCAGGTAGGCGACGACAGGCGGTGCCAGCAGCGACCCCAGCGACGAGCCCGCGTTGAAGATGCCGACTCCGAGAGCGCGCTCATTCGCGGGGAACCACTCGTTGACGGCCTTTGCCGCCGCGGGCCAGTTGCCCGGTTCCCCGAGGCCTAGCAGAAACCGGCAGGCGGCCAGCGACCAGAGACCCTGCGCCCATCCGTGGAGCATTGCGGCGATTGACCAGAAGGCGATGAAGAGCGCGAATCCGTGGCGCGTCCCGAGACGATCCACCACGTAACCCGAACCCGCGTACATAATGGCGTAAGCGAACATGAACACGGTGAGCACGTAGGAATAATCCTGCTCGGTCATGTGGAACTCGCCGCGAATGGTTTTCGAGACGATGGAAATCGATCCCCGATCCAGGTAATTCAGAGCCGTGGCGAGAAACAGCATCGCCGCGATCACCCACCGCAGTTGGGGAATCCTCATCGGAGTCAATGATACTTGAACGCGAAACTCACGATGTTCCCCACTTGCGCGACGGGGCTTGTGGTGAATGTGATCTCGGCTTCTCCAGCCGGTGCGGGGGTTAGTAGAATTTTCGCGCTCTGATCGCCCTTATCCCGAAAGGTCGCGATTCCGGCGGGGTTGCCGTTGATGCCGACCGACACCGTGGTGCTGCCGAAGCGGTGGATGATTTCGGGATCGACGTTGGCGACGATCTCGAACGCCGTGGCGCCGGCAGGGCGGAAGAGCTTTGCGGTCGCGAAGGATTCAGTCCATGTGTCCGGGCTTTTTGTCAGGAACTGCACCACCTTATGAGGTGCATCCCAGTGCAGGAACGCGACGGTCGGCAACTGCATTGATTTCGAGTTGTCGGCTTCGTCGATATAGTGTGTCTGCATGTGGAGGCGGCTCCACGCCATGTTGACGCCGCCGGTAACTCCCCAAGGTTGCATCCCGATTGGGCGGCCATCGTAGATAAACGCATCAGGCGCGGGATGGCTATTGGCGTAGGCTCGAATGGCGGCGAAGTAGGGTTGCGCCTCTTGATCGGCGGCCAACTTGGTGCGACGCTCAATGCGGAGTTCGTGAATTCCCAGCGGCAGCCACAACGCGAAGAAGGCGACCGTGATGGCGGGATGCACTTGCGCGCACACGGCGGCGAAAGCCAGCGCCGCGCCGGTTAGCGGAAGGTACGTGTAGGCCTCGAAGAGCCGCCCTGGCAAGAACAGCAGCGGGAACAAGAACAGGCACATGGCGGCGATGCCGAAGGCGACACGGCGGTCGCGCGATAACAAGAGCGGGAACGCGAGCAATGTAAGGCCAGAGTACCTGAAGAAGAGAAACCGCTCGGAGTAGAAGGGGATAGTTTTCCGAAGTGAATCGATTGAGAAGCGGAACGTGTAGTCGTTGTTCCTGTTCGGGTTCATCAGGATACCTTGTATCCCGAAGGAGAGACTAATGATCACGAATGGGATCAAGCGTTTCCAGCGACGCTCTCCGAACCAGTATTCATAAAGAATCAGCACCGCGGGCAGCATGACGGCGAGCTCCTTTGATTTGTAAGCCAGCCAGAAGGCTATCAGCGATACGATCCACCGGTTCGCCATGTAACACCAAAGGCACAGCAGACTGAAAAAGCAGCAGAGTGCGTCGAAGACGTACATGGGCTTCCAGAAGACGTCGAATGCGGCCATGTTCAAGCCGAAGAATGCAGCACCCGCTGTGGCGGGTAGCGGCGGTATTTTGAGGCGGCGCGCGATGCCGAAGATCAGAACTACGTTGAGCAGATGGATGACGTGGATCGGCACTGGATAGGCCGTGTAGTTCCATTGAAAGTGCCGTCCCATCTCACTGAAGTAGAAATGGCCAACCGGGCGAAAGTTGTCCGGCTGAAAGCGCGGGTCGACAAGGCCCTTCAAGAACAGCGCGGGCTTCAAATAGGGCGCCCAGCTTAGCGATTCAAGCTCATCATCGGTAAAAAACCCCTGATAGGCGCCGCGGTGCAAGATCAAGAATAGGGCGCAGGTGCTGATGAGGAGTGCAATGGCGAGCGGCTTGTACTTATTTGGCAAGCGACCGGCGCACCTGCTCGCCGTACTCGCGGGCTTTGGCAATGATCTGAGGGGCATTCAGCGTGAGCACTCGCCGATTGACCACGACAGCTTTGCCATCGATCATCACGTCATTGACGTTGGAGCCTTTCAGAGCGTAGACCATCTGCGAATACACGTCGTAGAGCGGCACGGCGTTGGGGGTGCCGAGGCTTACGGTGATGAAGTCGGCGCGTTTGCCTGGTTCGAGCGAGCCGATCTCTTTGTCGAGCCCGAGGGCGCGAGCGCCGGAGATGGTCGCCATTTCCAGAGCGACGGTCGCGGGTAAGGACTGCGGATCCATGGTGACAAGCTTCTGCAACTTCGCGGCAAGGTCGATCTCTTCGAACATGTCGAAATCGTTATTGCTGCCGGCGGGGCCGTCGGGTCCGAGACCTACATTAATACCGCTCGCGAGCATCTTTATGACTGGAGCCGCGCCGCTCGAAAGTTTCATGTTGCTCGAAGGGCAATGCGCTACGCCGGTGCCATGCTTTTTCAGGATCGCGATGTCCGTGTCGTCTAGCCAGACGCCGTGAGCGATTAGGGTGCGCCCGTTGAAGAACCCGATGGCGTCGAGCGCTTTTACCGGCGAGACGCCACGCTTGGCAAGCACGTCGTCATTCTCTTTTTTGGTTTCGGAGACATGCATCAACAGTGGCGCGTTGTATTTGTTGGCGAGAGCGCGAGCGGCGCGGAGTGTATCGTCGGTGTTGGTGTAAATGGCGTGGGGCGCCACGGCGGGCGTGATCAAGGGATCGTCGTGGAAGCGGATCAGGAACTTCTCGGTGAGCGCGAGCGCATCGGCGGGCGTTTTGGCATCGGCAACGGGGAACCCGATCACCGTTTCGCCGAGCACGCCGCGCATCCCGGCTTCTTTAGCGGCTTCGGCGACGACGTCTTCGAAGTAATAGCCATCGGTGAACGTCGTGGTGCCGGAGAGCAGCATTTCGAGGCAAGCGAGGCGCGTTCCCCAGCGCACGAAGTCGGGCGAAAGGTTCTTGGCTTCGGCGGGGAAGATATAATTTTCGAGCCAATCCTGAAGGCGGCGGTCGTCCGCGACTCCGCGGAAGAGGGACATCGCGGCGTGCGTGTGCGTGTTGATAAGGCCGGGGGCGATAAGAGCATCGGGTCGCGAGAGGCGCTGCTTGGGCTGATAGCGATGCGCGAGATCGGCTTCGGTGCCGACGGCCACGATGCGCTGGCCCTCGACAGCGACAGCGCCATGCTCGATGACGCGGCGGTTGGCGTCCATCGAAACGACGTAACGCGCTGTGACCAGCCAATCGACGGCTTCGGCGTTGGCAAGCGACGCGGCGAAGAGGAAGAGGCTACAGATACGACGCATCGAATGCCCTCGGGTATAGACCGGAGAGCCGCAGCGTCTCGGTGGCGCCATGAAGATTGGTCAAGATGATTTCGATGTCCCCGCAGAACTCCCAAAGGATCTGGCGGCATGCGCCACAGGGCGGCGTGAGTGATGCGGTGTCCGCGGCGATAGCGATGCGCACGAACTTGCGCGCGCCTTCGGATATAGCTTTAAGAATGGCGACGCGCTCGGCGCAGACAGACAGGCCATAGGTAGCGTTCTCGACGTTGCAGCCCGTGTGGACGCGGCCGTCGACATCTTCGAGCGCCGCGCCGACCATGAAGTGCGAGTACGGAGCATGGGCGTGGAGGCGGGCCGCTAACGAAGCTTCGATCAAAGTCATAAACGCGGTAACACTCCTTTCAGCAGACGAGTCAGCGAATCGCGAATGCGTTCGCCCGCCCGCAGCACTTCTTCGTGAATCAACTTCTTCCCCGATAAACCGGCGGCGATGTTGGTCACGCTCGAGATCGCTAAAACTTTCATGCCCATGTGATTGGCCGCAATCACTTCGGGGACGGTAGACATGCCGACCAGGTCCGCGCCGATGATGCGGAGATAGCGGATCTCGGCTGGTGTTTCATAACTCGGTCCCGAGAGCGCGGCGTAGACGCCCTCGGGCAACGCGATTCCGAGCTCGGCGGCGACAGCGCGCGCGATGTCGCGGTAGGCGAGCGAGTACGCTTCGGTCATATCCGGGAAGCGCGGTCCCAAGGCTGCATCGTTCGGCCCGGTCAGCGGATGCTGGCCTTGCAGATTGATGTGGTCCGAAATCAGCACCAATCCACCGCTGTGAAGATCTTCGCGGATGCCGCCGGCCGCGTTGGTGAACACAATCGACGCGACTCCAAACTGGCGGAGGACTCGGACTCCAAAGACGGCCTGCGCGGCGGTATAGCCTTCATAGAGATGCGCGCGTCCAGCCATGACGGCGACGGCGACGCCCTCAATCATGCCGACTACGAGCTGGCCGGCGTGGCCTTGCGCGGTAGACGACGGCCAGCCGGGAATTTCGGAGTAGGGGATGCGAACGGCGTCCAGCAAATGATCCGCGAACGCGCCCAAGCCGCTGCCGAGCACGACGGCGACGCGCGGGCGCAGGCCGATCCGGCTGGTTAGAAACTCTTTGGCTTTCTGAATCACCGCAGAATCAGAGTAGCATTCCGGCGATGCAGGCCGACATGAAATTGGCCATCGACCCGGCGGCCACGGCGCGGAGGCCAAGGCGCGCCAGATCGGGCTTGCGGCTCGGGGCGAGGGCTCCGATGCCGCCGATCTGAATGGCGATGGAACTCAAGTTCGCGAACCCGCAGAGCGCGAAGGTTGCGATGACGAACGAGCGCGGCTCAAGGTGCGCGCGCATGGGCGCGAGATCGAGGAACGCGACGAATTCATTTAACACGAGGCGCGTCCCAAGCAGGTTGCCGATGCTGGCGCAATCATTCCAGGCGACGCCCATCAGCCAGGCGAGAGGCGCAAAGATGAATCCAAAAATCTGTTGCAGCGACGACGGCACCCAACCGAGATACGGCACGGTATGGAACCATCCGAGAATTCCGTTGGCCATCGCGATCAGAGCCAGGAACGCGATGAGCATGGCGCCGATGTTGAGGGCGAGGTGCAATCCATCGCCCGCGCCTTGGGCGGCGGCATCGATGACGTTAACGGCGGTCTTCTCGAGATGGATCTCAACTTTGCCGGCGGTGACGGGCGTATCCACTTCCGGCATGAAGATCTTGGCGAGCATGATGGTTGCGGGCGCGGTCATGATGACCGCGGTTAGTAAGTGCTGAATCTCAACGCCGGCGATCTTCACGTAGGCGACCATTACAGCTCCCGAGACATGCGCCATGCCGCTCACCATGATGGTGAAGAGTTCGGACTGAGTCAGGCCCGCGATGAACGGGCGAATGGTCAGCGGCGCTTCGGTTTGGCCCATGAAGATGCTGGCAGCGACGTTCAGCGACTCAGCTCCGCTGGCGCCGAAGACTTTTTGCATTCCGATGGCCATGGCGCGCACCAGCACCTGCATGACGCCGAGATAGTACATGATCGCGAAGAACGACGCGATGAAAATGACAATCGGCAGAACTTGAAACGCGAAGACGACACCGAAGCCGCCGCCCTGATACCCCAGCGGTCCGAAGACGAAGCGGCTGCCGGATTCGGTGTATTGCAGCACCGCATTCACGCCGGCACCGATGGCCTGAAACACTTTTCCGAAGCTGGTCTTGAGCACCAATACCGCGAAGGCGAACTGAAGACCAAGACCCCACGCAATGACGCGCAGCTTGATGGCGCGCTTGTGCGTGGAAAACATCCACGCGACCGCAAGTATGAATGCGATACCGAGCAGCCCGGTGTATCGCCCCATCCGTTTATCCGACTACTTCGAGAATCAACTCGCGCTCTTCGGGCTTCTGGCTGGAGATGCGGAAGGCATCTTCAATCAATTCGGCGGCCTCGTCGAGGGTTTCTTCGTTGGTGTAATAGATGCGGCAGAGGACGGATCCGGAATCCACCTTCTCGCCGGTTTTTACCTCGAGGATAACGCCGACGGCGGCATCGATTCCTTCTTCCTTGGTGGCGCGCCCGGCACCGAGCAGGGTGCAAGCGCGGCCAATGTCCTCAGCTTGGATGGCACTGACAAATCCAGAGCGGGGCGTCGAAACCTCGCGCATGCCGGTGGCATTCGGCAGCAGCTCGAACTTATCGAGCGCCTGCGAATTGCCGCCTTGCGCTTCCACCACTTGCTTGAACTTCTTGTAAGCCGAACCATCGACTAGTTTCTTTTCGGCAAGCTGGCGGGCATCGTCAAGAGTCGGGGTGACCTTCCCGAGGAAAATCATGCGGGCGGCGAGTTCAAGGCTGAGGCGGCGGAGATCGTCGGGACCTTCATTGTGAAGGGTTTGGGAAACTTCCATGACCTCGAGCGCATTGCCGACGGCGAAACCAAGCGGCTGATTCATGTCGGTGATCAACGCCTGCACCTTCTTATCCACGCGGCGGCCGATGCCGACCATCATCTGGGCGAGACGACGGGCGTCGACCTGCTTTTTCATAAAGGCGCCGCTGCCGACTTTCACGTCGAGCACCAAGGCATCGAGGCCCTCGGCGAGTTTTTTGGACATGATGGACGAGGCAATCAGGGGAATGGATTCGACGGTGGCGGTGACATCGCGCAACGCATAAAGTTTCTTATCGGCGGGCGCAATTTCTTCGGACTGCCCGATGAACGCGAGGCCGAGTTCCTGAAGCTGCGCGTGAAACTCCTCCATGGAAAGGTCGGTGCGAAAACCGGGAATGGATTCGAGTTTGTCTAGGGTTCCACCGGTATGCCCGAGCGCGCGGCCGGAGATCATGGGTACGATCACGCCAGCCGCCGCCGCAATGGGGGCGACGATCAGACTGGTCTTGTCACCGACTCCGCCGGTGGAGTGCTTATCGACCTTAACCCCTGGAATACTGGAAAGATCGAGGCTGGCACCGGAATTCATCATGCTTTCGGTGAGGGCGCTGACTTCGCGATCAGTCATCCCGCTGAAGAAAACGGCCATCAGAAAGGCGGACATCTGATAATCGGGAATTTCTCCCGAATTATAGCCATTGACTAAGAAAGCAATCTCATCGGGGTTAAGTTCCGCGCCACCGCGTTTCTGGTGAATCAAATCTACTGTTCGCATGACAAATGACCTTCAGACTACCATCTTAAGCACTTGAAAGTAAAGGAAAAGGTGCAAGCGTGGGGTGACCGAGGGCGGGCCGGGGGTTAGAGCGACTGCGCAAATTTCTGGAATAACCGCCGCTGCACCGGGTCGCTGGAGGCCTGATCTTCGGGGTGCCATTGGACCGCGACGACGAAGCGCTTGTCAGAGCGTTCGAGGGCTTCGACGAGACCCTCTTCATCGCGACCGGCGACGGAGAGGCCCGCGCCGACGCGGTCCACGGCCTGATGATGACGCGAGTTCACGGCAGCCGTTTCCCGTTCGAGAACACCGGCTAAGCGCGAGCCGGGTGCGATGACAACTTCGTGAACGGGGTCGCGGCGTTCGGTGTCACGGCGTTCGTGTTTGGGGGTGTTGGGCAAATGCTGGACAAGGGTTCCCCCGTGCGCCACGTTTAACAATTGCAATCCGCGGCAGATGGCCAGAACAGGCATATCGCGGTCGAGGGCTTGGCGGAGAAGGGCGGATTCCATGGCATCGCGCGGGTCGTCGGGAGCTTCGGTTTCGGGGCGCGGCGGCTGACCGTAGAGCGCGGGGTTGAGGTCGGTGCCGCCGGTAAGCAGCAGGCCATCGACCTGATCAAGACCTATATTATCGCCGGGGGAAATGCGGACGGGCTCGACGCCGACCAAGCGCAAGGCTTCCTCGTAAGGCTTGACGCGATCTTCCTTGCTGAAGGTGACACCGACGCGCTTATTCATGGTTTGAGAGGCGACTCAGGTTCGTCTCCGCTGAGTTTCTTCTTCAGCGGCATCAATGCTTTCAGTGTAAACAGGTTCAGCAGAGTCAGAACGATGGCGATTTCGAAGCGATCCATGGCAACGGAGGCACCGATGACCGCAGTGCTCCAGATGCTGGCGGCGGTGGCAGTTCCACGGACGTTCATTCCTTCTTTGACGATGGCACCGGCACCGACGAACCCGATGCCGGTGATGAGGCCCTGCAAAACGCGCGATTGCGCGGTGATGTCACCCGGGGTGAGCAGCAGATATCCGCAACTGGCCATCGCGACGATGGGGAAAGTGCGGACGCCGGCGCTGTGGGATTCTCGCTCGCGATCCCAACCGGTGGGGAGTGCCAGCAGGTAGGAGAGGGCAATCTTGGCGAGGTTGGCGCCGTACAAGTGCCAGTCGAGCGTGAGCATCGGAGTTAGTGTGACATTAGTGTGACATAGGAGGCGGTTTAGGCGGCTTTGAGGAGGCGATTTTGGTGGTCCAGCGCGGATTCAAGCATGGCTTGGTAGCGAAGGTGGGCGTCAATCTTTTCGATTGTCAAAACGAAGCCATAGTCGGCGGGGACGAAGTGTTTATGGAGTGATTTGAAGAACTTAGCCATGGCCGCGGCGGCTTCGAGGTCGGCTTTTTCACGGGCTTTGCGCTCGTTTTGGATGGCGGTGAGCTGGTTCATCGCGTCTTTCATGCCGCGTTGGAGGCGGCTGGTGGCGCGACCGAGGGCGTCGAGAGAGGCGACGTTCTTCTTCAAGACGCGAGGCGCGGTGAGGGCGGCGTGCAGAGCGGGATCGGGCATGAGCATGTTGCCATCGCCGGTCATGTGGCCAAGGGAAAACATGTTTTCGCTCAGGGCGGTGCAGCGGCCGAGGCGC
>JANYJA010000208.1 GCA_025358575.1 Terriglobia bacterium
CATCACGTTCTCGTACCAGCTTAAAGAAGTGAACGGCCACATCTTCGCCTTTTTCGTGATGGTTGTCGCGGCGGCGGAAGCGGCTGTGGGTCTCGCGATTATTCTGACGGTGTTCAAGAACCGGGGCACGCTGAATATCGACGAGATCGACAGTATGAAAAATTAAGCATGCAAAATCTCTGGCTCATCCCCGCCTTCCCGTTTGCCGGGTTCCTCATCAATGGCATCATCGGGCGCCGGCTTCCGAAGATTGCGACCAACATCATCGCCGTCGGCAGCGTGCTTCTGGCATTCGCATGGGCGCTCAAGGCGATCTTCGCCCTCGGCGATCTGAATACGCCGTACGTCGAGCATTACTTCACTTGGATTCGCAGCGGCGAGTTCCATGTGGATTACGAATTCGTGCTCGACCGGCTTACGGCCATCATGCTGCTTATCGTCACCGGCATTGGGTCGCTGATTCACATCTACGCCACCGGCTACATGGCGCACGAAGAAGGGTATCCGCGATTCTTCGCGTACCTAAACCTGTTCATGTTCTTCATGCTGACCCTGGTGCTGGCGGGCAACTACCTGCTGCTTTTCGTCGGATGGGAAGGCGTGGGGTTGTGCAGCTACCTGCTGATCGGCTTCTACTTCTTAAAGAAGAGCGCGACCACGGCGGGCAACAAAGCCTTCATCGTGAATCGCATTGGGGATTTCGGCTTTTCGCTGGCCATATTCCTCATCGTCGTGAACTTTGGTTCGTTGAACTTCGGCATGGTGTTCTCTGCCGCGCCCGGCAAATCGGAAGCGACGCTGACCGCGATCGCGCTGCTGCTGCTGGTTGGCGCATGCGGTAAATCCGCGCAGTTCCCCTTGTATGTCTGGCTCCCGGATGCGATGGAAGGCCCGACGCCGGTTTCGGCATTGATCCACGCCGCCACCATGGTGACAGCGGGCGTGTACGTGATCGCGCGCTCGTCCGTAATTTACACGCATGCTCCGGCTGCCATGGAAGTGGTTGCGGTCATCGGACTCTTCACCGCGGTATTCGCGGCCACCATCGGGCTGGTGCAGAACGATATCAAAAAGGTCTTCGCGTACTCCACCGTTTCGCAGCTCGGATACATGTTCCTGGGCGTCGGCGTGGGCGCGTTCTCGTCGGGCATCTATCACTTGATGACGCACGCTTTCTTCAAGGCGCTGCTGTTCCTCGGCGCGGGCAGCGTAATTCACGCCTGCAGCGGAGAACAGGATATGCGCGAGATGGGCGGCTTGCGGTCCAAGATTCCGATCACTTTTTACACGCTGATGTGCGGCGCGCTGGCAATTTCGGGTTTCCCATTACTCTCAGGCTTCTATAGTAAAGACGCGATTCTTCTGGCCGCCCATCACCACGCGCCGTGGATGTATTGGGTCGGCGTGATCACCGCCGGAATGACTGCGTTCTATGTCTTCCGCGCCATGTTCATGACGTTCTTCGGGAAATATCGCGGGCATCACCATCCGCACGAATCGCCACCGTCGATGTGGATTCCGCTGGTCGTCCTCGCGTTCCTTTCGGTTGTCGGCGGATACTTCTTCAAAGTTCCGGCGATTCTCGGGACCATGTTCCCCACGCTGGAAGAAGGCGAAGATGTCGCGCTCATGGCCATTTCGGTGGCGGCGGGGTTGATCGGTATCGGTATCGCTTACTTTCTTTATGTCGTTCGCCCCGGGCTCGCGGACAACCTTGCGTCGCGCCTCGGCGGCCTATACACGCTGGTCTATAACAAATATTTCGTCGATGAAATTTACGCTGCAGCGGTGGTCAATCCGCTGATTTCCGGATCCCGCACAGTCCTCTGGAAGGGCGTGGACGCGGGCCTGATCGATGGCATCGTGAACGGCGTCGGCTCGCAGTCGAAGGGCTTGGGCGGCTGGCTGAAACTGCTGCAATCCGGCAACATTCGCAGCTACGCGACGTGGGTCGTGTTCGGTTCCGTCGTGGTGATTTTGGCAATGGGCATCGCCGGCCACGGAATGTTTTCGGGGGCTGCGCGATGAATCTGCTCGACATCGTTATCTGCACCCCGCTCGTCGGCTTCCTGTTGACTCTGTTCATTCCGAGAAGCAAACCTCAGTGGGTGCGCGTGTTCACGCTCACGGTTTCAGTGATCGCGTTTGTGCTTTCCGTGGGGCTTGCAACCGGATTCAATTCCGGAAGTTCGAACCTGCAATTCGTCACCGACTTCATTTGGAACGCGAGCCCTGAGATTCATTATCACGTCGCTCTCGATGGCATCAGCCTCTGGCTGGTGATTCTCTCGACGCTGCTGACCCCGATTGCGATCCTGATTTCGTGGCGTTCCATCGATAACCGCGTTAAGGAATTTTTCGGCCTGCTGCTGCTGCTGGAGTTTGGCTTGGTCGGTGTCTTCGCCGCGTTCGATCTCTTCCTGTTCTACATTTTCTGGGAAGTCTCTTTGGTCCCGATGTACTTCCTCATCGGCATTTGGGGCCATGATCGCCGCATTTATGCCGCGGTCAAGTTTTTCCTCTACACCATGGCCGGCTCGGTGTTGATGCTGGCTGGCATCATTTTCATCTACAACCGCACCGGCACTTTCAACTATTCGTCGATTCTGGACATGCTGGGCAGCGGGCGGCTCTCCTTCACCACCGGCGAAGAAATGTTCCTGTTCCTGGCGTTCTTCCTGGCGTTTGCGATCAAGGTTCCGCTTTTCCCGCTGCATACCTGGCTGCCCGACGCGCACGTGGAAGCGCCAACAGCCGGCTCGCTCATGCTGGCTTCCGTAATGCTGAAGATGGGGACGTATGGCCTGGTTCGTTTCTGCCTTCCAATGTTTCCCGGCGCGGCGCGCGAGTGCGCCCCGTGGATCATCGTTCTCGCGATCATCGGCATCATCTACGGCGCGCTGGTTGCGCTGGTGCAGCCGAACATGAAGAAGCTGGTGGCGTATTCATCTGTCAGCCATCTCGGCTTCGTCGTCCTCGGAATTTTTTCGTTCACGCAAATGGGCCTCGATGGCGCGGTGTATCAAATGCTGAACCACGGCATCTCCACCGGTGCGCTGTTCATCGTGGTCGGATTCCTCTACACACGCAGGCACTCTCTGGAAATTAAAGACTACGGCGGAGTAGCTACGGTGGCTCCGTGGCTCTCGACCGTTTTCCTGATCACCACTCTTGCGAGCATCGGCCTGCCAACGCTGAATAATTTCGTCGGTGAATTTCTGGTGCTGCAAGGTTCCGCCCAAGCCAATTTCAAATGGACGATCTTCGCTTCGCTGGGAGTGATTCTCTCGGCGTGCTACATGCTGTGGCTGTACCAGCGCGTGTTCTTCGGAGAGACTCCCGAGGGCGTGCGGCACCACATGCCCGATTTGAATCTTCGTGAATGGGTCGCCATTGTGCCGCTAATCATTTTGATGGCATGGATGGGAACCGCCCCGCAGACTTTTCTCCCGCCCGTTTCCAGTGCCACCGCTCATCTGCTCGAACAAAGCAAAATGAATGTTCCCCTTCGCGTGCATGCCGCGCCGGCGCCACCGGTCATCGTAGCGGCTGAGGCTTCGCATGCCCGCTAACATGGCGCCCTCAAGCGCTGAGATCCTGCGCTTCCTTCCCGAAATCATCTTGGCTGTGATGGGCACGTTCATCATGGTGCTCGACCCGCTGGTGCGCGGGAAGTCGCCGAAAATTTTCGGCCACATCTCGATTCTCGCGATGCTCGCGGCCATCGGCGCGTCGATTTTTGCCTACACCAACCCCGGCCCGGCATTCTCCGGAATGCTGATGGTCGACGGATTCGCGACGTTCTTCCGCGTTCTGGTGCTGGGCGTCGGGATCTTGGCGGTGCTCTCGTCATATCGGTTCCTCGATCGCGAACGCGCCGATACGGGCGAGTATCATGCGCTGATCCTGTTTTCGCTGGTGGGCCAGTGCGTGATGGTGACGGCGAACGAGCTGATCATGATCTTCATCGGCCTTGAGATTTCGTCGATCGCCACTTACGTGCTCGCCGGTTACCTCCGCGACGATAAGCGCGCTAACGAAGCGGCGCTGAAATATTTCCTTCTGGGATCGTTCGCGACCGCATTTCTGCTTTACGGCGTGGCGATTATTTACGGCATCACCGGGACTACCAATCTGTCCGCAATTCGCGCCGTGCTTTCGAACACCACCACCGCGCCCGCCGGTGCCGTGGTGGGAGCGGCGGTGGCGCTGATGTTCGTTGGACTGGCGTTCAAAGTTTCCGGCGCTCCGTTCCAGATTTGGGCACCGGATGTGTATCAAGGCGCCCCAACTCCGGTAACCGCGTTCATGTCTGCCGGACCCAAAGCAGCCGCATTCGCTGTTTTCCTGCGCATCTTCATGACGGCTTTCGAAACCGTGGGCACAGGATGGGAGCCACTGGTGTGGGTGTCGGCGCTGCTATCCATGACCATCGGAAACTTCGCCGCGCTGGTGCAGCAGAATATTAAGCGCATGCTGGCGTACAGTTCCATCGCGCACGCCGGTTACGTGCTGGTGGCGTTAGCGGCGCGCTCGGAGATCGGCACTGCCGCGGCTATGTTCTATTTAGCCGCTTACGCCATGATGAACGTCGGCGCGTTTGCGGTGGTCGCCCATCTGTCTGGCAAGGGCGAGCGCCGCCTCAGCCTGAACGATTTCGCGGGTCTCGGCGTTAAGCAGCCTCTCACGGCGGCTCTGCTCACCATTTTTCTGCTCTCGTTTATTGGCGTGCCGCTTACGGGAGGCTTCTTTGGCAAGTTCTATATTTTCAAAGCGGCACTGCAATCGAATCTGGTGTGGCTCACGGTTTTGGGACTGCTGAACAGCGCCGTCGCGGCGTATTACTATCTGCGGATCCTGGTCGTGATGTACATGCACGAACCCGGCGAAGCGACGCTCGCGGTTGAGCCGCTATCGTTCGGCCTCAGCGCCGCGCTGATTCTGCCGGCTATCGGCACTTTCGTGCTGGGCATATTTCCATCCGCGCTGCTCCAGTTCGCCGACAAGTCGTCCATATTCGGGCGATAGCGGCTCTGGCATAATAGAGAAGCTTAGGGCCCTTAGCTCAGCGGTTAGAGCCGTGGACTCATAATCCATTGGTCGTAGGTTCAAATCCTACAGGGCCCACCAAAGCAGCTTTATTCTGGAAGCAATCCAAATCGAAAAGAAATCCTTAACGCCCTCCCCGGTCCAACCAATATCCCGGCCGCGCCCGTACCAGAAACTCCCCGCCACGCGCCAGCCTGACTTCAATGCGGTGATAACCCGGCATCGAAACGTCCGGCGCAAAGCTCAGCACGTACTGCGAGTGCAGCTCTACGCCAAGTTTTTCAATCGCCCCCTCCAAACCCTTTTGCCGCGTGAACGGGAGCGTCGTGCCTCCCGTGCCGGCGGTCAGAACCTTAATCGTATTCGTCTTGTGCAGCCGCGCAAGCTCTCCGACTCCCGCCAGAATATCCACTCGATCTTCGGGCGGCGGAATCCGGGGATTCCACGGATTCGGCGGGTTTCCGTTTCCAGTTTGATTGGGATTGGGGATGATGGGCGGCGGCCCTTGCGGCGCGGGCGGGCGCATGGGAGTTTTCGACGTGAACGCGGTTTTGTAGGCCGAATACGTCGCGGCGTAAACCGTAACCCCCGCCGCTTGAGAGGCGCTCGTGACCACGGCAAGATCCATTTCGCTCCCGCGATCTCGCGATTCGGAAATCAGCAGCAAGACGCGCCGCGCGTTGCGCCGCAAGCGCAAGCGTTCAATTGCCGAGCTCACCGCATCTAGCATGCGTGCCTGCGTCTCGGCGCCCGCCCGCAGTTGTTGGAAAGCGCTCTCGAGCGCAGCGGCGTCTCCAGTACAATCGGCGAGCCAATTGACGTGTTCGGCAAATGAAACCAGCCCCGCGCAGCCGCGTTTACCCGTGATCAGCGGTTCGACCATGCCCGCAACCTTCCGCACCTTTTCAAGAACTGCCGATGAAATTCCGGAAGACTGCACCGCAATGACAAGTGCAATGGGAGCCACACCTGTGTCGATGGTGTCCACATTAATTTTCTGCGGACGCCCATTGTCAAGCACCACAAAATCAGCGGCGTCAAGGCTATCGATAAGATGTCCTTGGGCATCCATCACGGTAACGGGCACTTGTACCAGGCGCGAGCGGGCATCGAACTCTGTTTGTTGAGCACCGAGACAAATAGCGAGCGCGAGTGTCAGAGCCAATTTCATTCAGGCTCCCTTCGTGCATGCCAGTGGCCGACAGGGTAAGCATACTTCCCATAATCAAGCATCGCGATTTTGTTAACATAAAGGCTTCCAGTTAACGTTAACGTAGCGGTCCGCAAAGCATGCGCTCTTTCCTCCCCCTCACTTATTTCGCCTTCCTGGCTGTCGGCGCGTTTTCCGTTCGTGGCCAAACTCCGGCGCAGCTCGAGATCTTCGAGAAGAATGCCCGCCCGATATTCTCCGACAAGTGCCAGGGTTGCCACAACGCGAAGCTGAAAAGCGGAGGACTGGATCTGGGCTCGCTTGCCGGAATCAAGCAGGCCGCAACCGAAGGCTTCTTCGGCAACGCGTCGGAGCCAGAGAAAAGCCTCCTGCTGGAGGCACTCTCCTACACCGGACGCGTCAAGATGCCGCCGCAAGGAAAGCTTCCGGCCGAGACCATCGCCGGCCTGCGCGATTGGGTTGCCGCGGGCGCGCCCTCGCTCGCGGCATCGATCGAAAAACCAGCACCGGAGGGTCCGGAGTCGGCCACGAGTGTTCGGCCCGTCGCCCTTCGCGGCATCATCACCGAAGGCGACAAGAAGTTCTGGTCATTCCGGCCGCTGGCCCATCCCGTCCCGCCACACGTGTCGCGAACCGATTGGGCCGAAAATCCGATCGACCGTTTCATTCTGGCGAATCTGGCAAAGAGCGGAATTGAACCCGCTCCCCCGGCCGGCAAGACGACTCTTCTCCGGCGCGCCACATTCGATCTCACCGGCTTGCCGCCTTCGGAAAAAGAGATTCAGAATTTTCTGGCCGACAATTCCCCCCATGCTTTCGAAACAGTCGTGGATCGCCTGCTGGCATCTCCTCGCTATGGCGAGCGCTGGGGCCGCCACTGGCTGGACGTGATGCGGTACGCCGATTCAACCGGCAGCGATGAAGACCACCGTTATCCGCATGCCTGGCGTTACCGTGATTACGTGGTTCAGTCCTTCAACGACGACATGCCGTACAACCAGTTCGTACGCGAACAGCTTGCCGGAGATATTCTAGCCGCCGACCAAAAATCGGGAGTCGGCTACCGGGGCATCGTCGCCACCGGCTTCCTGGCCCTGGGCAAGAAAGCGCTCGCGCAGAAAGATCTTCCGCTGAAGCGTTACGACGTAGTCGACGACCAGATCGATGTAACCGCGAAAGCGTTTCTCGGGCTCACAGTGACCTGCGCGCGTTGCCACGATCACAAGTTCGACCCGATCGCCACCAAAGACTACTATTCCATGGCGGCTATCTTCGCCAGCACTTTGAGCTACGAAAAGGGTGAAACCGGCGACCCTATTCAGACACCCCTTGCGCCCGCCGCCGAGTATGCAGCTTTCGAGAAGGCATGGAGCGACGTTCTCAATCTCGACAAAAAAATTGCGGACGTGATCGACTTTGATAAACAGGCCACGAAAGATCGCGCCATTCAGGAGAAATCCATCTCCGCTTACATGCTGGCTGCGTATCGTGTATATGCCGCGGGTGAACCCGCCGCGCAGGTTGCCGCCGATACCAAGGCCGATACCAAGTTGGATGAGCGGAAACTCGCAAGCTGGGTCGATTACCTGAAGGTGAAAACGCGGCCCGAGCTCGCCAAATGGCATGCGGCCGGGGCGGCCGATCGCGCCAAGGTCGCGGACAATTATCAGCAGGAGTTCCATCGCGCCGCCTATCAGTACGATCAGGACGTATCGTGGTGGCGTCAGGCGTATCGTAGTTTTCCGGCAGCGGGAAAAGTTGCCGGAGCGCGGCCGGTAGTGAGCCAGGAAAAGGAGCCCTTCTTCTACGCGGTCGCGGCGTCGGAATCTCCCAGGGGTCCGTTTTACCAGTCTGAAGACGACCAACTCAACACACTCTCTCCAGAGAAGGCCGCCGAGGTTCGCGCGTTAATCGTGCAACGCAACGAAGCGGAACGCCTGGCGCCTAAACGTGAAATCGCCATGGCCTGCACGGTTAAAGAAGGTCCGACGATGGACCAGAAAGTTTTCCTGCGCGGCGATTACCACAATCTCGGCGATCCGGTGCAGCGAACGGCACCGTCCATTCTGCGCGTCAACGCTCCCTCCCCAGAGGTCAAAACCAATAGCGGACGGCTGGAGTTGGCGGATTGGATCGTCGACCTTCGCAACCCCATCCCGTCGCGTGTTATGGCCAACCGGATCTGGCAGGGGCATTTCGGGGAGGGCATCGTCCGCACTCCCGATAACTTCGGAAAACTAGGCGACCGCCCATCCAACCCGGAACTGCTCGATTTCCTGGCCACGCAATTCATGGAGAACGGTTGGTCCATCAAGAAAATGCACCGGCTCATCATGCTCTCGAAGACCTACCGCATGAGTGCCGAATACGATCTCGATAAGAAGACCAAAGATCCGGAAAACCGGCTGCTTTCCCGGTTTCCACGCCAGCGTCTAAGTATTGAGGAGATTCGTGACGCGTATCTTGCCATCGGCGGCAATCTGGATCTCGCCATGGGCGGCACGCTTGATCCCGGTGTCGGGACTGACGGCGAGACCAGCGCGAGCCGTATCAGCATGAATCCGGAGAGCACCAACCGCCGCAGCATCTATCTGCCCCTGCGGCGTTCCAATCTGCCAACGCTTTACATGCTGTTCGACTTTGGCGATGCCACCAGCCCCGAGGGCAAGCGCAACCCGACCACGGTTGCGACCCAGGCACTGTTCGTCATGAACAGCCCCTTGGTGGATCGCGAGGCAAAGTCTCTTGCCGACCGGGTGTTGAGAAATAAGAAAGACTCACGGCGCATCGAAGAAGCTTATGTTAGCGTTCTGGACCGGCGGCCCGACCCGAACGAGATCGATGCCGGCCTGACCTACATCCAGAGCATGCGGCGAAAGTGGAAGGGCGTCGATGAAGAAAAGGCATGGCAGAGCTTCTGCCACGCGCTGATGGCTTCGAACGAATTCATCTACGTATATTGAGGAAAAAATGATGGACATTAACTCGCTGATCACCAAGGCTCCGAAAGCGTCGCAACTCTCCCGCCGCGCGATGCTGCGCGCCGCTGGTTGCGGATTCGGGTTCATGGGGCTGGGATCGATGCTGGCGCAGGCCGCCGAGATCGATCCGCTCGCCCCCAAATCGCCAGCCTTTCCCGCTAAAGCAAAACGCGTCATTTTCCTGTTCATGCACGGCGGACCGTCTTCGATTGATACGTTCGATCCCAAACCGTATCTGATTGCGAATGACGGAAAGCCGCTGCCCATCAAGCAGCCCTTGACCTTCGCCGCTGGCAAGACCGGCGCGCTGATGAAGTCGCCGTGGGAGTTCAAGCAAAGCGGCCAGTGCGGGCTGCCCGTTAGCGATCTGTTCCCGCACGTGCGCGAATGCATCGACGACCTTTGTGTTGTGCGCTCCATGGTCGGCGAAGGTGTGGACCACGGCGCCGCGCTGCTGCAAACTTTCACTGGCACCTTCACTTTCACGCGCCCCAGCATTGGTTCGTGGGTGCTTTACGGCTTGGGCACGGAGAACCGCAATCTTCCCGGGTACATCACCATTAAGCCCGCGCTTTCGCACGGCGGCGCCAAGAATTGGAGTTCCGGATTTCTTCCGGGTTCGGTGCAAGGAACGGCCATCGGTCATGCTGGCATGCAGGTCGCCGACATTAAGAAAGAGCCCATCGAATACTTGATCAATCGGGGCCTCGATCGCGAACAGCAGCGCTATGAGCTCGACATGATTCAGGCCATTAACCGGAAGCATCACGAGCTCTGGAAGCAGGATGACGAGTTGGAGACTCGGATTCAGTCCTTCGAAATGGCTTTCCGGATGCAAGCCGAGGCGCAAAAGGTTTTTGACGTTTCTAAGGAATCCGACGCAACGAAAGAGCTCTACGGTTTGAACGATCCGAAGACGGCCGATTTCGGATGGCAGTGTCTGCTGGCCCGGCGCTTGGCCGAGAACGACGTTCGTTTCATTCAGTGCACCCACAGCTACAAGTGGGATCAGCACTCCGACCTATTCGCGAAGCACAACGAAAATGCGGCCGAGGTGGATAAGCCGATCGCGGGATTGTTGAAAGACCTCAAGGCCCGCGGACTGCTTAACGATACGCTGGTGATTTGGTCGGGCGAGTTTGGACGCACCCCGGTATCGGAGGGCGGCAACGGGCGCGATCACAATCCCTACGGCTATTCCATGTGGATGGCCGGGGGCGGCGTCAAGCCGGGCACCGCCTACGGATCCACCGACGAATTCGGGTATCACGCCGCCGAAAATCGCATGCACATTCACGATTTTCACGCGACCGTGCTCGCGCTGCTGGGGCTCGATCACGAAAAGCTGACTTACAAGTATTCAGGTCGAGACTTCCGGTTGACGGATGTAGCCGGCAACGTTCACAAAGGCGTATTCGCCTAAGGGCCGGCTGGGCCGCGGCCTCCTTCATCGGCTTCTTGACAGCCGAAGAATAACGTCGTACTATGCATAGGTAGCTTATGCCTAAATGCGATATGCCTCCCGGCTCCTTAGTCCTCCTTATTCTCCGCGTTCTTCGTTCGGGGACCTTACATGGATACGCGATCGCCCAGCGGATTCATGTTGTCTCCTCCGAAGTGCTGCAGGTGGAGGAAGGCTCTCTTTATCCCGCTTTGCAAAAAATCCTGCTGAAGGGCTGGGTCACTTCCGAGTGGGGCATCTCCGAAACCAATCGAAAGGTCCGGTTCTATCGCCTCACACCTGCGGGGCGCAAACGGCTGGAAAGCGAATTGTCCGACTATGAGCGCGTGCACGCGGCCATTCGGAGCGTTCTTCGCACGGCTTAAAGGAGGCTTGCTTATGAATGAATGGTTTCGACGTCTCCAATATCTGCTGCATCGCCGTCGCTTCGATCGGGAACTTGCGAACGACATGGAGTTTCATCGCGAGATGGCGGCACGCCACGGTGGCGCTCCTTTCGGCAACACATTCCGTCTTCGCGAAGAGGCCCGCGACGCGTGGGGCTGGACCTGGATTGAACGGGTTTCCCAAGACCTGCGTTATGCCGCTCGTCAGCTGCGGCATTCGCCCGGATTTACTCTGGCGGCGGTTCTGATGTTAGCCATCGGAATTGGTGTCAACGTCGCGGCTTTTGGATTCTTTAACCTGATGGTCCTGCGTCCGCTGCCGATCCGCAATCCCAGTACGCTCCTTCGATTCAAACGTCGTGCTCCCAAAAGCTACGCGTACCAGATGCCTTACCCCGAGATGGCTTTTTTCCGCGAGTATTCAAAAACGCTCTCGGCGGTAATCGCTGTTAGCGGGGCCAAGCTCGCCATCGAAGGAGAGAACAAGCCGCTCGTGGCGGAATTTGTCACGCCTAATTTCTTCAGAGAACTTGGCGCAAGGCCGGCACTCGGACGAATGTTCGATCCCGAGATGAGAGCGTCGGATGCGGAGCCGGTGGTTGTTCTGAGTCGGGAATTCTATCAGCGCCACTTTGGCGCCGTTCCATCGATTATTGGGAAGGCGATTCGCCTAAATGATAAGCCGGTCACCGTTATTGGTGTTGCCTCGGGCGACTTCAGCGGCCTCAGCATGGATCGTCCCGACTTATGGTTGCCAATTACTCAACAGCCTTATTTCGTAACTGGCAGTCATCTTCTGACTAACTTCTCCGTGGACGCTGACGGTGTGACCATGTTTGGCCGTTTGCAGCCGGGCTTGGCCGCAGTGGCCGCCGAGGGCGAACTTAAGTCGCTCGCCGCCGTGTTGCACCATCGGCAACCCGCTGACATTTGGGAAAACGAGAGCCTTCCCAGTTATCCCGGGGGCTACGCCAAGAATCTGGGAGGAGGCCGCCACGGAACCGGTACGGAGCAGTCCGACGAAGCTTACCCTTTGATCGCTCTTGTGGGCTCGCTGGTGTTGTTGATCCTTGCCGCTGCCTGCGGAAATCTGGGTAGTTTGCTGCTGGCGCGTGGGGTTGCCCGGCAGCGGGAAATGGCTATTCGCAAGGCCCTCGGCGCTGGCACCGGCAGGCTGATTCGCCAGTTATTCACTGAAAGCCTGGTGCTGGCTTTGCTGGGGTCGGCCTCTGGCTTGGCTCTTGGCTATCTTGTTTTGCGCGTCTTATTGCTGACGGCAAAGACTCCTGCCTGGCTCAATGCAGCTCCGGATTGGCGAGTTGTGCTTTTCTCAATCGGCATTGGATTCGTGGCGGCGATCTTGTTTGGGCTGACTCCGGCTTTCCAAATAGCCCGGCAGCGGAATCGGGCCACCCGGACGAGGCAAGTGCTTATCGGGGCGCAGATTGCCGCAAGCTTCATTCTTGTGATCTTGGCGGCGCTCTTGATGCGGGCCCTGAATCATGCCGTATCCGCTCATCCTGGCTTCGAGTATCGGCAAGTCGTTTCGATTGACCCGGGCCTTGCGGCGCACGGGTACTCGGCATCCCGCTCGCGCACCTATCTAAACACGTTGCGCGGCCGCCTCGCCAGTGTTCCCGGTGTCGAGTCGGTGTCCATGAGTTCCAGTCCTCCTTTGGGCAACAAAAAGGTTGTAACCGGGCTCGACATCGCCCGGCGTTCCGTCGACGTTCACATGTACGGCATCGATCCTCAGTTTTTCGACACGATGAAGATCCCGTTGCAGCAAGGCCGGAATCTCACTCCCGGCGACACGCACGCCGTCGTGATCAGCCGGTCTTTCGCCCGCCAATGGCCGGAAAAAGATCCCTTAGGTAGGCCTTTTCAGATGGGTGACACCAACTTTACGGTTGTTGGAATTGTCGGCGCGGCACGGCTGGTCGCGCTTCAGGATCCGGATGCGGTGGAAGCCTATTACCTCGCCTTCGATTCCGACCTGCCTTCCATGGTGCTGCTGGTTAGAACGGCTGGGCCGCCCGAAGGCTTAGTTGCATTCTTGGCGTCACTGGCCAAATCAATCGATCCCAAGGTATTCCCCGATGTGCAATTGATGAAGAGCTCTTTTCGCCGAAAGATGGAGGGCGCGGAATACGCCGCGCTGTCGGTTAGTCTGCTCGGATTGATTGCGCTGATACTTGCCTGTCTTGGGATAGTGGGTCTTGTGTCATACGCCGTGGCGAATCGCACCAAGGAAATTGGCATCCGCATCGCTCTTGGCGCGAACCCCGCCCGAGTCATAACCGTAGTGGTGCGGCAGTTGGCACAACCGCTTCTTGCTGGATCGCTAGTGGGAGTTTTTGGAGCAGCCGTATTGTCACAGCTCCTGCGCCGGCAACTCTACGGCATAAGCAATCTCGACCCCATCGCATATCTGGGCGCTATAGGAGTGTTTGTTTTGATGGTTGCAGTGGCTGCCTTGTTGCCCGCCCGACGGGCGCTGCGCGTCGACCCGTTGCGATCATTGCGCTACGAATGATACTCCTCGCTCGGCCGCAATCTTGTTACTGCTGCTGTTGTTCCTGCTGCTGCTGCGGAGGCTCCAGTTCCGCCGGCGGCGCAGCCGGACCGGCCGCGGTCTCCTTCAAGTGTTCGCAACCCTCGTCATCCAGAGCCGGCCGCACCCGCACATCCACCGACAACCGCTGCCCCGCATGACCCTTGTAAACTCCGCGCACCGGAGCCACATCGCCATAGTCGCGTCCATATGCAATGCGCACGTGACGCAGACCGACGGGCCTTCCCAGCGTCGGATCCTGCGGCGACCAGCCTAGCCCAGGCACATACACTTCGGCCCATGCGTGGCTCGCCTGCCCGCCAATCACCTCTTCCACGCTCGCCCCCGGTTCCGCCGTGCGGCGCGGCACCAGGTATCCAGATACGTAACGCGCCGGAAGCCCGCGAACACGCGCTGCCGCAATCAACAGGTGCGCGAAATCCTGGCACACGCCCGCACCCGAACTCAACGCATCCGCAATCGACGACTTCACATGCGTCGCGCCCTTCTCATACCGGAAACCCTCATGAATGATGCGCGTCGCCGCTTCCACAAAACCGAGCGTCGTGCCGCCCGCCAGTTCCTCCGCGCCTTCAATAATGGCTTTAAGCCCCGCTAAGTGCGGCGTATAAATCGTCGGGAGCAGCATATCGTAGAAGTCGTCGAGCAGCGCGTCCTTCATCCCGTGAATGTCCTGCAGCGGAACTCCCGTGCCCGGCGGCGGCAATTGTTCATGAATCAGCACCACCGTGTCCGTCTCAATCCGCAGTTGCCGATGGTCGGGCAGAATGTTGAATTGGTGAACCCAGTTGCCGAAAAAATCAAGGTGTGACGAAGGGTGCGACATCGGGTGCGTCGTGAGCCGAAAGGAGAGGCAGCTCTGCCACTCGTCCTGCATGGGCCGCAGGCGGACTTCGTTGTAGCTTTCTGAAACGGGACCGTCGTATTGGAATTCGGTGATATGAAGCAGGCGGTATCGATTCATGTTAGCCATCGAGATCCTAGGCCGCGGATGCGGCGTAATAAAAATACGAATGAGCGATGTGGTCGCCAATCTCCCGGCAGGTGACCAGCACGTCAGTCAGGAACTCGTGCAAACCGCGCTCGAAAATTTCATCGATGCGGTCGTACATCAGGCTGTCGTGAAGCTTCCCGGTGAGCCGTTCGGCTTCATTGGTGTAGTATCCGGGCGCGCTGCCGCTGATCGCGCGCAGCGAACTTTGCAGCACCGCCAGGTTGAATCGGATCGAACGCGGATGCTGCGGATGCAAGACCAGCAGCTCCGCCACTTTCTCCGGATCGATGCGCGAATGATACTGGCGCCGGTAAATCTCATATGCCGCCACCGACTTCAATACCGCCATCCATTGATGGTTATCGGGCTTCTCATCGGGCGTGCGCCGCTCCACCAGGTTGTGATATTCCACATCCACAATGCGCGCGGTCATCTCAGCACGCTCCAGTGCGCGGCCCAGTTGCAGAAACTGCCAGCCTTCATCGTGCGGCAGCGTATCGTCACTCACGCCGTGAAATCGATGGCTGGCAAATTTGATCGTGCTGCAAAAACGATGCGGCCCGACCGCGATTTCTTCGTCGGCGTTAAAGCGGCTCACCATGTGATACAGGCTGTTGATGTCCTGCCACATTTCACGCGAGATGCGGTCTCGAATCGTCCGCGAATTCTCGCGGGCGCGGTAGATACACTGCACAATCGAGTTTGGGTTTTCATCGTGAAAACCCAGAAATTCAAACACTGTCTGCGTGGTGGCGAGCGAGTAAAGCTTGAAGAACCGCTCCTGCTCGCCTGTGATGTAGACCAGCGGCTCCCACCGCAAGCGGTAGGTCTGCTGGCTCTGCTCCAGCAGCATGTGGTAATTCACGTCGAGGATGCGCGCGGTGTCCTCGGCGCGTTCCATGTTGCGGGCAATCCAGAACAGGGATTCGGCAATTCGCGAAAGCATGGTCTAGTCTTCTCCTCGAAGGACCCAGGTGTCCTTGGCGCCGCCGCCCTGCGACGAATTCACCACCAGCGATCCGGGTTCCAGCGCCACGCGGGTCAGGCCGCCGGGGACAATAATCACGCGGTCCCCGTTGAATAGGCAGTAAGGCCGCAGGTCCACATGCCGTCCCGCCATGTGCCCCGTGCGTGGATCGTAGGCCGGGCAGCGCGACAGTCCCACCACGGGCTGCGCAATGTAATTGCGTGGGTCTGCGATCAGGCAGGCCCGAAACTCGCTGATCTTCTCCGCCGTCGCCATGGGCCCAATCAGCATTCCGTAACCACCGGATTCCCCCACCGCCTTCACCACCAGCTGGTCCAAATTCTCCAGGACGTATTTCAGATGGTCGGCCTTGGAACAGATATAGGTCTCCACATTTCGAAGAATCGGATCTTCGCCGAGATAGTAGCGGATAAACTCCGGAACATAGGCGTAAATGGCTTTATCGTCGGCCACGCCGTTGCCGATCGCGTTCGCGAGCGCCACATTTCCGGCGCGATAGGCGCCCATCATTCCGGGTACTCCCAGCACCGAGTCCCGCCGGAATGCCAT
>JANYJA010000221.1 GCA_025358575.1 Terriglobia bacterium
CCTAAACGCGCCCCGCAAAGCGGGTCGCAGGCCTACGCTCCAGCCGCCCCCGCAAATCGATCAAACCAAACCCCTAACTGCCTAAGAAGTGGTCTACTTTCTCTCCGCCCCAGTGGTCTAGTTTTACTCCGCCCTTGACACAATTGCGATGGGCAAGCGCGATCAGGCCACTACGGATGTGTTTATCGAAGGTGTCCGGCAGGCTATTGCGCCCGGCTCCTTATTCCAGATCACCACGGATGGATTCGCTCCCTACAAGACGGCTATACCGAACACGCTGAGCGACGTTGCATCTTTCGCGCAGCTCATCAAGGTTTATAAGGCATCGTCAGACGGCGAACGTCGCTACTCTCCCGCCGAAGTTTCCAGCGTGGAGACGGTCCCAGTCATGGGCCGCCCCGATCCGGCCCGCATTTGCACGTCAATTGTTGAGCGAAGCAATCTGAGCCTGAGAATGGGAACTCGACGCTGCACACGTTTGACGAATGCGTTTTCAAAGAAGTGGGAGAACCACTGGGCCGCGATGTCGCTTTGGTATACGTTCTACAATTTCTGCCGGATTCACAAGAGTTTGCGCGTGACGCCTGCAATGGCCGCGGGGATCGCGGATCGCGTCTGGGGGATCGCTGAATTACTCAATAGCTAGACAGGGCGTGGGCGTGAGGGATGCGCGCACGCAGATTATTCCATTCACAAGTATTCGACTGGGCAAACATGCAGTGGTATGAGTCTGTGCACCCGTAATCCTTGGCGCAACGCTTTGCCTTTAGTGGTCCGTCCACAAAAAATTCCAAAATTTGATCGTGGATCGCGTCAATCGGAAGCGCTCCATTCAGATGATGGATATTTTCCTCATGCATCGCCTCGAAAATCGTTCGGGCCTGGGATAGGTTGGCGCGATCCTCGAAATGGTTAGGTTTTTCACCTCGATCATTAGCGATTCTATGAATACCGATAATGGGGTCAACATCCAAAAGAAATACTACATCGGGAAGAGGAAACCGCTTTACCATTTCCGCCCACACCGTTTTTACGTTCGCACCGCGCGCGCCCTGATAGGCAATCGTCGAATAAAAATACCGATCTAGGATAACGATTCCACCGGACTTTAGGGCTGGAAGAATGAGACCATCTACGTGCTCTTGGCGGTCGTTTATGAACGCCTCCAACTCCTGCTCTAATGGAAGCCTCCCGGTGGTTGCGGACTGCCTTAGGATACTCCCCCATTGCCCGTTCGTAGGCTCTTTTGAAGCCGTCACGGATTCGCCCGTGTCGTGGAGGGCATTCACCAACATACGCACTTGGGTTGTTTTTCCGGCCCCATCTATGCCCTCGACTGCAATCAGGATTCCGCGTTGGGCAAACTCAGACATTCTTGAATCCTATGCGGAGGAAGCGGGGATTGCCAAGTGACAGATGGTAGGGAACCTGTTTTATGAACATCTTTTCCTTCGGCCCGCAAGCGTTTTGCCACGAAGGGCTGCGCCAAAAAATCTGAACTTAAAATGCTGTGGAAGGTGTTGATAAAACATTTTCATAAAGAAATGTTCCAAGCTTACCACAGCAACACACTTTTAGCGCACTACCCGCGTTTGACACCGCGGCCGCCGTGCGCCATCATAGACTAAACTAATCAAACCGTAATATTGTTCCGCAATGCTTCTTCTCCTCGCCGAGACGAAGCGCCGGTATCGCGGCACCAGAGTCCATTTCCCCAGCCAAGAAGCTTCGCCCTGTCCGGCGGCCCCCTCTCTCTGAAGACTCGTCCGAACCCGTCGCTCGGCTTCTTCACCCCATTTCATTTACAGGAGAAGCTTGATGATTTTTCGTCCCACAACCATTTTTATCGCGTCCTTGATGGCCGCCACGGCGGCGTTTCCGCAATCGACCACGTCGTTGCGAGGCACCGTGACCGACACGCAAGCCGCGGTCATCCCCGGCGCAATTGTGACTATCACCAACCAGGAAACGGGCGCGACACGCAAGATGCCCACGAGCAACGCTGGAGAGTTTCAGTTCGCGCAGTTGTCGCCTGGAACCTATAAGGTGAGCGCTGAAAATTCGGGATTTTCGACTGTAATCCAGAGCGGCGTGAAGCTGCTCGTAAACACGCCTGCCACGCTGGACCTTCGCATGGAAGTGAGCACCGCCGGCGAAATGATCAACGTCACGTCCGAATCGCCAACCATCAACGCGGTCGACGCTTCCATCGGAAATGCCTTCACCGAGACCCAGATCCGCCAGCTTCCTTTGTTGACGCGCAACGTCGTCGAGTTGCTGAGCCTTCAGCCTGGCGTGAGTCCCAACGGCGAGGTGCTGGGCGCGCGCCGGGATCAGAACAACATCACGCTCGATGGCGTGGATGTCAATGACAATCAGAATTCCGGAATCGCCACCACCTCCGGCGGACAAGGCTCGAACGCGAATGACGCCAGCTACTCCCCCGGCTTCAACGCCGTCCTTCCCATTCCCCTGGATTCGGTCCAAGAATTTCGTGTAACCGTCGGCGGGCAGGGTGCCAATGAAGGCCGCTCAGCGGGCGGGCAGGTTTCGCTCGTCACCAAGAGCGGCACGAACCAGTTCCACGGATCGGCCTACGAGTTCCACCGCAATACCGCGACGGCGGCGAACACCTGGTTTAATAACCGGTCGGGCGTAGCGCGCGAGCCGCTGATCCGCAATCAATTTGGCGCGTCTCTCGGCGGCCGTATCATCAAGGACCGCGCATTTTTCTTCTTCAATTATGAGCAGCGTATCGATGCCAGCGGCTCAGCCGTTTCGCGCACCGTGCCGACGGATTCGTTGCGCAATGGCAATCTGGTTTTTCAAACCACCGACGGCGCGACACACACCCTGACTCCGGCCGACATCAAGCAAATCGATCCGCTCGGCATCGGCGTGAATTCCGGAGTGCAGTCGATTTTGAAATCTTATCCGACCGGGAACGATCCCGCGCTGGGCCAGGACGGCGGGCTCAATTTTACCGGCCTCCGCTTCAATGCGCCCAATAAACGCAACGACAAAGCCTATGTGGGCAAAATGGATTTCCGGCTGGACAATACGGGAAAACACACTCTAGGCGTGCGCGGAACGCTGGCCGGAGACTCGCGCGATCAGGTGCTGGCGCAGTTCCCGGGGCAGGCTCCGGCGTCGCGACTTCTCGATAATAGCCGGGGCATCGCCGCCTTATATACCGCCGTCCTGACGCCGAATCTGGTGAACGCCTTCAATTTTGGATTTACCCGTTTGGGCCTTGAGCAGTCGGGTATTGCGGGCACCGGGTTGACGTTCAGCGCCCTCAGTTCGCTGCAGAATTGGAATGCGCGCGCCAACGGAAGGCGCATGCCGGTTACAAATATAGTGGACGACGTTACCTGGACGCGCGGCAAGCACACCTTCATTACGGGCATCAATTTTCGCTTCGTGCAAAACGTCCGGTTCTCCTACGATTCGTCGTTCCCGGTCTATGGCTTCGGCAGCAGCGAATTGATTGGGTTGGGTTCGGACATTAACGGCGCGGTGCAAGATTACATTCGCGCCAAGACCGGCGACGCAACGCTGGTGCTCGCCGATCCCACGTCCGTGACCAACGGAATGGGTGCGCTGCTCGGTCCCATCAACGATCTCACTTTGACCTATCAGTTTCTGCGGGACGGAAGCCTTGTTCCGCAAGGCGTGCCGCAGAAACGCAAATTCATTTCGAACGAATACGAAGGCTACGTGGGTGACACCTGGCGCGTGCGTCGCGATCTTACTTTGACTTATGGATTGCGCTACGGAAATTATCGGCCGCCGTACGAAGCCAACGGATTGCAAGTCAGTCCGAACTTCGGGCTTGATCGGTATTTCGCCGAGCGAAACGGTTTGCAGGCGCAGGGTATCCCCGGTAACGCCATGCCGCACGCGACGTTAACTTACAATCTGAACGGCCCTTTGAATCACAAGCCAAGCTGGTACGGCACGGACAATAATAATTTCGCGCCTCGATTATCGTTCGCTTACAGCCCGTCCGATCGCGGCGGCTGGCTTGGGAAGATGTTTGGCAAGGCCGGCGTGTTCCGCGGCGGAGCCGCTATGGTCTACGACCGTTTCGGCAGCGATCTGGTCACGCCGTTCGATCAGTTCGGGTCGGTCGGCGTCGCGTCGAAAACAAATTTCCCGGATTCGTACAATTTCACTACATCGGGCCGATACAACGGCAGCTACCCCGCACCCCCGACTCCCCCTACCGGCGGATTCCCGTACACTCCACCCGATATCGCCAGCATTACCGGGGATTTTCTGGGGATCTCGCCCGATCTAAAAGCGCCATACTCGTATGTGCTGAATGCGAGTTTCGCGCGCGAGCTTCCCGGCAAGCTGACCATTGAAGTGGGATACGTTGGGCGGCTTTCGCGCAAGCTTCTCATGCAGGGCGATGTCTATACTCCGCTGGAACACTTCAAAGATCCGATCTCGGGGCAGACGTGGATTCAGAACGCAACTACCACGCGGAATCTGTTCGATAAAGGGCTCACCACCGCGGGCGTGAAGGCGAATCCCGCGCTGGTTCCAAACCTGCCATTCGTCGAAAGCATGTTCCCCGCGCTCAAAGATTTCTACTTTCCCGGCAGTGCCTCGGCGAACTACTTCTACAGCGTCTATGGCGACTTCGGCGGAAGCTTTTTGGATAATCTCCACGCGTCCGATCGCATCCCAGGCTACTTCAATACGCCTCCCGGCACTTGCGCGAGTCGCACCGGTTGCTACACTTTCTTTTCGCGCCAAGGCAGTTCGATGCCGACTTGGATGAACGCTGGTATCGCGGACTTCCATGGAGCGACGGTTTCAATTCGGCGCGCTTACAGCAGCGGGTTCGCGTTCGATTTAAACTACACCTGGTCGCACTCCATCGACAACGGTTCAGCCGCGGAATCGGGAGCGGGCCAGCAAGGGGGCTCGATCCAGAACATCTTCGCGCCCGGCGAGTTCCGCGGTTCGTCCGACTTCGATATCCGGCATAACATCAACGCCAACGTGCTTTACGCGCTGCCATTCGGCAAGGGCCAGCGATTCTTCGCGGACGTGCCGTCCTGGTTCGATCAAGTTATTGGCGGTTGGCAGGTTTCGAGCATCATGCGCTACCGCACGGGCCTGCCGACCGTGGTCAGCGGCGATCTCGCATGGAACACCAATTATTGGTTGAGCTCGCTGGCGATTGTGACCCAGCCGATTCATCCCAAAATCGGCCTCAATGAAAACGGCAACCCGAGCATCTTCCCGAAGACCAGCGCGGCGAATTCGTTTGCGGATGAATTCCCAGGGGCCACCGGCACGCGCGCCGCGCTCCGGCTCGCGCCTTTCGTCAATTTCGATATCGCCGTTGCGAAATCCTTCAAGCTTCCATTCGAAGGGCACCGGATGCAATTCCGCGCCGAAGCGTTCAATGCATTCAACAACGTGAATTTCGTCAGCCCGAGCTTGTCGTTGCAGTCGCCGCTAACCTTCGGAGAATTTCGAGACACCACGCCCCCGCGCGTGCTGCAATTTGCGCTACGTTATGAGTTCTGATGAACCTGAAGCTGGGCTTCACGCCGGGGCGATTCCTGGTGCACGAGCACCAGGCGCCCTGGAAAGTGGTGCGCGCCTTTCACTCGCCGGGCGGTGAATCGCTGGTGCATCTTCACAACGTTTCCGGCGGAATCTTGGGCGGCGACTCGCTGGCACTCACAATGGATGTCGGCGCCGCGGCGCAAGTGCAAGTGACTTCCACCAGCGCCACTCGGGTGTATCGCGCGCGCGATGGCGCGTTGCCGGCGCAGTTGCGCACGCATGTTACGGTGGCGGGCGGCGCGCTGCTGGAGTATCTGCCCGACCCCGTAATTCCATTCGCCGGCTCGCGTTTTGAGCAACGAACCTCCATCACGCTCCATGAAAGCGCGGGCCTGTTCTGGTGGGAGACGATTTCATGCGGACGAGAAGCCGCGGGCGAGCGTTTTCAATTCGAGTCGCTCTTTTCACACACCGAAATCCGCTCGGGCCGGCAGCTAATCGCCGTGGAACACTGGCGTCTGGAACCAGGGCGCGGGTCGGCCTCGTCACTGGTGAGAATGGGCCCGTTCCTCTATTCGACCGTCTTCTATTTGTGCCATCCCAAAGGCGTGTCGCTGGAAGGCGCGCTGGTAAAAATGGCGCATGAACTTTCCACGGTGGAAACTCGCTGGGGCGCGTCCGCACTGGTGGCGAACGGCTGCGTGGTGCGCGGGCTCAGCATGCAGTCCCGTTTTCTCGCCGCGGGGCTAATCTCGTTTTGGTCCATGGCGAAAGAAACACTCTACGGACGCGAAGCGATTCTTCCGCGTAAAATGTACTGAATGCATCTGACGCCGCGAGAGCAAGAGAAGCTGATGATTTATGTCGCCGCCGAAGTTGCGCGCAAGCGGCAGGGTCGCGGACTGAAATTAAACTACCCTGAATCCATCGCCATCATAACGGCCGAAATCTTGGAAGCTGCTCGCGACGGCAAGACAGTCGCCGAGATCATGAGTTATGGAGCCACGCTTTTGCATCGCGCCGACGTAATGGATGGCGTCGCGGAGATGATTCACGAAGTGCAGGTTGAAGCTACGTTTCCGGATGGCACCAAACTGGTGACCGTTCACGACCCCGTGCAATGAGGCTAGACGATGCATCCCGGTGAATACATTCTCGAAACAGCGGACGTGATCGCAAACGAGGGCAGGCCAGTGGTGCGCGTCCTGGTGCGGCACTCGGGCGATCGTCCAGTACAAGTAGGCAGCCACTATCATTTCTTCGAGGTGAATCGCGCGCTGAATTTCGATCGCGAAAAAGCACGCGGCATGCGTCTGAATGCGGCGGCGGGAACTGCCGTGCGTTTTGAGCCCGGCGAGGAAAAAGAAGTCGCTCTCACCCCGTTTGCCGGCGCGAAGATGGTCTTCGGGCACAACGGATTGGTCAACGGCGCCGTATGAGCTTAAACATTCCGCGCCGCGTCTACGCCGATCTCTACGGGCCCACGACGGGCGACCGCGTTCGCCTGGCCGACACCGATCTGATCGTCGAAGTTGAGCGCGATTTCACCTCCTACGGCGACGAGATTACGTTCGGTGGCGGCAAGGTGATTCGCGATGGCATGGGCCAGAGCAGCCGCTCACTCACTGCCGAAACGCTAGACCTCGTAATCACAAACGCCCTGATCGTCGACCACTGGGGCATCGTCAAGGGCGACATCGGCGTGAAGAACGGCCGCATCGTGAAAGTGGGCAAGGCCGGTAATCCGGATGTGATGCACGGCGTCGATCCTGAGTTAATTGTCGGCGCGGCGACCGAAGTGATCGCCGGTGAAAATCTGATCGTCACTGCCGGCGGCATCGATAGTCACATTCACTTCATCTCGCCGCAGCAGGTTTACGAAGCGCTCTCCAACGGCATTACGACCATGATCGGCGGCGGCACCGGTCCCGCGACGGGAACCTGCGCCACCACGTGCACGCCCGGCGCATGGAATCTGGCGCGCATGCTCGAAGCCGCTGAAGCGTGGCCCATGAATTTCGGCTTCCTAGGGAAGGGAAATGCTGCCACCACGGAGCCTCTCGCCGAACAGATTCGCGCGGGCGCTTGCGGCCTGAAGCTGCATGAAGATTGGGGAACCACGCCAGCGGCCATTGACGCCTGTTTGCGCGCGTGCGACGAATTTGACGTGCAAGCCGCGATCCATACCGATACCATCAATGAAGCCGGTTTTGTGGAGGACACCATCGCGGCGATTGCCGGCCGCGCCATTCACACCTATCACACCGAGGGCGCGGGCGGCGGCCATGCGCCCGACATCATTCGTATTGCGTCCTTCCCCAACGTGCTTCCGTCGTCAACGAACCCGACGCGCCCCTTTACGGTCAATACCATTGCCGAGCATCTCGACATGCTCATGGTGTGCCACCATCTAAATCCGCTGGTGCCCGAGGATGTGGCGTTTGCCGAAAGCCGCATTCGCCCCGAGACCATCGCCGCCGAAGATATTCTTCATGATCTGGGTGTGTTCAGCATGATTTCGAGCGATTCGCAAGCCATGGGCCGCATCGGCGAAGTGGTCACGCGCACGTGGCAGACAGCTCACAAAATGAAAGTACAGCGCGGCGCGCTGCGTGAAGATTCGGCGCGAAACGACAATGCGCGCGTGAAGCGCTATGTTTCGAAGTACACAATCAACCCGGCAATCACGCATGGCATGAGCACCGAGATCGGCTCCATTGAAAAAGGAAAACTCGCGGATCTAGTCTTGTGGAAGCCCGCGTTTTTCGGAGTCAAACCAGAAATCATCCTCAAAGGCGGCTTCATCGCCTGGAGCGTGATGGGCGATGCGAATGCGTCCATCCCGACGCCGCAGCCCGTCTTGTATCGTCCGATGTTTGGTTCATTCGGAGGCGCGACTGCATCTACTTCATTGACCTTTGTATCGGGCGCCGCCGAAAATGAAGGTATCGGCGAGCGCTTGGGATTGAAGAAAAAATGCGTGCCAGTTCGTAATTGCCGCAACATCGGCAAAAAAGACATGATTCACAACAGCGCAATGCCGAAGATCGACGTGGACCCCGAAACTTATGAAGTCCGCGCCGATGGCGAGTTGCTCGAGTGCGAGCCCGCGAAAGAACTTCCGTTAGCGCAAAGGTACTTTCTATTTTGAAGCGGGAATCGTCAAGAGCTTTTCGAATTGGCGTGGCCGGGCCGGTCGGCAGCGGCAAGACGGCGCTGGTGAACTCCCTCTGCGAGGCGCTGGGCTCCAAGTATAGTTTGGCCGTGGTGACCAACGACATCTACACCCGTGAGGATGCTGAATTCCTCATTGCCGCGGGCTCCATTGCGGCGGAACGCGTGCGCGGCGTCGAGACCGGCGGCTGTCCGCACGCCGCCATTCGCGAAGACGCCTCGATGAACCTCGAGGCGATCGCGGAATTGGAAGCGGCTTTTTCGGATCTGGAACTGGTTTTCGTGGAAAGCGGCGGCGATAATCTGGCGGCGTCTTTCAGTCCGGAGCTGGTGGACGTTTCCATCTACGTGATCGATGTCGCCGGCGGCGACAAAATTCCGCGCAAAGGCGGCCCGGGCATCATTCGCTCGGACCTGCTCTTGATCAATAAAATCGACCTTGCGCCCTATGTAGGCGCATCTCTCGACGTCATGCGCAAAGACGCCGTGCGCATGCGCGGCACTCTGCGCCCATTTGTGTTTTCAAATCTCAAGAGCGGTGAAGGCCTCGGCGCAGTGCGTGATTGGGTTGAGAACCAGATGAAAGAGCCGCGCCGCGAATTGGTGACGTTGCAGTCCGCGCGTGTTTCACATACCCATCGTCATCACCACGGTCATTGAAGGAAGCGCGCGATCGCGGCGGCGACGCGAGCCTGGTCACAGCCCGGCGTCAAGTGTCCGCAAGGGCTATCGATCTCAAGCGTTTCGCAATGCAGCAGCTTGGCCAAACTCAATGCGGGCAGCGGATTCACCATGTGATCCTGCAAGCCCACAATCACCAATGTCCTCGCTTTCACTTTCGCAGCGGCGCTCTCCATCGATCCGTTCGATGCCTTCGCGATATCGTGACCGATCATAGCCTCTAGCTGGCGTGTCCAATCGTCCCAGGCAAAATGAGCGGGCGTGTTCTGTTCGTTCTCGCTCATGAATTTCGCCGCGGCCGCGGGCGTTGTCTCGGTCGCGCGGTAGTTCGGAGTGGTGAGCGCGAACGCGTGCATGTCGGCCACGGCGCGCATTCCGGCTCGCGGAGGTTTCGCCGCTTCGATGGCGTGCAGCTCGGCGTTCCAGAGCAGCAGGTCCGTCGAGGTGAGTTGCGGCGATCCGACAATCGGAATGGCCTTGTCGAAGAAGTCCGGGTAAGCCACCATCCATTGAAACGTCTGCATGCCGCCCATTGAAATTCCCATCACGGCGTGGAGATGCTTTAGATGCAGTGTTTCGGTGACCAGTAGATACTGCGACCGTACCATGTCACCCGTTGTGAATTTTGGAAATCGCAAGTGCGGCTGCGCTTTGCTGTTGGATGGTGAAGTCGATATGCCATCGCCTATCGCATCCACTGCGATCACGAAATACTTATCGGAATCAATCAGTTTGCCGTGACCGATGTTGCCTCGAAGGTCGTTCGAAGTCCCAGTGAACCACGTGGGAAACAGAACGGCATTCGATTTCGCGTCGTTAAGCTTCCCAAACGTCTGATAGCCGATGCGGCAGTCGTGAAGGGTCAATCCGCTATCCAGCCGAAAACTGCCGAGCGACGCGAACTGAATTTCGGCCTGGGCCGAGAGTGCTAGAAGAAGAACTGTGAGCAGGCGCATGTGTTTTACCCCGAAAATCGAAATAGCGATTGAGCCGTCAGGCCGCGGATCTTCGCGCGGTTCTCATTTGTCGTGAAGGCGAACATATGATTGAATACGCGCGTTGCCGCGGCGAACTCGCTCATGTTCATCCCCAGCGCGCCCCACATCATTCGATCCGGCCCAAAGGCATCGAACAGGCGGCGCACCAGCGGTTGCGCGTCGTCAAAGGGTTCCCGTTGCTTCGATGAATAGTCCACGCCAGAATATTTCATATACGTTCTTGGCCGCTTTGCCAGTGCGACGACCTGCTCGAATTGCTCAGGCGTGCCTTGCCCCGCACGGCCGAGATGGTCGAGGATCACCGGAACATTGGGGAACTGCGCGGCAAGCTCGGCGATTTGCGGCGCATAAAAGGGGATGAAATGCATCTGCGCCGCGAGACCGAGTTCCTGCGCCGTCCGCCACAATTCGCGCATTCCGGAAGACTGCATATCGCGATCGCGAATCGCACCGCCCGTCGAATGCCGCGAACCGGGCGCATGATTTTCATGCACTCGCACGGCAACGATTCGATTCGGAAACTTCCGCGTTAAAGCCCCCATGCGCTGTGGAGTTTCCGGCGAGATGGGATCGAAGAGACACGTGGCCTTAAAAAAACCGGGCGAAGGCTCGTTAGAAAAGATGAAATCGAGAATGCGGTGATCGTCCTGGTAGGGTTCGGGATGAACCACGATTACGTGATCGAGATGCGCGTCCTTCGCAAACGCGAGATAAGAACCGAGGGTCTGCGCGGGAGGCTGGTAGCTCGCGTTGGCGTGAAACTGGAATCCGCGCAGGAAGAGATGGACGTGTGTATCGATGAGCGGCGCTCCCGTCGAGGCGCCCGCTCGCGATACCGCCACCGATGCTGTAGCGGCTATCCAACGCCGGCGCGTGATCACTGCCGCGGCACCCAAACCTCCATCGAGTCCTGACCACGATTGGCCCACGCATAATACGGAATAAACGTGAGGGTCACCGGCTTCGAACGCGGCTTGGGCGCTTCAAGGGCCGCGTAGAGCGGCTCATCTTCAAGCGGCGTTTCAGCAACCGACCCGTTGTGTTTCAGCACCGTGATGCCACCCAGGAGATCGCGGCTAAACTCCTCCGTAAATCCCCGCCCCGCCGATAATTCTTCATCGAAGAGCCGTGTATTCTTGGGCTGGTCCGTCTGTTCCAGGCAATAGACCAAGGGCCCGCGTTCCACCGCGACGCGCCCCACATTTTCCCGAACCAGCGTATTGGCACGCGTCAGGCGCGGCTGCATATCAAACGTCACTTCCACATGGTCGCCGCGTGACCACCTGCGGCGAATCTCATAATATGCGCCAGCCGCCACGCCATGCTGTGAGGCGCCGTTAATTTGAACCGCCGTAGTTTTAGACCATTCCGGAATTCGCACGAAGAGACTGAATTCAGCGGGCACCGCCGGATCGACGGCGATCTCCACCCGGTTATTCCAAGGGTATTGCGTGGATTGCCGTACGCGCAATTTCGCGCCATCTTCCAGATGCCAGTCCATTGTGGCGTTGTGAAAGAAGTTAACGTAGACTCCTTGTTTGCTGGTATTGAAAATATACCCGGGCAGGGAAGACAACGTGCGCTCGATGTTGGGTGGGCAACAGCTAGTTTCATACCACTCATTGCGAATTTTTTCGCCAGTGGATTCGAGCGGATTGCGATAGCAATAAAGCGTTCCATCCAGCGACATGCCTGAATTCGTTCCGTTATAGAGGGAACGCTCCATCACGTCCGTAAAGCGCGATTCTCCGGTGACCATCAGCATTCGCCAGTTCCACATATAGTTGGCGATGGCAGCGCAGCTTTCGGTGTACGCCTGCGCGTTGGGAAGCTCGTAGTCATTGCCGAAGGCTTCATCCTGCGACCGCGACCCCACTCCACCGGTGATGTACATCTTATGCGCCACCATATCGCGCCACAGTGTTTCGAGAGTCTGGCGGTAGCGGGCGTCGCCGGTTTCGGCGTAGTAGTCGGTGGCACCGCATGAGGCGTACATCGCGCGGACAGCATGCCCTTCGAATTGCGTGCGCGATGTGAACGGGACGCCGCTGAACATGTACTTGATCTGCGAGTCCTTTAGATGCAGACGTTCGCGCTCAACGCCGCTTAGCAGGTATCCGGCAAACTCAAGATATTTGCGCTGTCCCGTCGTGCGGTAGAGTTCGATGAGGCCCATTTCCAGTTCGGGATGTCCCGTCAGCGCGGGGCGTTTCTCGGGACCGAAGTTTTCTACCAGATAGTCGGCATAGCGAATGCCGCCGTCCATAAGCTTTCGATTTCCAGTAGCGCGGTAATAAGCGATCGCCGCTTGCAATAGGTGTCCCAGGCAGTAGAGTTCATGCGAGCGATACATTTCAGTGAAGCGCTTCGAAGCATTCACGCCCTGATAGTAAGTGTTCAAATATCCGCTCGGCTCTTGCGCGGAGAGAATTGTGTCGGTGAGCTCGTCGATCTTGGCATGAAGAAAGGGAACGTCGCCAGACTGCAGCACGAACGCGGCGGCTTCAATCCATTTATAAAGATCTGAGTCGGTGTAGACGGGGCCATTGTGGGGGGCGCTGTTTTTGCTTGCGACGTTACGAAAGTTTTCAACGATGCCGTGCTGCTCTAGCAGTTGGATCATCGTCGGCAGACTTTTCTCGACATTCACCTTGCGGCGCTCGGACCAAAAGCCATCCCCCATGGTGACGGCACTCACGGGAACGTCGTGGAGCTTCGCATAAGGAGACTGATCCAGCTTCAAAACCTGGGCCGACAAGATTCCAAAGGCGAAGATAGAAATAACGAGCGGTTGCATCGCTCACTATTATTTATTATTTTGTGGCGCAATGAATGGCAATTCCGCCGAGAACAAAAGGGAGTGCCGTCACGTGATGAAATTTGGCGCTGGCAAGCGCCCGCGAAAACTCCGGCACCGTGACAAAGCTTTGCAGCGAATCGGGGATATACGTGTAAATGCGCGGCTCGCGGTGCAAGAGCCAGCCCCAGATAGCGCCTTGTTCGTAGAGGTAAATCAGAAACAACCGGCGCCAAAAATGATTTTCAGGGAGAAAGAAGTCAAGCGTGATGAGCCTTCCGCCAGGTCGCAATACGCGATGGAGTTCGCCTATCGACGCCGCCAGCTCCGGAAAATTGCGAAGGCCGTAGCCCACGAATACGGCGTCCAAGGAATTATCTTGAAACGGTAAACACGCCGCATCCCCGCAAACAGGGTCTCGAGCTCCCCCTTGGCGCGCCAACCGCAACATCTCTTCCGTGAGATCGCATGCAATGGTGATGGCCTGCGGGCGTCGGGCATGAACCAGCTTCGAGAAATCACCTGTCCCGCATGCAAGGTCGAGGACCGTCGCGCGCTCCGCAAGACCGGCCATCTCAACGGCTCGTCTCTTCCAGCTCCGATCCATCCCGTAGGAAAACACGCGTGTGATGAAGTCGTAGCGAGGCGCGACGACGCCGAACAACCTCCGCATCTTGCGTGTGTCCTGCCGCTCGGGAGGGATGGGCACTTTATCGAAGCATTTGCGATGCGGTAGTGAGCTCTCCGCCGCGAGACGCAAAATCGGCCAAGAAACGCGCCGCCGCCTGGGCGTCCAACGGGGCGATAGCATCGGTCACAAGACGCACCGGTTTACCCATGCCAAGCAGGCCCAACGCCGCGAACCGCACACAAAGTTCGGTCACCACACCGTAGACCACATATTCATCCGCAGCCAGTTCAACCAGCAGCGGACCCAGCTTCGGACTCGTGAACAAGTCCAGTTGTTGCTTCTCGATGATGTGCTGGCCATTCATAAGCGCCGCGGGTTTCAACTGGCCGGCGGTGCCAATTACGCAGTGCGGCCCATACTTCAAGAACTCCGGATCGTCTTCTGCATGCGCGCACATGGTGGAAATAAGCGTCCCCGCGCCGCGGTTCAAACGAGCCAGCGTGGGAACCAGCAGTTCCGCCCCGGGAACGTAAAGCGCGCCAGTTGGAAAGAGAAAATCGATCTGCGTGTCAATATCGAAATAGACGCGTTTCATTGCACGCTCCCACGGGTCTGCTCGTCGAGCGCGAGCAGTTCGGTGCTGTGTTCGATGCGCGGTGTCATGGATGGAACGCGGCGGGCGCGCTCGCGCGATTGTTCCAGACTGGGCAAATCCTGAACCAGTTGGCCCCCGATGATCACCGGTTTGAGCAGCGCCTCCGCCTTAGGCACGCACTCACCCGACCGTGTGATCACATCTCGATCTGTCAAACGAAAGATTTGTTTTGGCCCAGGCATAGTCTGCTTATCGGGGCTTAGCTTCATCGTGTAACGCTTCATTCCGGCGACGTCGATTTCAACTAGCTTATACACCGCGCCCATGGACGGTGCATCGGCCGATGTCGCGAGCTCAGTGCCCACTCCGAACGAATCGATGGGCGCGCCGGCGGCAACAAGTTCCGCGATGCGGTGCTCATCAAGATCGCCGCTGATCATAATTTTCGCGTGTCGCAGACCCGCGCCGTCAAGCAGCGTGCGCACCTCGCGAGTCAGCGTTAGAAAGTCGCCGCTATCGAGTCGCACGCCCCAAAACGGTTCGCCCAGCGCGATGGCGCGGCGCGTCCCCGCGAGAGTATCGTAAGTATCCACCAGATAGACAGTTCTCTCGCCGAGCAGTTTCTGGAGCTGACGAAACGCCTCGGACTCTCCGGCGAACGCCATGGTCCACGAGTGTGCGGCCGTTCCAAACACGGGCAAGCCGTAGCGAAAGCCCGCCAGCGTATTGCTGGTGCCGGCGCAACCACCAATGTACGCGGCGCGCGCTCCCAGAACTCCGGCATCGGGAGTGTGCGCCCGGCGAGTGCCGAACTCAACCACTGGCCGACCTTCAGCCGCTCGCACCATCCGCGACGCCTTACTGGCGATCAAAGATTGAAACGTGATTGCGGAGAGCAAATAAGTCTCAGGTATCTGCGCCTCGATGATGGGCGCGCGCAGGGTGAGGATCGGCTCGCCCGCATAGAGAACGGTGCCCTCGGGGACGGCGAACAAATCGCCGGTAAATTTCAGGCCACGCAAATATTCAAAAAAATCGGGATCGGCGGCGCCAAACTGCGGAAGCCCTCGCAGGTATTCGATCTCGGCGGCCTCGAAGCTGAGGTTCAGCAGGTAATCTACAATCTGCGGCAGGCCCGCGACCACAAGATAGTCACGATTGCGCGGCAGCCGCCGCAGCATGAACTCGAAAGTGGCCAGTTCGGCGGTCTTGCCAGCCGCAAAATACCCCGCGGCCATCGTGAGCTCGTAAAGATCTGTGAGAAGCGCGTTCAAGACTTCTTCGCGGGCTTTGGAGCTTCGGCTTTGATGCCGGCGATTGCTTTCTGTAAATCTTCCACGGTTTTCGGGTCCACTATGTAGATGTCGGACTCGCCTTCCCGCTTCGCAAAAAACGCGCCGGCCTGCCCGGAAATCGCTACTTTTTCCACTCGCTTCCCATCGGGAGAGCTAACCGTCAAATCAATAATCGTCGGCCCCGCGGCTTTGTCGCCAAAACTTGCGGCACTCAAATCGCGCAGTTTGTCGATCGCACTTTGCACGCTTCCCGAATCCATCTGCTGCGGTCCGGACATCCACTTGTCGCCGCTTTTCTGATAAGTCGCCGCGCCGATCTGAAGTTTCCCCGGATCGTTGAAGCCGAAGTCGAAGAGCTTCTTATTGCGGAAATCGTCCAGCGATTTGTCGAGCCCTTGGCCAAGGTCGTTGGCAATCTTGAAGACGCCAGTGACAGCGGAACCCTTGGCGTAAAAATTCTTATCTTTGTCTTTGCGGACTTCCAAACTCTGAGCGCCGGCGGAATCGGTCAACGTCGCCGTTCCCACTTTGGTGCCGGAAATAAACGCCGCCTGGGCCTTCTGCGCATCCGCGTCGCTCACCGTGGTGTCCATCTTGGCATCCTTTAGTTTGCGGATCAAGTCATCGACTTGGCTGCCGTCGGCGCGCAGTGGGCGCGGCTTCAGAATCTGCCACTCATTCTGATTGTTCTTGCCAAATTCGACCAACTGGCCCTTGGCGGCAAGCTCCATGCGCGTTAACTTGTCTGAGTTAAAAGTCAGGAGGCGCTTGTCGCGTAAGTCTTTCGGAGATTTGTCGAGATTTGTTTTGACGTAACTGGCAACCGTGAACACACGGGGATCGCCGGCCACCTTGGCGTAAGTGCCCCCCGTCGGGCTGTCATCACCCAGTTGCACGACTTTTGTTTGATTGTTAGTCAGCCCGATTGTGATCTCTTCGGACGGTGCACTGAGCCCGAACGTTTTCAAATCAGCCGGCTTCTCGTCAATGAGGCGGTCGGACGTGAGAGACGCCAGCGCCGTGACGACGGAATTGACGCTGTCCTGATCGGCGTGCAGTGATGCGGGCTGAACAATTTCCCACTGCGATCCGATCTTCGAGAGCATCACCGGTTCAGCGCCTTTTTTGGCGAGTTTGATTTCTTTAAACTGGGCTTCCGGGATCGTCAGAATTTTGGGCGGGCCGTCGGCTTCCGGCTTCTTCTCCGTCGTGTCTTTCGTTTTTTCAGACCAATAGACCGCGCCAGCCAGCGCCGCCAGCACCACGCCAGCGGCCAGTAATCCTTTAAATTTCATTCCCGCGCTATCTCCTCTTAAACCAGACCATGAGGCCGGAACCAATCACAATCAGCGGCAGGAAAACAACGCTACTGAGGAAAACCAGACGCATCTGGCGGCTGTTGAGATTCAGACGGCGGTCTTCTGGATCTTTAGGACGGATCGAAATCAGGTCTTCATCCGCGGTCAGCCAGTTCATCATGTTGAGAAGCAGATCGCGATTGCCCACCGGCGCGCCAAGCAGGCTATTGCCGGCCCAATCGGAACTGCCGACCACCACGAAGCGTCCCCCGCCCGAAGTCAGCTTATCCGCGGCGGCGATCACGAACGGACCTTTGCGCGCCTTGGCGCGGTCTAAAGTTATAGGAGGTTTCAGGCTTGTAGTAGCGTAACTATCTTCGGAAGTGGAAAATAGTTTTTGGACACCCGTGTCCGTCTTAACTGCTAAGCTGCGCGAGAGCGGAAAGAGCGTGGCATAGCGGAAACCATTTGTGATGGGTTGTGATTCATACTTCTGTACCACTGGCGCGGTCGGATCGGGTCCGATGCCGCTGACATCGAGAATGAGATCGTCTTCGGGGGTAATTCCATAACTCGCAATAAACTTCACCAAGTTGGGAGTGCCGGCGTTGGGGATCTCGCCGCGCTGAATGGGCGGGTCCAGAAGAAACAAAGCTTTCCCGCCCGCATCCAGATAAGTTTTGATGGCGTTGATTGGCGCGTCGAAGTAGTCTTTGTCGGGGCCGGCGACCACGATAACCGAACAGTCTTTCGGAATCTCCGGCTTTTCCAAAATTGAGATTGCTCGCGTCTTATAGTTATTCTTTTCAAGCGCGTCCTTAAAGACCGAATAGCCCCCTCGCCCGGTTTCATCGAGCGGATGCTCGCCGCTGCCCGTAAGGAAACAAACGTTGCGGACGCCATTCTTCAGAACCCGAATCAGCGCGCCCGTAATCTCTTCTTCGGTGAGACTCTTGGCTTCCTCCTTCTTAACGCCGTTGTCGAGAATGATGGAGCCATAACTGCGGACTCCAGCCGCGCGTGCGATGTCCGGCTTCTTCTCCGGATCGATGTAATTGACGTGCAGTTGGGTCGAGAGGCTCTTGTACCGATCCAGAAGATCGCGCCCGCGCGTGAAGTTCGAAGGCTGATCGAAGTAGTTGATCGTGACATCGTTCTTCAATCCGGAAACTACTTTGTTAGTCTGATCGGAAAGACTGAACCGCTTGTTCGCCGTGGTATCGAATGACTTATTGTGCCGGTTGGCCAGCCAATTTACAGCGGCCAGCACGGCGAAGATGATGATGACGTAAGTGGCAAGATACGCGCCATAGCGTGTCTGCCTCGCCTTGATCCATTCCCGGTTCATGTTACGACCTCCACCGGAGCGATTCCATGGATCGGGAAGTCAGAAAGAGCCCGAGGAAAATCATGGAAAGATAGAAGATTACGTCCTTGCTGTCGATGATGCCCTTCGAAAACGGCTCGAAGTGCGTGAGCACGGAGCAGTACGAAACCACTTTGGCCCATCCCGCTTGCTCGAATGAGCTGACCCAATCGAGCACCCACAGCATGAGGCATACAGCGAACGTAGCCCCGCCCGCGATAATCTGATTGCGGGTCGTCGTCGAAATGAAGGTGCCGATGGCGAGGAGACAGCCGCCCTGCAGAATGAGCCCAAGATATCCGGCGAGAATCGGCTTCCAGTCGGGCTTCCCGTAAGCGTACAGCAGCACGATATTGAGCGCTGAAATTCCGATTACGCAGAGGTACATCAGCAGCGCGCCCAGCCACTTGCCAAGAATAATTTCTATGTCGCGCACCGGCGAGGTCATCAAAAGCTCCATCGTCCCAGAGCGCTTTTCTTCGGCGAAGAGGCGCATTGAGATCATTGGAATTAAGAACAACCCGACCACGCTGGCATTACCTAGCAGCGGACTGATCACGAATTCGTTCACGTTCATCGGACCGCCGCGTCCGGACATCTGCATTTCCATGCCCCGCATGACGAAAAATGCCACGGCGCTGTAAAAGAAAAATCCGAATATTACGGCGAAGATTGCCATCAGCAAGTAAGCGATGGGCGACGAAAAATAACTCTTGAGTTCCTTCTGACAAATAATCAGGATGTTCTTCATGCGGCTTGTTTCTTCTCCGATGCGGTCAACTGCAGGAATACATCCTCCAAGCTCGCGCCCATGGGTCGGAGCTCATTCAGATTCCAGCCGGAGTTCACGATCGCGCGTGCCAATTCCGCGCGCGGCGATTCCCCTTGCAGACTTTCAATCTCAAAACTATTACGGGAGTCGCGTGAATCCTTTAAAACCACGCGGCTCACGCCGGGCACTTGTTCCAGCTTTTGTCGAATCTCATTCACATCTTGAGGTCCTTCGATTTCAACCGCGACGATCTCGGTGCCTCGTAGCCGGTTAGTGAGATTTGCGACCGAATCCGTGGCCACCAGCTTTCCTTTGCTGATGATGATGACTTTGTTGCAGGAATGCTCGATTTCCGACAAAATGTGTGTGCTTAAGATGATCGTGTGGTCGCCCGCGAGACTCGAAATGAGTTCACGCGTTTCGATGATCTGCTTCGGGTCGAGACCTGACGTCGGTTCATCCAAAATCAGCACATCGGGATTGTGAAGGATGGCTTGGGCCAGTCCGACACGCTGCCGGTAACCCTTTGAAAGCTTGCCGATCAGCTTACCTTTCACGTCGGCAACCGCGCACCGCTCCGCCACTTCGTCCACGCGCTTCGGCACGTCGGCTGACGCCAAACCCTTGAGTTTTCCGACGAAGGTTAAGTACTCTCCAACTTCCATGTCAGGGTAAAGGGGCGGCGACTCGGGAAGGTACCCGATGCGCTTCTTCACTTCCATCGGCTGCTCCAGAACGTCGAACCCGCCGATGCTCACCTTTCCGGAGGTGGGCGGCAGAAAGCAAGTGAGAACGCGCATCGTCGTGGTCTTTCCCGCGCCGTTGGGCCCCAGGAAACCGACGATCTCACCCTTCGCTACTGAGAACGAGATATTATCGACCGCGAGCGTGCGCGCATATCTCTTGCTAAGGCCTTCAACTTGAATCATAAGAGGGTTGGCAGAGCGTTTGCCGTTCCGCCACCCAACATCATACCAAGCACGAAACGCTAGAGTAGAGTGATGTTTTCACCGTTCCACTGGCGCTGGGCGCTGCCTCTGCTGGCGGCGGCGGTCGCCATCGCAGCCGCGCTGGCCGGAATTCTGGTCACCGGCGCGCGGAGATGGACACGCGTTGCCGAACCGTTGAGCGGCGCGCTCCTTTTGGGCGTTGCGCTCTTCGGATTGCTGCCCGAGTTGGCCCAGGAGATCGGTTGGATCCCGGCCTTGGTGCTTTTTGCCCTGGGATATTTTTTGCTATCCGCCTCCTCGCTGCACCGCTTCACCATTCCGCTAATTGCAACCGCCGCTCTGCATACTTTTATCGATGGATGGGGCCTCGCCAGTTTACAGAGCAGCGGATCTTTAGGAGTGCGAATTGCCTTCCCCATGGCCGTGATGCTGCACAAAGCCCCCGAAGGCTTAGCGCTGGGCGCGATGTTGGAATCGTCCACCGGCAGTAAGCGGCGCGCATTTGCCTGGGTCGCGGCAGTCGAGTTGATCACCGTGGCCGGCAGCGCCGTGGGCTTCGCGTTGGCCGCCGGGGCGTGGATTAGCTATCTGCTTGCGGTAACCGGCGGATCGTTCGTTTATTTAGGCGCCCACGCCGTGCGCGGGCTTACTTCCCGACAATCCCATCAATCGTAGTTTGCGCAATCGGATGATACCCCGCCCGCGCTTTTTCATAAATCCCCCGCGCGCGCTCCTTACCCTCCGGCGTCTTCACCAGTTCCTCATACAGCGGTTTCAAATATTTCCGCCGCCCCACCGACACCAAAAACTCCTCTAATTTCGGATACGCCGCCTCATAGCGGTTCCGCACCGACATCAGCAACCACTGCTGTAAAATCTCGTCATTGCCAGATTGCGTAAGATGATACGCCTCGTCCAGCTCACCCATTTTCGGCGACTTCAATCCCCGCAAGAAATGCAGCCACTCCTGCGTTGACCAGTGCGTCGTATCCGGATTGCCGCTCGCTGCCCCCTGCTCCACCTTCGCAAACAGATCCGACACCGGTTTCGGAGCGCCCGCTGGCAGCCCCGGCTTAAAGATCCACTGATTGATCGGAATCTTTGAATCGATGTCCGGCAAATTGTGCCGAATGTAATCCAGAAACTGCGCCGTCGTGATGCTCTGAAACGAAAAATGCTCGAAATATCCCTTCAGAAACGCGTCGAACTTCTCCCGCCCGTACTGCCCCTCAATCGCCCTCAACAGCAAAGCGCCCTTTTCATAAGGCACATTCGTCATTCCATCGTCCGGATCGCGACCCGTTAGGTTGATGTGCAGAATCTGATCCCCTGGCGCCAACCCCGCCAGCTCTTGCTCCAGTTCCTGCCGCCCCAGCGCCGCTTCCATCTCCTCACGCTCGCGCCCATACACTTGCTCGATAATCCGCCGCTCCAGATAAACCGTGAACCCCTCGTTCAGCCAGAAATCGCTCCACGTTGCATTCGTCACCAGGTTCCCCGACCATGAGTGCGCCATCTCATGCGCCACCAGCGACACCAGACTCTTATCGCCCGCGATCACCGTCGGCGTCGCAAACGTCAGCCGAGGATTCTCCATCCCGCCATATGGAAAGCTCGGCGGCAGCACCAGAATGTCGTACCGCCCCCAGCGATACGGCCCGTATAGCTGCTCAGCCTCTCGCAGCATCTTCTCGGTATCTTCAAACTCCTTCGCCGCCTTCGCCAGCAGCGGCTTTTCGGCATACACCCCCGTGCGTGCTCCAGCCGCTTGAAACCCAATGTCTCCCACCGCCAGCGCCACCAAGTAAGACGGAATGCGCTCATTCATGTGGAAGCGGTAATCGCCCGTCGGCGCCGCAAACGCGTCATGGTCCGCGCCCATCACCGCCAGCAAATCTTTCGGTGTCGTAATGTGCGCCGTGTAAGTGATGCGCACGCCCGGCGAATCCTGCAACGGAATCCAGCTCCGCGCGTGTATCGCCTCCGACTGCGTGAACAGAAACGGCGCGTTCTTCCCCATCGTCTGCTCCGGCGTCAGCCACTGCAGCCCCGAAGCGCTCGGGCTGGTCGAATATTTGACGCGCACAAATTTCGCGTCACCCGGAATCTGAATCGTCAGCGGTGTCCCCAAAGACTTCTGCGGATTCCCCAGCTGAAACTTTGCCTCGTGAAATGTCTCACCGTCCGTGGACGTCTCCGTCTCGTCGATCTGCAGCTCCCGCGTATCTAAAATCAATTCGCGCGCCTGCGAGTCCACGTGCTCGATGCCCAGCACCGCCGACCCTTTCAGCGATTTCTGCTCGAACAACACCGCCAAATCCAGCTCCAAGTGGCGCACCACAATCTGCTGCGGGTTGGAAAGCGATTGAATGTCTTTAGCGATCGGCATGGAATGTGAGCTTGTAAACCGCGTACAAGATGAGAGCAGCGCCACCAATGGCAGCACCAAAATGATTCGCCTGGATGTCATTGGCGCCGCGCGATCATGAGCGTGATGTCATCGCCCTGGGCCGTGCCTGCAGTCCATTCGGCCAGCGCCCGAGTCACCGCCTCCACAATAGCCGGAGCCGGTTTCGTGCGATGCGCAGCCAGCACCGCGCCCAGGCGATCCATCTCAAACTGATCGCCCGCCACGTTCTCCGCCTCCGTCACGCCGTCGCTATAAACCACCAGCAAATCGCCCGTCTCCAGTTTCTCCGGATACTGCTGGAACTCCATCGCCTGCATAATCCCCAGCGGTGGCCCGCCGCCCTCCAGCAAATCGTAATGCCCGTCCCCGCGCACCAGCAGCGGCGGATTGTGACCCGCATTCGCGTAAGACACATCCCCCGTCGGCCCATCCACAATGCACGCGAAAAAGCTGATGAATTTGTTGTCGGGGCAGTGCTTGCAAGTCGTGCGATTCAAGTTCGTAATGGTCCGCGCCAAGCTGGCCGGCTCATCGATCAGCACCTGCACCCGCGCCTGCAGCCCCATCATCATCAGTGACGCCGGCATCCCTTTACCCGACACATCCCCCAGCACCATCGCCACCCGCCCGTGCTCGTAAGGAAAAAAATCATAGTAATCGCCGCCCACCGTGTGGCATGCGGCATTGTGACCCGCCAGATCCAGCCCGAACACGCAAGGTGCCACCGCTGGCAAATACTGCCGCTGAATCTCCGCCGCCTGTTCCAGATCATGCTCCAGCACTTTGCGAGCTTGTTCAATTTCAGCCAGCCGCGAATGCTCAATCCGGATCGCCGCCACATTCGCCATCACCGTCAGCAGACTCAAATCTTCTTTCGTGAATTCCCGAATCAGCGACGGCGAGTCCACATAGATCAGCCCAATGATCTGTTCGCGCGTCTGCAGCGGGACCGCCATCAGCGTCCGTATATTCTGCTCGACAATGCTGCGCCGCTCGCGAAACGCATCGTCCAGTTCGGTGTTGCGCACCAGCACGGACACATGCTCGTCAATTACCCGATCGCGCACCACCTTGCTGATCCGGAACCCATCCCCCTGATTCGCGCGCACCACCAGATTGCCGTCTTCAATCGTCATCAGCACGCCCCGCTCGGCCGACACTGCCGAAATCGAAAGCTCCAGAATCAGATTGAACAACTCCGGCAGCGGTCGCTCGCCCGCAAGCTCATTCCCCGCGCGAATCAATGCGTTCACGTGCGCCGAACCCGCCACCGCGTCGGCATCCTGATTCCCGTGGATCACATTTTCAAAATCCGTGATCACGGTGGACGCGCCCGTCTTCCCGATCTCGCTCTCCACAAATACCACCGCGCGCGTCGCATTGTCGTTGGTGTGGTCGTACAGCAGAATCAAATGCCCCGCCGTGATGCGATCCCCAAGCTTCAGCGCCGCCGGTTCCGTGATGCGGATACCGTTGAGCAGCGTCCCGTTCTTGCTCCCCAAATCGCGCACCGCCCATTCGCCGTTCTTAAGCTCGATCGCCAGGTGGTGTCGCGAGAGCCCCGCATCGTCCGCATAGCAGAGGTCCGCCGCGCTCGATCTTCCCAGCGTGAGCGCGTCTTTATGCAGCGGCACCTTGCGCGTCTGCCCATCCGGAGTCAAAATCTGAATTTCGTGCATGATCTCAAACCATGCTACCGCCGCGGCCTATGCGTCTTTGCGCCTTTGCGTGAAACCCTTTTACCTTAACTCGTCCAAACCTGAATCAGTCGTTCGCGCAACGGCATCCCGTTCCTCGTCCCCGCCGCTAATTCAGCACGAGGCCACGTCCGGCGGCTCGGCCAGGAACACAACCCGGTCGTCTTGAAATAGACGGTCATGGGTCTTCCACGCGCCCGCAAGCGTAAGCGGCTTCCCATCCATCGCGGCGGATGTGGTCAGGAGGCGCAGCACGCTAATTTGCGTGAGCCTCAGGAATGCGATCGTCCCGGACGGCGGAGGCGCGGTGAGAGTGATTGGCGAGGATTAAGGCGAGCCAGACATTGACGTCAGGGAAACTCAATGAGCGCATGAATTTCGTCGTTGGTGAGATCGAAAGGCTTTCGGCCGTCGGCTGGCACGAGCGGCGGATCTAAACTAAGCCTGCGCCCGGGCCGGCGCGGTTCCGATTCCTCGACCGCCCGCTCGATACTTCGCAAAATCAACTGCCGAGCCGACGATCCTTTGCGCGCCGCCGCTTCACGCAGACGGCGATGGAGGCCAGCCGGGATGTCGAGTGACGTGCGGACCGTAGGCTCTGCCATATTTAAAAACGTAGCGCGGCGACTTATTTAAGTCAAGCGCTCTTCGCGCCCTGTGTGTGAAAGCTTTTGACCTTACCGGGCACAGAGAAATCTACGTTACCCTTTCGGCGCCGAAAAGCTGTCGCGCCAAAGTAACAATTGACGCGAATCGTGAAAACTTCCTACCGCCAACGATGACCCACATGCGTGAGCCCGCACACGCGAAAACAGCACGCCGCCCCACTCCCGTCGTACATTAGGTAACGATCTATGCTCACCGGCGAAATTCGCAGCCAAATCGACGCCATCTGGAACGCCTTCTGGACCGGCGGCATATCCAACCCCCTCGAAGTCATCGAGCAGATCACTTATCTCCTCTTCCTCCGCCGCCTCGATGAACTCCACACCCTCGAAGAGCTCAAGGCGGCCCGCCTGAATCAGCCGATCGACCGCCGAATCTTCCCGGAGGGCGAGGACGACCACCGCAATCCCCGCCCCTTCGATGATTACCGCTGGTCTCGCTCCAAGAATTTCGAAGCCCGCGACATGTTCGCGCTAATCGCGGAACGCATCTTCCCCTTCCTTCGCACGCTCGGCGGCGACGGTTCCGCTTACGCCCAGCACATGAAGGACGCGCGATTCACCATCCCCACCCCCGCGCTTCTCGCCAAAGTAGTCGACCTCCTCGACAAAGTCCCCATGCAGGACCGCGACACCAAGGGCGACGTCTACGAGTACATGCTCGGCAAGATCGCCACCGCCGGTCAGAACGGTCAGTTCCGCACCCCCCGCCATCTCATCCGTCTGATGGTGGAGCTCACCGCGCCCCGGCCCACCGACCTCGTATGCGATCCGGCTTCCGGCACTTGCGGGTTCCTCGTCGCCGCCGGTGAATATATCCGCGAGCGCTATCCCGAAGCCCTTCGCGATCCCGAACTCCGCGAGCACTTCCACTCCCGCCTGTTTCATGGCTTCGATTTCGATAACACAATGCTACGCATCGGCAGCATGAATATGCTGCTGCACGGTGTCGAAGGACCCGATATCCGCTACAAGGATTCGCTCTCCCAGGAGCACAAAGGCGACGAGGACGCCTATACCCTGGTGCTCGCCAATCCGCCCTTCGCCGGTTCTCTCGATTACGAGAACTGCGCTAAAGATCTGCTCGAAATCGTCAAGACCAAGAAGACCGAGCTGTTGTTCCTCGCTTTGATGTTGCGGCTGTTGAAGCCCGGCGGACGCGCGGCGGTCATCGTTCCCGATGGTGTTTTATTCGGTTCAAGTAAGGCGCACCAGTCGCTGCGCACATTGCTGGTCGAAGGCCACAAACTCGACGCCGTCATCTCGCTGCCTTCCGGCGCATTCAAGCCATATGCCGGAGTCTCGACAGCCATTCTGATTTTCACCAAAACCAACTCCGGCGGTACGGACCACGTCTGGTTCTACGACATGCACGCCGACGGTTGGTCGCTCGATGACAAACGCCAGCCGCTGCTTTCGGAAGATAAGCTGGGGGTCGCTCCGTCGGCGCCTCTCACCGATGAGGAGCACGAAAAGAATAATCTCCCCGACGTAATCGCCCGCTGGCCGAAACGCGATAGGGAGGAGCGCGATCGTCCCTGAACGGCGCAGAGTTTTTCAATTTCAAAAGCGGACATCGCGGCGACAGGCTACGATCTCAGCCTCAATCGCTATAAGGAGGTGATTCACGAGGAAGTGGACCACGTGCCTCCGCAACAGATTCTTGCTGAGTTGAATGCGATTGAAGCAGAAATTCAGGAAGGGCTTCGAGAGTTGGAGGCGATGCTCGGATGAAAAACTGCCCTCGCACCGTGCCCCTGAACTTACTTGTTCAGTTCGTTGGCGGCGGAACCCCCGCGAAATCACAACCAGAATACTTTCGAGGCAACATACCCTGGGTGACTCCCAAGGACATGAAGGAAGGCGAAATTTGGACAGCACAAGATAAGATCACACCGGAGGCTGTCAAAGACAGTGCGGCTCGTTTGATTCCCGAAAATTGCGTTTTATTGGTCGTTCGCTCAGGAGTACTCAAGCATTCGCTTCCGGTTGCCATCAATCGAGTTACGGTCGCCATCAATCAGGACTTAAAGGCGTTGCTGTGTTCACCCGAGATATTGCCGGAATATCTTTTCCACTATCTGCGCGCGTCAGCGCCAAGAATCCTCGACAGCGTTCGGGGTACCACAGCAGACAACATCTCCGTCGATATTCTTAGATCCTGCGCGGTTCCACTCCCGCCCCTCGACCAACAACGCCGCATCGCCGCAATCTTGGACAAGGCCGACTCCCTGCGCGCCAAACGCCGCGCCGCCATCGCCAAGCTCGACTCTCTGGCCCAGTCCATCTTCCTCGACATGTTCGGCGACCCAGTCACCAACTCTAAGGGCTGGCCGGATTCCGGAGCACTCGGAGGTGTCTCAGACATCGTCTCTGGGATAACCAAGGGCCGTCCTTTGCCAATCGGGCCCGTTAGGGAGGTCTCGTACCTTGCCGTTTCGAACGTCCAAGATCAAGCGCTCAATCTTAGCGTCATAAAGACAATCGTTGCATCAGAAGGGGAAATCTCGCGCTACCGGCTATGTCAACGAGACCTGCTTTTGACCGAAGGAGGTGACCCAGACAAACTTGGGCGTGGCGCCCTCTGGGATGGATCAATCTCAGACTGTATTCACCAGAACCACGTTTTTCGAGTGCGCGTCTCTGACCCGGCGATCAACCCTACATACCTTTCCTGGCTCGTTGCAAGCCGGAGGGGGAAAACCTACTTTCTGCGTTCAGCAAAGCAAACTACGGGTATCGCGTCGATCAACATGACGCAGCTAAAAGGCTTTCCCGTTTTGTTTCCGCCGATCGTGCTTCAGCAAGACTTCGAGAAGATCGTAACCAAAGTTAACGCGGAGTCTGAGAGGTCGAAAAATTCCCTACGCGTCCTCGACGCCCTCTTCGCCTCCCTCCAGCACCGCGCCTTCCAAGGAGATCTCGAGTCAAGCGCACTCACCGCCGCAAATGTCTAACTTCGGCTTCCTCCAGCCCGAGTTCCCCGCCATCTACAACGCCGCCCAACGCGCGTCCGCCGCCGTCTACCCCGACCCTCGCGCCGCCTGTTTCTACGCCCGCCGCGCTCTTGAACTCGCCGTCTCTTGGGCTTTCAAACATGACCCCGCCCTGCGCCTCCCTTACCAGGACACTCTCAGCGCTCTCATCCATGAACCCACCTTCCGCGCGTCTGCCGGTGAAACCGTCTACGTCAAAGCGCAGCTCATCACGCGTCTCGGAAATCAAGCCGTCCACAGTCAGGCGCAAATCTCGACCGCTGACGCGCTCACCGCTGTTCGCGAATTTTTCCACGTCTCGTACTGGCTCGCCCACACTTACTCCCGCGCGGTTCGGCCCGCGTCCGCCCTCGTCTTCAATCCGCAGTTGCTGCCCCGCACCGCGCCCATTCCGCGCCAGACGCTCGAGCAACTGCAATCCCTTGAGGCCGGTTTGCGCGAGCGCGATGAAAAGCTCAGCGCCATCCTCGCGGATCGCAACGCCCTTGATGAGGAGCTGAAGCGGCTCCGCGCCGAGGTTGCGGAGGCGCGCCGCGCCGCGGAATCGCGGCCCGATACCCACGATTACTCCGAAGCCGAAACGCGCGACACCTTCATCGATCTCCTTCTCCGCGAAGCCGGATGGCCACTCAACGAGCAGCGGGACCGCGAGTTCCCGGTCTCTGGAATGCCCAACGCCGAAGGCCATGGTTTCGTCGATTACGTCCTCTGGGGTGACGATGGCAAGCCCCTCGCACTCATCGAGGCCAAACGCACCAAACGTGACCCGCGAGTTGGCCAGCAGCAAGCCAAACTCTACGCCGATTGCCTCGACCAACAGTTTGGTCAGCGTCCCGTCATTTTCTACACCAACGGTTACGAGCATTGGCTGTGGGATGACGCGCAGTACCCCCCTCGATCCGTTCAGGGTTTTTTCAAGAAAGCGGAATTGGAGCTGATGATCCAGCGCCGGTCCACCCGTCTTTCGCTGGCCGGAGCCACCATCGATAGCGCCATCGTCGAACGCGCCTACCAAACTCGCGCCATTCGCCGCATCTGCGAAGCGTTCGAGAAGAACAGAGACCGCCGCGGCTTGCTGGTCATGGCCACCGGTGCCGGCAAAACCCGCACCGTCATCGCCCTGTGCGACGTTCTCATGCGCTGCAACTGGGCCAAGCGCATTCTCTTCCTTGCCGACCGCGTTGCCCTCGTCAACCAAGCCGTTAACGCCTTTAAACTTCACCTTCCCGCTGCTTCCCCCGTCAATCTGGTGACTGAAAAAAACACCGAAGGCCGCGTTTTCGTTTCCACCTACCCGACCATGATGGGGCTCATCGACGAGACCAATGCCGAGACTGGCGGCGGTCTGCGCCGCTTTGGCCCCGGGCACTTCGACCTGATTGTCATCGACGAAGCGCACCGCTCCATTTACCAGCGCTATGGAGCCATCTTCGATTACTTTGATTCGCTGCTAGTGGGTTTGACGGCTACGCCGGTCGACGAAATCGACCGCAATACTTATAGGCTCTTCCATCTTGAGACAGGCGTCCCCACCGACGTATACGGCATCGATGAAGCCGTTCGCGACGGCTATCTGGTCCCGCCCAAAGCCGTTTCCGTTCCCCTGCGGTTCCAGCGTGAAGGCATCGACTATAACGGCCTCTCCGATGAAGAAAAAGCCGCATGGGATGACCTGGAGTGGACCGAAGAGGGCGAGGTCCCGAACAGAGTGGAAGCCGAAGCCGTCAATAAATGGCTCTTCAATATCGATACCGTCGATAAAGTCCTCCAGCACCTGATGACTCGCGGTCAGAAAGTCGCGAGCGGAGACAAAATCGGCAAAACCATTATCTTCGCCAAGAACCAGGCCCACGCAAACTTCATTGAAGACCGTTTCAACCGAAACTATCCGCACTACAAAGGTTCGTTTGCGCGTACCATCACCTTCCAAACCGGATACGCACAATCCCTCATCAACGCTTTTTCAAATTCGGTAAAACCTCCGCAAATTGCTATCTCGGTGGACATGCTCGATACCGGAATCGACGTGCCGGAGGTCCTGAATCTCGTCTTTTTCAAGCTCGTGCGCTCGAAGACCAAGTTCTGGCAAATGCTTGGGCGCGGAACCCGGCTTTGCCCGGATGTATTTGGCCCGGGCACCCATAAGAAGTTCTTTTACATCTTCGACTACTGCCAAAATCTGGAATATTTCAGTCAGAATCCTGAAGCTACAGAGGGCGCGGGATCGGAATCGTTATCGAAGCGCCTTTTCGTCGGTCGCCTTGAACTAATCGAGGAACTTGACCGGCGGTATGCGAGTAACGCGTCGGAACAGGAAAGGGCACTCCGTCAGTACACCGCTGGAGAGTTGCGTACCGAAGTCGCACAGATGAATCTCAATAACTTCATCGTGCGTCCCAAGCGCCGCTATGTGGAGCGCTACGCCGAGCCTGCGGCTTGGAAAACGCTCAATCTCGAACACTACGCCGAATTGGCGGAGCACGTCGCCGGGCTCCCGACGGAAGCCGAAGATCCCGACATCGAAGCCTGTCAGTTCGATTACTTGATGCTCCGGCTCCAACTTGCTCTGCTGCGTGCCGAACCTGCATTCACGCGCCTCCGCGAGACCGTCCAGGGCATTGCTCAATTATTTTCCGAAAAGGAAAGCATCCCCATGGTGCGCGAACAAATGGAACTCATTCTGGAGGTGCTGACGGATGCGTTCTGGGAAGACGTTACCGCGCCCATCCTCGACGGCGTTCGCCGCCGCCTTCGCGCGCTCGTGAAGCTGATCGAGAAGACCAAACGCAAGCCGGTTTTCACGGATTTTGCGGACGAAATGGGCGAGGAAATAGAAATCGTGCTCCCTGGCATCGTTGCCGCGGGAGACTTCGAGCGCTTCCGCGAAAAGGCCCGCGCATTCCTGCGCAAACACGAAGATCATCCCGCCATCCGTAAGGTCCGCGAAAATGAGCGTCTCAACTCGGAAGACCTCCTCGCCTTGGAACGCCTTCTCCTCGAAGCGGGTATCGGGACGGCGGAAGACATTCGCCAAGCCCGCGAAGCCAGCCACGGCTTCGGGCTTTTCATACGATCTTTGGCGGGTATGGATCGGCAAGCCGCCACCAAAGCCTTTGAACACTTCCTTCAGGGTCGCCGCCTCACTGCCAACCAGCACGAATTTGTCGAACTGGTTCTCAGCCACTTAACCGAACGCGGCTACGTCGATCCGGTGATCCTTTATGAATCCCCATTCACCGATCTGAGCGCTAGAGGAGTCGAGGGCCTCTTCGCTTCTGGCGAAGTCGTTCAAATCGTGGAGATCCTCGCCGATATTCGGCACCGAGCCCTTGCGGGCTAGTTACTTTCTTCGGTCACGCCTCTCCCCCAAAAATCCCCCTAACCCCCTCAACCACTTACCACAATCCTCCCACGCCCCGCCTCCAGGGCCATGCTAAAAACTAAGTCAGAGGACACCAAAAAATCATGGCGACTATGTTGCAGTTAGCGGCGAACTTACTAAACGCGAAGAAATCGACTGGACCAAACACTACTAACGGCACGGCCCGCTCCAAGCTTAACGCAGTCAAGCACGGGCTAAGCGCCCAAACCGTCCTCCTGCCGAACGAGGACGCCTTGGCTTACAAAGCCCTCTGTCAGAAATACTCCGCGCATTACCGCCCGGCCGACTTTGCCGAACAGACCCTCGTGCAGCAAATCGCCGATACCGTCTGGCGTCTCGGCCGCTGCTTTGCCCTCAGTGAGAACGTGTTTTCCACCGGCCACATGGGCGCTGACGGCAACTTACTCATGCCCGATCCCGCCCTGCACGCCGCCGTCACCGCGCCCCGCGTTCTCAAAAACAACGTCCCGTCGCTCGAAGCCGTCTCCCGCGCCACTAGCCGTCTCGAACGCGGCCTGGAAAAGGTCATGGTGCGGCTCGAAGTCATTCAAGAGAGGCGCCAAGCCCGCGAAAAAGAAGCTCTCGAAATCGCTGCCGCCACCCGCAAGCACTTCAAAACAATCTACAAACCCTTTATCCCCGTGGAACTTGGCTTCGTTCTGACAACCGAAACAATCGACGCCCACATCCAGCGCCAATCCTTCATCCAAGCGGCCCTCGAAGCCTTTCCGTTGCGGCCGCCCTGCATCGCCGCCCCAACGCGTGAACGGTTTTTGACGTAAAAGCTGCTGTTTGGTTGTTACTTCACGGCGATGGTCGGCCCGATAAAGCTGGTGAAGCTCGCGTTTCCGCTGCCAAGGGTGATCGAAATCGGGACCGCGATGCCGGGTGCCACTCCGGTGGGAATCAGGAGGTTCAATTGGCACAATCCGGCTACCGATCCGGGCGCTCCCCCCATATACTGCACCAGCGCGGGCACTCCCCCAATGGTCGCGGTGACAGGCAGGAGCGGCACTGGACCCAGTGGCCCGGCGTCGATTCGTCCGTCGATTCCGGCCGGGTTTGTCTGGCCTTCCCCGGTCAGATATAGCACCACGACATTGCCCCGCTGTGCCGCGTTCGTCGCGCTGTTGATGGTGCCGTCCTGATTGATCGCGGCCGCCGGTCCACTGCCGGAATCGTCAAGCGTGAAGAAGCCGGGGACAGCGAAGTCCACCGTCAAGTTGATGGCGTTCGAAGTCGCGGAGTTGTAAATCACGGTCAATGCCACCGGCGTACCAGGTACCACGCTGTAGGGAACGATGAAACTGAGCTGGTTCGCTTGGGTGTAGATCAAGGGTGCCGGCGTCGTCCCGAACATAACTTGCGTGTTGGCCAGCGTTGTCGCCAGGTTTCCGCTGGCCGTTACGGTCAAGCTGGATGGCCCGATCCCCGCGCCGAAAATTGTCATGATCTGGCCCGGCGCGACACTCCCGCCCTGCAGGCTGGCCGCGCTCACGATTCCCGTCGAATAGATTCGCGGGCCCGGCGGAAGCACGGGCACGTTGATCGCCGTGGAATCACCCGCTGCCCCGTTTGAGACTCGGATGGCCAGCGTAGCCGCCGCTGCTAACAATGTGGCGGGGACCACCGCTGTCATCAAATTGGCGCTCAAAAGCACGGAGGTGAGCACCGTATCAGTTCCCGCAATGTTCGCTTTCACGGCCGACCCGGTGAAAAAGCCCGCGCCCGAGACCGTCAAAGTTGTGGCGCCGGCGCTCTGCGTCACAGCGACGGGAAATAGAGAATACAGAACCGGTAACCCCGGAGCGATCACCAAGCTCACGTTTATGGTTTGCGTCGGGTTCGAAGCCCCGGCTGCCGCCAGCGTAATTTTCCCGGCGTACGTTCCCGGAAAGAGCCCGGTAGGATCGGCGACCGCGGCCACAGTCGCCGGAAACGCCGCGAATACCAGTCCAGTCGGCGGAGTTACCCGCAACCAGTTGCCGGTGGATGTCGCCGATGTGGTGTAAGAAAGGAAAGTGCCGCTGCTCCCGACCGCCAGATTTTGCACGACTGGCGCCGCCGTTCCGACTTGATAATTGAAGGTTAGGGACGCGGGTGAGACGCTCAGTGAAATGGGCGGGGCCTTGACCGTGAGTGAGACGGCGACCGTCTGCGTCGCTGCACCCGCTGCGAGAGCCGCGACCATGACCTTGCCGGTATAAGACCCGATTGGAAGCCCGGACGGGTTTACCAGGACGCTGAGTGAGCCAGGCGTCGACCCGCTGCTGGGGCTGACCGCCAGCCATCCGCTTCCAACTGGAGTCGTCACGCTAGCGCTAGCGGTAAACGCGACCGAAGCGGTTCCGGCGGTGACCTTCACGGCTTGCGCCGGAGGAAGGGTCGCCGAGGTTGGGTCGTTAGAGAAGACCAGGGAGACCGGGGTTGCCGCCAGCGTGGACGCGGACGCGGGACGCCGCCCCGGGTTAGGCTGCGATGCGTCCGCCGCCGATGCCATCAAAATCAAACAAGCGAAGCGCGAAAGAGGGTTGAAGCTCACAATTGCTTATCGGTGAGAATGGCGGGCGTTCTAGCGGAAATTGACTCGATGTTGGATGGTCCCCGGCGTGCTTTGAGCAAAGCCGA
>JANYJA010000224.1 GCA_025358575.1 Terriglobia bacterium
TGGACGTCGGACAACACCGAAGCTTTCGACCGCCTCCGAATCCAGGAAGGCTTCAGCTATGCGTACGCGCCGAAGGTGATGTCGGCGTGGGTGACCGATGTGCCCAACATGAATGGACGCAGCACGCCCCTGAAGTACCGATTCTTATCGGCGATGATGGGCGCGCTGGGGATTGGCGCGAATTTGAACAAGTGGTCGGCGGAAGATTTTGCGCTGGCGACTCGGATGATCGCTCTGGATAAGACGATCCGGCAGACCGTACAGTTGGGCGGTTTGTACCGGCTATTTTCGCCACGGGAAGGCGAACTGACGGCCAATCAGTATGTCGCGCGGGACCAAAGCCAGGCGGTGCTTTTCGCGTTTTTGCATTCGCAGCAATACAACCGGCCGGCGCCGACGATCCGTTTGCGGGGGTTGGAAGCGAGCGCGACGTATCGCTTGAAGGCGGTTGAGGGGCAGCTAGACGTGCCCACGGAGACGGTCAGCGGACAGTATCTGATGACACATGGCTTGAACCTGCGATTGCAGGGGGACTATGACAGCATGGCGGTGGTGCTGGACCGCGTTCGCTAAGCTGGCCTAATGGGCCGCATTCGCGTACTCTCCGACAACGTCGCGAACAAGATCGCGGCGGGCGAGGTTGTCGAGCGTCCAGCGTCGGTGGTGAAGGAGCTGCTCGAGAATTCGCTCGATGCGGGATCGACGCGTATTCAGGTGGAGATCGAGACCGGCGGACGGCGGCTAATCCGCATCACGGATGACGGCTGCGGCATGTTGCGCGACGATGCGCTTCTCGCGTTCGAGCGCCACGCCACCAGCAAACTGCACGACGTAAAGGATCTGAATTCGATAGCGACCTTGGGATTTCGCGGTGAAGCGCTTCCTTCAATCGCGTCGGTATCGCGTTTGCTGCTGGAGACGCGCTCACCGGACGAAACAACTGGGAATCGCGTGGAAATCGCGGGCGGCAAAATTCTGCATTGCGACGAGATGGCGGCTGCCCCGGGCACGGTCATCACAGTACGCGATCTGTTCTTCAACGTTCCGGCGCGGAAGAAATTTTTACGCTCGGAGCAGACGGAATTGGCGCACATCGCGTCGCTGGTGACGCACTATAGTCTGGCCCATCCCGACAAAACATTTCTTCTGCTGAACGGCGCCGCTGAGCTGCTTCACGTTACGCCAGTGCAAACGCTGCGTGAGCGCGTGTTTCAAGTCTTCGGAAGTCAGGTATTGGACGAGCTGGTGGATCTGGGCCTGCGTGAAAAGCAGATGCCTCCACGCCCGGCCGACATGGATGAAGGAGAAGTTCCAGAGCCGCGCTCCTTCATGCTGAGCGGTTTCGTTTCGCGGCCTCAGGTGCAGAAGAATAATCGGAACTCTGTATTTATTTTTGTGAACGGACGGTTGATTCGGGACCGCCTGCTGCTGCACGCCCTCTCGGCGGCATATTACAACTTGATGCCGCACGCGTGCTATCCATTCGCGCTGCTTTTTCTCGATTGCGATGCAGAAGAGGTCGACGTCAACGTCCATCCTTCGAAAACGGAGGTGAGATTCCGGCATCAATCGTTCGTGCACGATTTTGTTCGCGATTCCATTCGCGATCAGTTGATGGAATCGCGCCCCGCGCCAGCCTTCACGATCAATCCCGTTCCCCCGCGGCCGACAGCGGACTTGCAATACTCGGAATTTTCGCAAATGATAGCGGACCAGTCCGCCGCGCCCTCACTGCCGGACGAATTCGAGCCCAGTGCGGCACTGCCAGCGACGGCTCCAGAATTCAAGTTGCAGCCAGTGCGAGGCCCCGACCCGAGATTCGACTTCGCGGGCCCTGGTATCGATGTAAACGCCGCTGTCCGATTGCGCGTCCCCGATACACACGGCCCATTTCCGACCGAAGCTTTTGCAGGAGGGGCGACGGCGTCGCTCGAAAATCTGCGCGATCTGCGTCCGCTCGGTCAAATCCACAACAGCTTCATCATCGCGGCGGGGCGTGACGGCTTATGGATCATTGACCAGCACGTGGCACACGAGCGCATTCTCTTTGAAAAAGTGTTGGATCAGCGAGCGCGCGGGACGCTGGAAGTTCAGCGGCTATTGATGCCGCTCGTGCTTCAGCTCACGGCAGAGCAGCAGATTGAGTACGCGCGGATCGCCGGTGAGCTTGATGGGCTGGGCTTTGAGACAGAACCGTTCGGGCAGCGCACTATCGCGGTGAAAGCTTCTCCCGCGGCGATCGGGCCTGGAGATTTAGAGCGCGTGGTTTTTGAAATTCTGGAAATCACCGAGACCGAACTGCGTAAGGTTTCGCTCGACGACCTGCGGCGCGGCATGGCGGCATCCATAGCCTGCCGTGCAGCGATTAAGATCAATACCAAGCTGGACAACGCGAAGATGGAATGGCTGCTGCGAGAGCTTGCCGCCACGAATTATCCGATGGCGTGCCCACACGGTCGCCCCATCGCGCTGCAATATTCGACGCGCGAAATCCTAAAGGCTTTCCACCGAATCTGACGCAGCGGCGTGGCGCGCGCCGATTACGCGTTCAGCCATGGCATGTTTCAGCGCCTCGATCCCTTGCCCCGTGGCGCTGGAGATCTCGAAGAAAGGCATGCCGCGATCGGCCGCTATCTGGCGCAATTCCGCAAGCTTTTCCGAATTCTGCGCGGCATCCATCTTGCTCGCCGCGACGAACATCGGCTTCCGCGAAAGATCTTCGCTGAAGCTAGAGAGTTCGGTCATCAGCTTTTCGAAATCCTCGATGGGGTCGCGACCGGTCTCAGACATATCGACGAGATGGATAAGAAGAAGCGTGCGCTCGATGTGCCGCAGGAACTGAATGCCGAGCCCGTGTCCGAGATGCGCGCCTTCGATAATACCGGGGATGTCGGCAACCACGAAACTGCGAAAGTCATCGAGCTGGACCACGCCGAGATTGGGCTCGAGAGTTGTGAAAGGGTAGTCGGCGATCTTGGGGCGCGCCGCGGAAATGCGCGAGATCAGAGTCGACTTACCGGCGTTCGGGAAGCCGACCAGACCGACGTCCGCGAGCAACTTTAGTTCAAGGCGAAGATTCTTTTCTTCACCAGGCTTGCCATCTTCATGCTCCGTTGGAGCTTGGTGGGTGGAACTGGTAAAGCGCGCGTTGCCGCGACCGCCGCGACCGCCACGTGCCACGCGAAAGCGCTGGCCGGGAGCGTCGAAATCGTAGAGGCGTTCGCCCGTGTCGTTGTCGTAAACGACAGTGCCCACCGGGACGGAAAGCTCGATGGAGTCGCCCTCATGCCCCTTGCAGTTGCTGCCTTCGCCGTGACGGCCGCGCTGCGCTTTATGCTCGGGATTAAATCGAAAGTGAAGCAGCGTGTTGTGATTCACGCTGGAAGTCATGTAGATGTCGCCGCCCCGCCCGCCATCGCCCCCGCTGGGCCCGCCGCGCGGAACGAACTTTTCCCGCCGAAAAGCGAGGCAGCCATTTCCGCCGTCGCCAGCTTTGACCAGAATGCGGACTTCATCAATAAACATAGGAACCTTTGTGTCGCAATGGCCAATAAAAAGCCGCTGATCCGTGGAACAGGTCAGCGGCTAAATTAAAAAAACGAGGAGAATCTAATTGACGCCGACAGGCTCGGGCTTCACGCTTACGAATTTGCCCATGCGGCCGCGATCGCGGAACTCGACGACGCCGGTAATCTTCGCGAAGAGCGTATCGTCCTTGCCCCAGCCGACATTTTCGCCGGGCTTCAGCTTGGTGCCGCGCTGCCGGACAATAATCGAGCCGCCGGGGATAAGTTGGCCGCCGAAAACCTTGATACCAAGCCTCTGGGCGTTGGAATCCCGCCCATTTTTGGAACTGCCTAAACCTTTTTTATGTGCCATGACTATATTCCCGTGTCGCTAAACAACGATGTCGCCGATTTTGACTTCAGTGTAGTCCTGCCGGTGACCTTGCGTGCGCTTATACTGCTTTTTGCGCTTGAACTTGAAAACGATGATCTTCTTGGCGCGGTCGTTGCCGGCAATTGTGGCCTTCACCCTGGCGTCAGCCGCGCTAGAGCCGGAAAGAACGTCGCCCTCACCCTTGAATACCGCGAGCACGCGGCCCAAATCGACTTCCGAGCCGATATCGCCAGCGAGTTTGGGAACGCGGAGCACGTCGCCAGACGTGACGCGGAACTGCTTTCCGCCGGTTTCGATGATTGCATGCATGTCGGGATTTTCCTTAATAGCGGCCGCTTGGTCAAGCTCAGAAGGCAAGGCTCGGACGTGCGGCTGCGAATCTAATCTATGAGTGTAATACAACGGGCGGGGGAATTCAAATGCGAGGAGCGGGCCGACGCCACGATGGAACTTCCGGCGGCGGCCACGGAAACAGTGGTCGGTACGATCTTATGGAAGTATCGTTAACAACCCAGTGTATTCATTGTGATCTTCGGAAATTTTAATCTCCACAGTGTCGTTGTCACTGCTAACACAGGCTTCCACCCGATATTGCCCTGGCGATGTACTCGGGAGAACCGAAAAAGAGAAGGTAAAGATCGTCGGGCTAACGCCTACTCGCTCGGTACGCAGCAGCGGGAATATCTGCGGCGGCTCTGCTTTGCTGGCAGTCGGGTCAGAAGGAATCAATCTAAGGCGCACGGTCGCTGTGGGATTATGAATCTTCTCGACGACCAGCGCGTTATATACCTGAACTACAATTCGGCCATCCACACTTCCCCGGGGTACTTGTAACGAGCTTGGCTCTATGACTACACGAGAGACTTGCAGCCGAGGTGGAATAGATTCCATTTTCGGGTCGCTCTGGGCGTAGCTGGCATAGCAAATACTAACGAAAAGTAAAAGCATTTTCATTTATATTCTCCGAGGGTTGTATCCGTTCGCCTGGCAGCCACTCCGGCTACTCAATCAGTGAGTTTATTCCTAAATATCAAAAGTGAAGCTAAAGTTTTAGTGCGGGTGCACATCTCAAGAATGGTGAAAATGTGAAGAGGATCGCGAACGCCGCTCGGGTTGCGCCGCCGCGTAATTCGTATCCACCAAATCCGATGTGCGCCCAAGGCAAAACCGCCTGTTGCACAATAAGCGCAATGGGGCGCGGACCGCAAACATGACGAGGATGCTCCGAATTTCTCCGGTGGGCGTCCGGGGCGTAGTGGGAACAGGATTGACGGCGCAGCATGTACTGGATTTCTCAACTGCATTCGGCACGTTCCTGGAAACAGGCGCGCCGGTGCTGGTCGCGCGGGACCCGCGAGCCAGCAGCACGATGGTCCGCGAAGGCGTCGTCGCGGGGCTTATGGCCTGCGGGCACGAGGTGATCGACCTGGGCGTGGCCGGAACTCCGGTCATCCAGCATACGATTCGGAGAACGGGCGCGGCAGGCGGTGTCTCTATCGGCGCCAGTCACAATTCGGCGGATTGGAACGCATTGAAGTTTCTGGGGCGCGATGGCGTTTACCTCTCGACGTTGGAAGCCAACGAACTGCTCGACATTTACCATCTCCGCAAGTTCAATCTGGTGGAGTGGGGTGCAATTGGAAAACTTTGGGCCGAGACCGGGGCCATTGATGCCTACATCGACACGCTGGCGGCCACTTTCGACTTGCCGGCATTGAGAGGTTTTCGCGTGGTGGTGGATTGCTGCAACGGCACGTCGGCGTTAATTCTGCGTCGATTGAACGAGCGATTCGGATTTTCTTTCATCCTGATTAACGAAAAGCTGGGAAGCGTTGCATTTGCACACGAACCCGCGACCACTCGCGACATGGTGAACCTGCAACTGGCTCCGTTGATGCGCCCTCTGAACGCCGATGCGGGCTTTTTGTTTGATATTGATTCCGACCGCGTCGCGATTGCGAGTGAAGAAGGAGAAGCGATTTCCGAGGAGATGATACTGCCCTTGCTCGCCGATTACTTTCTGCCCCGGCATAGCGGCAAGCTAGTCATCACGAACCTCTCGACCACGGCGCTGTTGGAAGAGGTCGCTTCGAAGCACGGCGGCACGGTCTTGCGTGTTCCGGTGGGCAGGCAGGCAGCGATTGACGCGATCGCCGCGCACAGGCCGGAGCAGGTCGCGCTGGCCGGGGAGGGCACGGGGGCGGTGATGCTGCCGCAGTTCCGGTTTGTTTATGACGGCATCGCTTCTATGCTGGCACTGCTCTCCATGTTGCTGGAGCGCGGCCAAACGCTGTCGCGGATCGTTGAGAGTTACCCCCGCTTTCGGATTCTGAAAGGGCAGGTGCCGCTAGTGACCAAGCGAATTCCCGCGCTGCTCAACGCACTGCGCGAGCAATACGCGGACGGGCGGGCAAACACGCTGGATGGCCTGCGCGTGGATTGGCCCGACCATTGGTTGCATGTGCGCGTCAGCCAGACGGAACCGATTATTCGCGTGATCTGCGAAGCACGCGGCGCTGCTCCCGTTGCGCTGTTCAACGGGCTCATGGAAACCGTCAGGAGCTTCGCATAGTGAGCAAGCGAGAACATCTACTGAAGATCGGGGTATCGGGAATTCGTGGAGTGGTGGGGGAATTTCTGACACCTTCGCTGGCATGCGCGTTCGCCCAGGCTTTCGGTTCTTATGTGGGAAGGGGGACGGTGGTGGTGGGCCGCGACACGCGCGCGAGCGGGCCGATGTTGCAGCACGCCGTGACTTGCGGGTTGCTCGCCGCCGGTTGCGAGGTGATCGACGTGGGTGTGCTTCCAACCCCCACGCTGCAGGTTTACGTGAGCGCGACGGGCGCTCTGGGAGGCATCTCGTTGACCGCCTCGCACAACCCGCCTGAATACAACGCGCTGAAATTGTTTAACGGCCAAGGGCAGTTTTTCAATCAATATGAACGCGAAGAACTTCTCGATCTGTACCATCAAAGCGATTTTCAGCAAGCCATCAATTCGCAGATAGGAGGGGTTCGGCAGGTGCTCGACCAAGCGCCGCGATTGCATCTGGATCGCGTATTGCGTCACGTGGACGCTGCTCGGATTCGCGGCTGCGGCTTTCGGGTCGCGCTTGATGGCGTGAATGGCGCGGGTTCCGTGATGACGCCGCGGTTTCTTCGCGAAGACCTGGGCTGCGCACTGCACGCGATCTCGGTGGACCCGACGCAGCCGTTTCCGCGCGAAGCCGAACCGAAGCCCGAAACACTGGGCGCTCTGGCGCAATTGGTGACCGAGACAAAAAGCCAAGTGGGATTCGCGCAAGACCCGGACGGTGACCGGCTGGCGGTTGCCGACGAAAACGGGCATGTGCTGGACAATGACGATGTGCTGGCGCTGGCGGTGGAGGCGGCGCTAGCGCGGTTGCCGGGCGATGTGGTGGTGAATCTGACGACGTCATCGGCGATCGACGATATCGCCGCGAAGCACGGGCGCAAGGTGATCCGCACGAAAGTGGGCGAGGCTAACGTGGTGGAAGCCATGCAGCAAGTGGGCGCGGCAATCGGTGGGGAGGGTTCGAATGGGGGGATTATTTTTCCAGCGGTGCATTTATGCCGCGACAGCTTTACAGGCATGGCTTTTCTGCTCGATCTGATGGCATCCACGGGCAAGACAATGTCCGCGCTGGCTCGGGAACTGCCCCGCTATTACCGGCGTTTCGGCGCGGTTATGTTTGAGCACGGAAAACTCGGCGACCTGATGTTGCAGTTGGAAGAAAGATTCGCCGGGGCCGAAATGGACCGAATGGACGGCCTAAAAATCCGCCTGCCAGAAGGCTGGATTCACGTGCGCGCCTCGAACACTGAACCGCTATTGCGAATCGCCGTGGAAGCAAGCGCCGAATCCGACGCTGAAGCGCTGTATCGATCTGTTACGCTTTTGAATTCGAATCGAGAATAATCATGTCGGAAGAACGCCTTTATCCACCATCCCCGGAATTCGCCGCGCACGCGCAAGTGAAGAGTCTTGCAGAGTATCGGGATTTGTGCGAACGTTCCGCACGAAATCCGACCGAGTTCTGGGGCGAGCTTGCGGAGCGCGAACTGCACTGGTTCCACAAATGGAGCAGCGTGCTCGATTGGCAGGCACCGGATGCACGCTGGTTCGTGGGCGGGAAAACGAATGCGTCGTACAACTGTCTCGACCGGCATTTAGAGACGGCGCGCAAGAACAAAGTAGCGATCCTGTGGGAGGGCGAACCGGGCGATCAGCGAATGATCAGTTACCAGGAACTGCACCGGCTGGTTTGCCGGTTCGCCAACGTGTTGAAGTCTCGCGGCTTGAAAACCGGCGATCGCGCAGTGATCTACATGCCCATGCTGCCTGAGTTGCCAATTGCGCTCCTGGCATGCGCGCGGCTTGGGATTATCCATAGTGTGGTGTTCGGGGGCTTCGCCGCCGAAGCCCTCAAGACGCGGATTCAGGATCTCGACGCGCAGGTGGTAATCACCGCGGACGGCGGATGGCGTCGCGGCAAGGAAGTGAAACTGAAGCCGGTGGTAGATGAAGCTCTGATCGATTGCCCGTCGGTTCAGAATGTAATCGTGTTGAACCGGACGGGCAGCGAAGTGGCGATGGAGAGCGGGCGCGATCATTGGTGGCACGAACTGCACGAAGGCGTTGACGAGAAGTGCCCGGCGGAAATGCTGGATTCCGAACATCCGCTGTTTGTGCTCTACACCTCCGGCACCACGGGTAAGCCGAAGGGCATCGTACACACCACGGGCGGATACATGCTGCAGGCCACCATGACCATGAAGTGGATCTTCGATCTGCGCGAAGAAGACACTTATTGGTGCACGGCGGATGTGGGTTGGGTGACGGGACACAGCTACATCGTTTACGGGCCGCTGTCCGCGGGCGCGACGGCTGTAATGTACGAAGGTGCGCCGGATTTCCCGCAGCCCGATCGGTTTTGGCGATTGATCGAGAAGTACCGCATCACGATTCTATACACGTCACCGACCGCCATTCGCTCTTTCGTGAGGCAGGGCGACCAATGGCCTAATGGTCATGACATGTCAAGCCTGCGTCTGCTTGGGTCGGTGGGCGAGCCGATCAATCCAGCGGCATGGGAATGGTATTACAAGGTGATCGGCGGATCGCGCTGCCCGATTGTCGATACTTGGTGGCAGACCGAGACGGGCGCGATCATGATCGCTCCGATGCCGGGCGCGATTGCGGCAAAGCCCGGGTCGGGCACGCTGCCATTACCGGGAGTACAGGCGGAGATTGTCGATCTGAAAGGCAACCCGGTGGAAACCGGGCGCGAAGGATTTCTGATCATCCGAAATCCATGGCCAAGCATGTTTCGGACTCTGTGGCGCGACCCACAGCGCTATGTGGAAAATTATTGGTCGCGCATTCCTGGCGTTTACATGACCGGCGATGCAGCCCGTCAGGATAACGACGGTTACTTCTGGGTTCTTGGCCGCGTGGACGACGTGATGAACGTGAGCGGTCACCGGTTGAGCACCATGGAGATCGAGTCGGCGTTGGTGCGGCATCCAGCGGTAGCGGAAGCGGCGGTGGTGGGCAAGCCTCACGAGATCACGGGTCAGTCGGTCGTGTGTTTCGTGACTTTAAAAAAAGGGAACTACGATCAGCAGCAGCTTGGCGACGAATTACGGAAGTGGGTCGCGAAAGAGATCGGGAGTTTCGCGAGGCCGGAGCAGATCCGGTTCACGGATGCGCTTCCAAAAACTCGCAGCGGCAAAATCATGCGGCGGCTTTTGCGGGAAATTGTGACGTCGAATCACGTCGCCGGAGATGTGACGACGCTCGAAGACTTGTCGGTTCTCACCAGCCTTGCGGCGCAACACGACGAGGATTGAGACGAATGTTTACTTCGAATGCTTTTGCGCGAAATTCCACGCGGTAGATACAATGTCTTTCAATTCACCAAGTCTCGGTTTCCAGCCAAGAGTGGATTGCAACTTATTGGAATCGGCAACCAAGGCGGGCGGATCGCCTGCTCGCCGCGGGGAAATTCTGTGCGGAACTTGTTTTCCCGTCACCGACTCGACGGCGCGAATGACTTCAAGGACGGAAAATCCTGTTCCCGTGCCCACGTTGAACTTGTTTGATGGCGCACCGCCCAGCAGGGATTCCACAGCCAAAATGTGAGCCTGGGCGAGGTCGCTGACATGGATGTAATCGCGCACGCAGGTGCCATCGGGCGTGGGGTAGTCGTCGCCAAAAACGTCCACCGGCTTGCCAGTTTGAATGGCACGGAAGAGCAGCGGGATCAAGTGGGTCTCGGGATTGTGCATCTCGCCCGCGCGGCCCTCGGGGTCGGCGCCCGAGGCGTTGAAATAGCGCAGACAGACGTGGCGCAGGCCATGAGCCCGATCGAGCCAGCCGAGAATTTTTTCGACCATTACCTTTGATTCGCCGTAGGGATTGATGGGCGCGTACGGAAGATCTTCCGAAATCGGTGAAGATTCAGGCAGCCCGTAGACCGCGGCCGTCGATGAGAAGACCAGATGCTTGACGCCGGTTCGCAGCATGGCGGTGAATAGCGACAGGGAAGCGCCGACGTTGTTGTCGAAATAAATCTCAGGCAGCTTCATGGACTCGCCCACGGAAATGAACGCGGCGAAATGGATCACTGCATCGCAGGGCTCGGCTTGGAATAAAGCAACCAGCGCCTCGGTATCGTGCAGGTCGAATACGCGCAGAATCCTGGGATCGACGGCTTCGCGACGACCGTATGATAGGTTGTCCACGACAACGACTTCGTAACCCGCGTCAGCGAGCTGGAGGACAGTGTTACTGCCAATATACCCCGCTCCGCCGGTGACCAGGATACGTTTTTTCTGTTGGGAAGAAGCCACCAAACGATTGTAATCGCTAAGGCTGATCGGGAGGAATATGGCGGTAGATTACCGAATACTTTGTGCGCGCAATCTCGCGATAGAGGGTGAGCCAGGCGTGCATTTCCGGAAAGGTGCTCATGGCGAGACGCGGATTGTAAGGGCTGAGGCCGTCGACGATGAAATCAGGGCGCGATTGCGTCAGTGCCGCGCGGGCTTCGGCGAGCCCCCTGGTGGTTACGGGATTCGATTGCGTGAGATGGCGGTCCGCGGGGACGCCGGTGAGAGCCTGGCAATCTAGATAACGCGTAGCTGCGGGGAGGCCGGTGTAGACGAATATCTCCGGACGGTAGCCCCACACGAATAGTGAATCGCCGGGGCGCGATTGGGCGGTAACTAGTGCGGAAGCTTCGCGGCTGTCGCGATCCATCGCAAGATCGCTCCAACTCGGCTGCATCCCGAGCGCAAGCATGGGGTAGCGCGGGCCAAATCGGATGATGGGAATTAAGAGAAAGGCGAGCGCGATGAGCCGCTTTCTGCCGAGAAGGACTAAACCGCGCGAAGCTACGATCACCAAAACCGGGAGCAATTGGAAGAAGTAGCGTGGAAAGAACCGCCATCCGAGAGAGACGCCGAGAAAGGAGGTGAGTGACCAAACGAGCATCTTCAAGCGGATGGGCTCGCGCCTGAACCACCAGGCGGTTGCCGCAATCAAAAGCGCGGCGTGGAAGCCCAGCCAGTTTATGGTGCGAAGCGCGGCGTTGCCAAATGGATTTGGCACGTGCGAACTGCCGGCGTACAGTGAACTCCAAATCCAAACAGAATCGATGTAGAAGGGAAGCGCGCCGGTTGCGCCGAGCCAGATTGCGGCAATGGCACAAGGTATGGTGAAGCCCGCCGCAAGCGGCAATATCTGCGGAAAACAGAAGACCGCGCAGGCGGCTAGGACGAAGGCCGCCTTGGCGTTGAACAGGAATGCAATGCCACAGGCGATGCCGCTTAGTAAGGGTCGCTTTTTCCACGCTAACCAGATTGCTGCGAAATGCGGTGCAAGCATCAGGAGATCGGCGGCCATCGGGAGTGCCGCGGATGGCGTATCGAAGATTAGGAAAAAAGTCAGGAGCGACGCAGCCCAAAGCCCTTCCGCGCGGGACCACAGGTCCATCGCGAAGCGATAGGCGAACCACGCGGCTAGAAGGGCGTAGAGTGAACCGGCGAGGCGAAGGATCCAGCCGATCCGCGCGCCCCAAAGAAGGTAAATGGCGGGCACGAGCGGCGGCTTATCAAACCACGCATCCCGGTAGAGCACCTTGCCCATCAACATCTGCTTGGCTGCAGCGAGCGGCAGGTCTTCCTCGGCCCACAAAACGCCGACGTGGCAAAGCTTCGCGCTCAGCAAAATCGCGAACAGCAGCGCGAAGAGCCAGGGGGTTTTCACAGGCTATAGTATATTAGGCAAATAAAAGGCGAACATGGCGGGCATCCAGGAACAGTTAGCGCTGTTGCGTGCGAAGGTGGCGCATATCGACCGCAAGTACATGGACAGCGGAGCGGCTAGCGCGACCCGCAAGCCCCTTGAAAGCTCTTGTTTTGTGGAGGAACTGCTCACCGGCGAGGTGGTTGAGACCCCTTACGGCAAGCACTTTGAAACCGAGAAGTTGTATGAGCGGCATCGTCGCCATGGCAGCGTGGAGATCTCGGATTTGATCGAACTGCGTCACGATCTGCTGGACCCGCTTTCGGGCGGCGCGATTCCGAATTGCCCGCCCACGCGTTGGGCTTTTCTCGACACTGAGACGACGGGATTGGCGGGCGGTTCGGGCACGTACGCGTTTCTGATCGGCGTCGGCAGCATCGATGAAGAAGGCTTCCGGGTGCGTCAATTTTTCATGCGCGACTACGGGGAAGAAGCGTCGCAGTTGCAGGCGCTTTCGGAATATCTGCAGCGGTTCGATGTGCTAATTACCTACAACGGAAAGTCTTACGATCAGCCGCTGTTGGAAACCCGATTTCGCATGGTGCGCGCGCGCCATCCCTTCACGCGCATGGAACATTTGGATCTCTTATTCGGCGCGCGAAGGCTTTGGAAGCTGCGGCTGGATAGTTGCCGGCTGGTGCATTTGGAAAGTCAGGTGCTCGGGCTCGATCGCGATGGCGACGTTCCGGGCGAGATGATTCCCTATTATTACTTCGAGTATCTCCGCACGCATCGCGCGTTCCGGATGGTTCCGATTTTCCATCACAACGTGCTGGATATTGTTTCGCTGGCGTGCTTGACCGCGATTGTTCCCGAGGCGTTTCGCGACCCCGAGCGCGTTACTCTGCGTCACGGCGCGGACTTGCTGGGTCTTGCACGATGGCTGATGCAAGCGAGGCGCATTCCGCAATCGTTGACACTCTTGCGGCGCGCGGTGGATATGGGGCTGCGCGACGATCTGCTGTTTCGAACACTGCTCGACATCGGGCTCTTGGAAAAGAAAAGCGGCAACCAACTCGGCTCCTTGACGGCATTCACGGATCTGGCCGCATCACCCAATTCGCATCGCGCGCGGGCCTACGAGGAGCTGGCGAAGTATTACGAACACAAAGAGCGCAACTATTCAATGGCGCTTGAAATGACGCGTGGGGCGCTGGCCATTGCCGTGACTCCGGAAATACAGCGGCGCGAGCAGCGCTTGCAATCACTCGCCATGCGGCAAGGGCGCAAGCGACGCCTGCCGCACATGTAATACTGGATTTCTTCCATGAAATACGCTGTTTCGCTGCTGTTTCTGTCGGGTCTCGCACATGCGCAGACCATGTCCATCGAGGACTACGAACCGAAATCGACGCTGGTGGTTCCGCAGCATCTGTTGACTCGCGCGAAGTATCCGTTCATCGACGTTCACAATCATCAGGACTCGCGGATGCCCGAAGGTGAGCTGAAACAGTTGGTCACGGACATGGATCGCATCCATTTGCGAATCATGATAAATCTCAGCGGCGGTTATGGCGACGAGTTAAAAGAGGGCGTCGCCAACATGAAGGGGCACTATCCAGATCGCTTCATTGTTTTCGCCAACATGAATTTCACGCGGATCGATGAGCCGGGCTACAGCGATCGGGTGGCGGGCCAGCTTGCCAGCGACGTGAAGAATGGCGCGCAGGGGCTGAAGATCTTCAAGAATTTCGGGATGGATCTGAAGGATACTCACGGCCAGCGGATTCATGTGGACGATCCGCGCTTCGACAAAGTATTCGAGTTGTGCGGCACGCTGAAGATTCCCGTCCTGATCCACACGGGCGAGCCCTCGTCGTTCTTTCAGCCGAAAGACAAGTACAACGAGCGCTGGCTGGAGTTGAAGCAATTTCCCTCGCGGGCGCGGCCTCCCGAGCGTTATCCGCCATGGGAAACCTTGATGGAAGAGCAGCATCATCTGTTTGCCAAGCATCCGAACACCATTTTTATCAACGCCCATCTTGGGTGGTTGGGCGGAAATTTGGGAGAGCTCGGGCGGTTGATGGACAAGCTTCCGAACATGTACACGGAGATTGGCGCGGTGCTGGCGGAGCTAGGAAGGCAGCCGCGTTTTGCGCGCGAATTTTTCATCAAGCACAGCGACCGCGTGCTTTTTGGCAAAGATACGTGGGAGCCATCGGAGTACGCTTACTACTTCCGCGTGCTCGAAACGGCGGATGAGTATTTCGATTACTATCGAAAGCGCCACGCCTTCTGGAAGATGTATGGGCTGGATCTGCCGGATGATGTTCTGCGCAAACTTTACTACAAGAATGCGCTGCGCATCATACCGGGCATTAACCCAGCGGGCTTTCCGTGAACGCTGTCGAATTTGAGCGCGTCTCCAAGAGCTACTCGATCTACGAGTCACCCGGCGACCGCTTGAAAGAGCTGCTTACCTTGCAGCGGGTATCGTTCCACCGCGATTTCTGGGCGCTGCAGGATTTGAATTTCGAAATCCGGCGCGGGGAGACGTTCTGCATTGTGGGCGAGAACGGGTCAGGCAAGAGCACGCTGCTACAGATGGTAGCGGGAATTATGCATCCTTCGGCCGGCAATGTGACAGTGAACGGACGAGTTTCGGCACTTCTGGAACTTGGCTCGGGGTTCAATCTTGAGTTTTCAGGGCGCGACAACGTCTATCTGAACGGGGCGATTCTGGGGCTCTCCAAAAAACAAATCGATCAGCGCTATTCGGCGATTGAAGAGTTTGCGGAGATTGGCGAATTTATCAATCAGCCGGTGAAAACATACTCCAGCGGCATGGTGGTGCGGCTGGCGTTCGCCGTGGCAATTAACGTGGACCCTGAAATCTTGCTGGTGGATGAGGCACTGGCGGTGGGCGATCTCTATTTCCGTCATCGCTGTATGCGCAAGGTGCATGAGTTGCGCGCGCGAGGCGTGACGATCCTTTTCGTGTCGCATGCCGTTGGGGATCTCAAGGCGATTGGCGACCGAACCATGTGGCTGGAGCGCGGGCGAATTGTCGATATCGGCGAGACGGAATCCGTGGTTACGAAGTATCTGGCCGCCATGGCGGAAAAGGACACGGCGTACCTCGCGCTAAAGCATCGCAACATACCGGCGGTGGCGCGCCCCGCATCACGGCCCGACGAAGAGGTGGACCACATTCCAAATATCGACCACCGCTTTGGAGACAGGCGCGCGGAGATTCTAGGAATCGCACTGCTGGGCGCCAATGGATCGCCAGTGCATTTGTTGCAGCCGAGCAGCAAAGTGGTGCTGCGCATTAGTGTATTCGCTAAAGATCACATCGAGAATCCGAATGTGGGGTTCATGATGCGCAATCATCTGGGCATTGATTTTTCGGGCACTAATACAACGCGGGAAGAGATTGAGCTGGCGCCGATGCAGCCGGGCGACGTCTACACTGTGGACTTTCATTTAGAGCTTCCGGAATTGTATCCGGGATCGTTTTCGTTTTCTCCAGCGGTTGCGGATGGGACGCTTACCGCGTACCGCATGTGCGATTGGATTGATAACGCGCTCACGGTGCAGATGGGCAGAGGTGAAGGCGAGGTATACGGATTTCAGCGATTCCCCTGCCGCGTGGAAGTAAACGCGCGGTTGCTGGAGAAATCGGTTGTTTGAATTTACTGGTGAGCGGTTAGTTCCCGGACTCGTGGATATTAATCTTTATCACGAGCATCTTTCGCGGTATTTATGTGCGGCGCAGTTCGCTCATGGCAAGCGCGTGCTCGACGCGGGATGCGGCACGGGTTACGGATCGGAGGAGCTATCGCGCGTCGCAGAATCGGTTCTTGCGGTGGATGTTTCCGGGGAAGCAATCGAGTATGCCCGCGAACACCACTCTCGCCCTAACGTCCGATTCGTGCAGGGCTCAGTCACCAATGTGGCAGCCGACGACGGCAGTTTCGATGTGGTCACGGCGTTCGAAGTGATTGAGCACCTAAGCGATTGGCCACAGTTTTTGCGGGAGTGCTCGCGGCTGCTGGTGCCAAGCGGAGTACTGCTGGTTTCCACACCCAATCGCAGCTATTACGCGGAGACACGCGAGACGGCGGGTCCGAATCCGTTTCACGTGCGCGAGTTCGACTACGTGGAGTTCGGAGAGGAACTCGGTAAAATATTCGGACATGTAGAAATCGTGCTGCAAAATCATGCGGAAGGGATTATTTTCTCAGCGTCTGAAGTGGGCGAGACGCCTACGCTGCACTTGGGAATCGATAAGGCGGAGCCGGGGGAGGCGCACTTCTTTCTGGCGATTTGCTCGCAAGCGCGGCGTCCTCCATCGAAACCATTTGTCTACGTGCCGGGCTCAGCGAATATTCTTCGTGAACGTGAGCACCACATCGCCAAGCTGACTGGTGAAGTTCGTCAAAAAAGCGACTGGCTGGCGGAAAGCAATCGCGAGCTGGGCGAGATGGTGGCGAAATTTCATTCTTTGCAGGAAGAGCTTGAGGAGCGAAACCAATGGGCTCAGGCGCGGCATCGCGAGGCTGAAGAGCGGGCGGCGAGAGTGCACGCACTGCAAGAGGAACTCGCTGACGAGCAGGCGCGAGCGCAAACCCGGATCACGGAACTGGAGCGAGAAATTCGCGCGAAGAACGAATGGGCGCTCGAGTCTGACGGCCACTTGAGGATCTGTGCCGAGAAGCTGGCTGAAGTCGAAGGCACCGTGATCGAACGAACCCAGTGGGCGCTTCGAACGCAGGCGGAATTGGACGCTGTCCATGCTTCACGCTGGCATCGCCTCGGCCAGAAACTGAAGCTGGGTCCGGACGCGAACCATTAGATGGCTTTCCTGAAACGCGTCCTGCGGGCGCTGCCGATGATCATCTTCTCGCCGTTTCTGACGGCGATCAGCATAGCGGCTGTAGCTGTCGCGGACCTGTGGTGGATGGTGTTGGGACCGCAGCGGCGCGTAGTCAATACTCGGCCGCGCACAGATGCCGCAAGCGTCGTGATCCCCAACTGGAACGGGCGCGACTTGCTCGAGAAGTACATTCCTGCTGTTTTGACTGCCATATCGGGGAGCCCCGCGAACGAAGTGATTGTGGTGGACAACGGATCATCAGACGGGAGCGCCGATTTTCTGCGTGAGCGCTTTCCCGAAGTGCGCGTGCTCGCGTTGCCTCAAAACTTAGGTTTTGGAGGCGGCTCCAACGCGGGCTTCCGTGCGGCCAAGAACGACATTGTGGTGCTGCTCAACAGCGACATGCGCGTGGAACCCGATTTTTTGCAGCCATTGCTCGACGGCTTCGCCGACGAAACAATTTTCGCCGTCGCCTGCCAGATCTTCCTGAGCGATCCGTCCAGGCGGCGTGAAGAGACCGGGCTGACCGAGATGTGGTGGCGGGACGGCAACATTCGCGTGAGCCATCGCGAGGACGGGGCCGTCAACGGTCTTTACCCATGCGCGTACGGGGGCGGCGGATCATCCGCGTTCGATCGCCACAAGTTTCTGGAGATAGGCGGATTCGATGAGATTCTCGCGCCGTTTTACCTGGAAGACACGGACCTGGGCTATTTAGCTTGGAAGCGCGGATGGAAAGTGCTCTACCAGCCGGCGAGCGTGGTGTGGCACGAACATCGCGGGACGATCGGGAAAAAATTCAGCGCTGCGTATATCCAATCGGTACTAAAGAAAAATTTTATTCTGTTTTGCTGGAAGAACATTCATGGATGGCGGCGTCTGCTGCCCCATTTTTTCTTCACGCTAGGCGGCGGATTTCTGAGCGTCTGCTGGGGCGACGAAGCGGGACGCGCGAATTTCGGAGGCCTCTGGACCGCCTTTTGCCAGCTTCCGGGTGCAATGCGGGCACGAGTTCGCGCCCGAAGTTTGGCCACCATCAGCGATACCGAAGCGCTTCAACGTCCCAGAGGCGCAATCTACCGCGACCGCTTTCTTGCCGCTCCCGACCCCGATCGTCCCCGCGTTCTTTTCGTCGCGCCTTATCCGATTTGTCCGCCGGTTCATGGCGGGGGGGTCTTCATGTACGAGACAGTTCGCGAGTTGTCGCGCCTGTGCGAACTCCACGCGGTCATCCTGCTGGATCGTGCGTGCGAACTTGCGGCTCACCAGGAGTTGCACGAGTATTGCGCGTCCGCTGAATTCATGGTGCGGAGCGAGTCGAATGGATCGCACTTCGGTTCGATCACGCCGCACGCTGTTCAGGAATTCGCTATCGATCAACTGCGCTGGCTCATCAACCGGCAGGTTTTTCAACACCGTCTCAGCGTAGTGCAGTTGGAGTACACGGCGTTGGCGCAGTACGCGGAGCGATACAAAACACTGGTCAGCGCGGTGTTCGAACACGACGTCTACTTTCAATCGATCGCGCGCGGGCTTAAGTTTACGCGAGGCCCTTTCGACCGGCTGAAAGCGCGCTTCGAATATTTGCGGGCAATTCGTTTTGAGCTTCGGCAATTGCGTCTTGCGGACCGGGTGCAAGTCTGCACGCTCGAAAACCGCGATTATCTGGAATCGTTCCTCCCGCACATGCGCGGAAGAATCGAAAGTGGCCTTCGCGCGGGGATTGCAACACAGCGGTATGCGTTCCCCGGCGGCCCCAGGCGCTCTTTCGCCATGCTTTTCGTGGGTAGTTTTCGGCACCCCCCCAATCAAATCGCGCTGGAGTGGTTCGCGCGCGAGGTTTTGCCCCGCGTGGTTGCGCGCTGTCCGGCGGCGAGGCTGCTGGTGGCTGGCTCCGACCCACCGCCGATGCACGCGTACGCGGATGCCACGGGGGCCATGGAAATGCTTGGCTTCGTGGAAGACTTGCGGCCGCTGTTCGCAAGTTGTTCGGTTTTTGTTTGCCCCATCCGCAGCGGGTCCGGCGTACGTGTAAAACTGCTTGAAGCCTTTGCCAGCGGGATTCCCGTGGTTTCGACGTTCATCGGGGCCGAGGGACTGGCCCGAAAAGACGGCGAAGTTTGCCGCCTTTCAAACGATCCCGAAGAGTTTGCGGGTCACATCGTCGAGTTATTCGATTCGCCGGAGCGCGCGCATGACCTGATCGAGGCATGCGGCTCGCGCGGCAACACTCAGCGAACTATGGCTCACGCGAGCGATATCGGGCGCGCGGACCCGCCCCTTGACGGCAGGTGACACCTTGGCTCCGACACGGCCGTCGGTTA
>JANYJA010000261.1 GCA_025358575.1 Terriglobia bacterium
CGTAAGAGTGCCGGTTTTATCTATGCATAGCGTATCTACCTTTTGCAAGGTTTCGAGAACCTCAGCGTCGCGAACCAGCACTCCGGCGGAAGCTCCGCGGCCCGTGCCCACCATGATGGACATGGGCGTGGCTAAACCTAGGGCGCACGGGCAGGCGATAATTAGCACCGCCACCGCGCTGACCAGAGCGTGGGTGAAGCGTGGTTCAGGACCGAACGCCAGCCAAATGCCGAACGTTATCGCGGCAATCCCAATTACGATCGGCACGAAATACGATGCCACAAGATCCGCCAAGCGCTGAATGGGAGCGCGTGTTCGTTGAGCTTCGCTAACCATGCGGACAATTGAAGCCAGCACCGTTTCGCTGCCGACGCGCTCGGCTACCATTACAAAGCCGCCGGTGCCGTTTACCGAACCCGCGACGACTTTCGACCCGGCCGATTTCTGCACGGGAATCGGCTCGCCGGTCAGCATGGCCTCATCGACCGAACTTTTGCCCTCGATCACTTTCCCATCAACGGGTATTTTTTCCCCGGGACGAACCCGGAGGTGTTCCCCGGTATGGATCAGTTCGATTGCGACATCGTTTTCTCCAGTCGCATCGACGCGGCGGGCGGTCTTGGGCGCTAGGCCGAGCAATGCCCGAATCGCGCCACCAGTGCGCGCGCGTGCACGCAGCTCTAAGACTTGACCGAGTAAAACCAGCGTGACGATGATCGCCGCGGGCTCGAAATAAAATTCGCCCATCGCACCTCGGTGCGCCAGCAACACGTAAACGCTGTAAACGTAAGCCGCGCCCGCGCCCAAACCGATCAGCGTGAACATGTTCAAGCTGCGCTGCATTACGGACGACCACGCGCGCTCGAATAACGGCCATCCTGCCCAGAGAACAACGACCGTCGACAGCGCCGCTTCTACCCACGGCATCGCCGGAAACATGGGAGTAAACATCATCGCTAGCAGCGGCGCGCTAAAGCCCGCCCCAATCCAGAAGCGGCGGGTGATATCGGCGAGCTCGGGATTCGGCCCCTCTTCGGCGGTCATCGTCACCGGTTCCAAAGCCATGCCGCAAATCGGACAAGTGCCCGGTCCCCGCTGCCGGATTTGCGGGTGCATCGGGCAGGTGTATTCGGCGGCGTTGTCGCCAGCTTTAGGAGCGGGCTTGGGCGCTAGAAATCGCTTTGGATCGGCGGCGAATTTATCGCGGCAGGATAGACCGCAGAAGTAGTATGTGTTGCCGTCGAAAGGAAGGTTGGCGGCCGCACGCGAGGTTTGAATCGTCATGCCGCAGACCGGGTCAAGCGCAGCTTCGCCAGCCGGTGGTTCAGAAAGAATTTGAAAGGGTTGCTGACTCATGTCGGTCCGGGCAACCCTATGAATTGCGTTTTTCGCCGCGGTACGGGCTGCTGATATATCGGCGAGACTCCTTGGCGGCTTCAGCTTCCGGAGCAAACGCGATCGCCTTCTTATAGGCCTCCACCGCCAAATCATGCCGGTTGGTTAAATCGTAAACCTGCCCTTGCCGCATGAATGCGAGCACTCCCGTGTTTAGATCCAGCTCTTTTGGCGAAGCGGTCACCATCTTAAGGTCCCGGAGCGCGCGATCGTAATCCTTGTACCAAAAAGAAATGTTCCCGGTCTCGTAGTAGATTTTTTCCCAAGGGATGTTTGCATATCCCGGCGCGGCCGCCCGCTTCAACTCCGCTACCTTGGACATCGCCTCAAGAGCATTTTTCTTATCCCCAAGGGCGCTATACATTTGCGCCTGCTCGAAGCGCAACAGAAAATCGCGCGGATACCGTTTCAGCACATCGTCAAGCAGCGGCAAAGCCAGCTTAAATCTGCCTTCCCTGCGATAAAGAGCGCATAATAAAACCTCAGCATCCACTTTGTTAAACTTGCCCTTTCGCGCAACTTCTTCTAGGGTTCGCAGCCCTTGCTCTTTGTCGCCGCGAAAACCGAATAGAAATCCGAGCGACTTGTAAGTCCACGGCAAACTCCCCACCACGTAATCGTGAACACCTTGCACTAACCGCGCGTCGTAGTTACCAGGATCGATTTCAGTGACGCGGTTGTGAAGTTTGCGGGCCGTAGTTGCGTCGTTGAGCGCATCTTTCCATGCCTTGCGCACCAGAAAGTTATAGTTCGATCTCAGGCCGTAGGCGACGCCCGACGCATAGAGCGCGCCGGTATCTTTCGGATTGGCATCGATGCGCTGCTGCGAAAGGCCCATGGCCTTCTGGATTTCGGAATCGAATTTTTTTTGCGTCTCGGGCGTGGTCTCCATCTTGGGCCGGCGCAAGAATGAGTTGTTCCCGGAAACGAGCTCGCTTTCGAGTGCTCCGTTACGGAACATCTCGCGGTAGAGAATGGCCTGGGCAATGTGGTTGTGCGGATCTGGCGCGTTTGGGTCGGCTTCGGCCGCGTGTTCGAAATCGGCGATGGCCTGGTCGTATTCCAGGTTGTAGTAATGATTGAAACCTTTCGAAGTGAATGAGTCCTCGGCCCGGCATAGCAGCGGCAATAGCGAACAGAGGAGTAAACATCGCATCTTAATCTGCCACTATTGTAAGACAACAGGCAGACCCTAAACCTTTATAATCTGCGTGATGACCGCACGATTTCAGAGCGACCGCACAAGCCAATTTACCGAGTCCGTAATTCGTTCGATGACACGGCTTGCGGTTCAGCACAACGCGGTGAACCTTGCGCAAGGTTTCCCCGATTTCGCGGCGCCTGAAGCGCTAAAAGAAGCGGCCCGAGCAGCCATTTCCGCCGATGTGAACCAATACGCCATAACCTGGGGAGCGAAAGTGCTGCGCGATGCCATCGCCGCGAAGTACCTGCGGACTTACGGCTTAATCGTGGATCCCGAGACCGAAATTACGGTTTGTTGCGGAGCGACCGAGGGGATGATTGCATCGCTGCTCGGAGTGACAAATCCTGGCGACGAGATCATTGTCTTCGAGCCTTTTTACGAAAATTACGATCCGGATATTAAGCTGGCTGGGGCTACACGCAGGCTGGTCTCGCTCCGTCCGCCGGATTGGTCATTCGACCCCGACGAACTCAGAGCCGCCTTTACTACCCGAACGAAGGCCATTATTATCAATACGCCAAATAACCCGACCGGGAAGGTGTTTACGCGGGAGGAGCTAGAATGCGTTGCCATTCTATGTCAGGAATTCGATTGTCTGGCGATCACTGACGAGATTTACGAGCACATTACCTACGCCGGCGCACGCCATATCCCAATAATTTCGCTTCCAGGAATGCGAGATCGCGTCATTCTGATCAACAGCATGAGCAAAACGTTTTCGGTGACTGGATGGCGAGTCGGATGGGTGATCGCGGCTCCCTCGCTGACCGACTCCATTCGGAAAGTTCATGATTTCCTTACCGTCGGTGCGGCCTCGCCGCTACAGCATGCCAGCGCCGCGGCGCTTCAAATGGATGACGATTACTTTCAGGCTTTATCCGCGAGTTACGCAGCCCGGAAGGATTTTCTGGTTGCTATATTGGAGAAATGCGGGTTTCAGTGCTTCCATCCACAGGGGGCTTATTACGTGATGACCGATATATCCGCATTCGGATTTACGGACGACGTAATGTTTTCTAACTATTTGGTTACGGAATTGCGGGTGGCGGCGGTTCCGGGGTCGAGCTTTTATGGCGGTTTAATTCGCGAAAGTCAGCAAATTCGCTTCTGTTTTTGTAAGAAATATGAGACTCTCGAAGAGGCAGGACGACGGCTGTCACTCATTGTGATGCGGTGAGAGCGTCCTCATGGGGAGGATTTAAAATGTTACCCGCTTTTTTGCTTCCCGAAACGCAGGTCCGCGAAGGTGGCGACAGCCCCGTTCTAGACTTGCAAGATAGAAATAGTGCACTGGCTCACGAAGACTTGCTTCTTCTGACACTGGGAATCACCCATATTGTGGAGCAAGAGAGCCTCGACATAACCATTTGGGGGTCCTCGGACGGAGAAGAATGGGGAGCCAAGCCCATTGTCACCTTCCCTCAAAAATTTTACTGCGGCACCTACAATATGGTGCTGAATCTCACTCGATACACGGGTATTCGGTTCCTTCGGGCAAGATGGAAGGTGAACCGTTGGGGAAAAGGGGATTTGCGACCCTTGTTTGATCTTTATTTGTTCGCGCAGCCGGTGCAAACGCACGCTGCGGCGAGCGGAGCTTAAAAGGAAGGCGTCGCGATCCTCTAGCGCCGTTTTCGTTATGCGGTCGCTTGAGCCGAAACCGCGCCCTCGCTACGCAGCCATTCAACAAGTTCGGAATTTTCGTTTCGCGCCGCTGCATCCAGAGGCGTAAGGTGGTCATGACCAACCCAGTTTAGGTTCGCGCCGCGGCTGAGCAGATACTGGGCCGCAATCAATTGGCCCCCGTGGCACGCTCCCCAGAAAGCGTTGGTAACAACTTCCGCCGCGGGTGCCGGATCACTGGCCATGTGCTCCTCAATTCGGTCCATCAATCCGAGCGCGGCCGCTTGCCAAATCGTGGAACGTGCCCCGCGCTCAATCAGCCTGCGCGCGGCGCGCCATGTTGCGAAAGCCACGGCGTCCGCCAAGGGCGTACCTCCACCGATCACAGCTCCGGATGCTTCTAAATTGGCACCGTGATCGAGCAACGTATCTAGAGCGTCCAAATCATCACTACTGGCGGCCCAGTGAAGCGGACTCTCCGAATGAGGCTGCCCTAGAATCTTGGCGTTCACGTCCGCTCCGCGAGCTACCAAGGTGGTTATCGTTTCCCGGACGTTTGGGAAGTGGCCTGGCCAGTCTGTAGCAACATGCAGCAAAGTCCGCTGGCCGTCGACTCTTGCGTGAACCAGGGTTGGGTCCGTGGAAAGTAGCCTATTCAGGGTGGAGAGGTCACCGGTTCTGATGGCGTCGACAATGTCAGTTTGCATGCTTTCTTAAGATAACTCGCCGGAAACGGCACAACTGATAGAACAGCGTCGGCGGCTGGCGTGTAGCTCTTCCTTTGGAACTCTAACAACCGACTCCAGTCGACGGTAATACACTGGGAGTATGAAATTTGGAGCTATTGTACTGTCGGCGGCGGCAGCCGTCACTTGCGCCGGAATGTGGACCGCCAGCGCGCTGCAGCAGGCTAGTTCAGAGGTCAAACTTCCACCGCCGTTTGCCACGCCCTCGGTAAATAACGCGCCGCACGTGATCAAGCAGCCCGCGGGCGCAAAGCTTACCGTTCCGGCAGGATTCACCGTGGATGTATGGGCCGAGGGTTTCGAGCGCCCTCGGTATATCCTGCAAGGCAACAACGGCGAAATCATACTCTCCGATATGGGCCGGGCTGGAAATATTTATGTGTTCCCAGGGGGTGACCCGAGCAAAAAGAAGGTGCTCCTTTCTGGCCTTGACCGTCCCTACGGATTGGCGTTGTTTAAAGACTTTCTATACGTTGGCGAACCGACTTCGATTAAACGCTTCGTTTACGACCCGGTGAAGATGACCGCCACGAATCCAAGAGAAATAGTGGCGTATGGCGGCTTTGACCGCGGTCACATCACGCGCAGCATTCTTTTCGATAAGGCCGGCAAGAAGATGTACATCGGTGTTGGATCGGAGTCGAACGTCGATGCGGGCGGCGATCCCTTGCGGGCCGCAATCAACCAATACAATCCCGATGGCACGGGGCACGTTTTCTTTGCGCAAGGCACGCGCAACCCGATTGGGCTGCATTGGTATCCAGGCACCAACACACTGTGGGCCGCGGTTCAGGAGCGGGATTTGCTGGGCGATGATTTGGTGCCCGACTATTTCACCCACATTCAACAAGGCGGGTTCTACGGCTGGCCTTTCGCATACGCGGGGCCGCATGAAGACCCGCGCCGCAAAGGCGAGAAGCCCGATCTGGTCGCGAAGACAATCGCTGGAGATGTGCAACTGGGGGCGCACGTCGCGGTTCTCGATTTCGCTTTCTACACGGGGAAGATGTTTCCGGCAGAATATCAGGGCGGAGCGTTTCTGGCGTTCCACGGCTCCTGGAATCGGTCAAAGCGCGTTGGGCAGGAGGTAGTTTTCATGCCGTTCAAGAACGGCAAGCCTTCCGGCGAATGGCGTCATTTCTTAACTGGCTGGCTGTTGTCGCCCGATGAAAAGGAAGTGTGGGGCCGGCCCGTGGCCGTATTCCAAATGACCGACGGCAGCCTGCTGGTTTCCGAGGACGGCGGCGGCAAGATTTGGAGAATCGCTTACAAGGGCTAGATTTTGCGATTTCTCTTCGGTGTTCTGCTCCTGGCCGGGACTGCGACAGCGCAAACCGGTCCGTTCTCCCATCGCGTTCACTTAGCGCTGAAGAAGCAGTGTACGGATTGTCATGCGGCGGCGCTTACAAGCGCTAGCGTCGAAGATAACTTGCTGCCCTCGAAGGAAGTGTGTAAACCATGCCACGCCTCCGTCACGATTCCGGCCCCCCCGAGAGTGGCGATCGCGAAATTCAGCCATTCTCAGCATCTGAAGCTGGGGAACATCGCTCCGGTGCTGGCTGCCGCTATCAAAGCGAAGACTTATCTTTCAGCCCCTGGGGATCTAGGGGAGCGTTTAAATACGAAAAACCCGTGCGAGGCTTGCCACCGAGGAATGGCGGAGTCGAATGTCGTTACGCCTGACGCGCTGCCCCGCATGGCCGATTGCCTGGTATGTCACAGCCAGATCGATCTCCCGTTCAGTTGCGAAGCGTGCCACGCCAAGGGCGCAAATCTAAAACCAGCGAATCACACGGGGGATTTTATCGACGTTCACAGCCGCAAGACGGCTCCGCTGGACCGCGCCACGTGCGCGGTCTGTCACGGGCGCCGGTTCACTTGCATGGGGTGTCACTCCGGGTAACACCGGGAAAAATTGGCACAGGTTTCCAAATTCCATCCATTTGATTCTAAGAAGCGTATAAACTGGCAGAGGCATTGCATTCCATGAAGCCCGTGGCTGTCATGAAGATAACGGGACAAGGTTTGGGCGCCATCGGCGTGTCAGTGCTGGCGCTGTGGGGTTGCATTTTTATGGAGTTTCATGTCGTGCGGACGGCCCAATTAGAGACCGCGCGATCGCTGCGCGAACTGCAGGATCTCCGATTACGGCGCCCCATCGTTCCGGCACTGCAACCTGTTGCGCCCCGCATCTTCCGCCCTTCTATCGGCTAAGCCAAATCGCCGAACTTGAACGGCGGCCCCGCATACCTTAGATTCAGGTAAGTGATCCGACTGTTCCGCTTGCTGATGCCCTCGGGCGTGATGCCGCTGATGCTAATCGAGCTAGGCCTGATCGGCGGCTGCTTTTACGTGGCGCAATATTGGGAATCCGGCCTCGATCCCGGGATCTATTTTCTATATGAAGGCGGCGCGGGAAGGTTGGCGCTGGTTCTCGGCACCATCGTCTTCGCGAACTATTTCAACGATCTTTACTCACGGACGGAAGTGCGGTCCAGGTTATTTCTGTTGCAGCAGCTATGCGCTGTATTTGGAATCGCCCTGATCGTCCAAAGTCTCACCGCTTATTTCAGCGAGGATTGGATGTTGCCCAAATGGGTGATGCTGGCGGGGTGCGCAATGGCGCTTCCGTTGGTCTTTGGGTGGCGCATGCTGTATGGTTTGCTTCGACAGCGAGTGCGGGCGACGCCGCGCATTTTGTTCGTCGGCGCAAATCAAGTGGTGCGGGAAATCGTTGATGAGGTCGCGTCGAATTCCGAATCGAGTGTCGCGGGTTATCTGCTCGAAGATCCATCGCGCATGCCCGGAGGGGCACCGGTTCTAGGGAGTGTCGGCGATGTAGCCGCCGTTGTCGCCGCTGAGAAACCCAGCCGGATCATACTTGGGTTGAACGACCGCCGAGGCCAAATGCCGGTTTCAGATCTGCTGACTCTGCGCTTCGCGGGCATTCCAGTGGAAGAATCCAGCATGGCGTACGAGCGGATCTGCCGGCGTATTTGCCTTCGTGAACTGCAACCCACGCGGTTGATTTTCCGGGGCGAGTTCGACGGCAAGACGAGTGGCTGGCTAGGTCAACTGGCCGGTCGCACAGTCGGGGTGCTTCTGTTCGCAATCAGCCTGCCAGCGATACTTCTGCTAGCGCTTGTTTTACGACCGGATTCCCAGGAGAAGATTCTGGTCAGGTACCCCTCCCTCGGCAAGAATGGACGCGGTTTTAGCCGCTTGCGCTTTCGAGTAGCGCCGCAAACTTCTTTTAAGCGGTTCTGCCTGCGTCACCATCTGGATGCGCTGCCGGAACTGTGGAACGTAGTGCTAGGGCAGATGGCTCTGGTGGGTCCGCGAGCCGAATCGCCGGAGTTTGCCGGCATTTTACAGAGCAGGCTTCCGGCATACGACTTTCGCCATAACGTGCGACCCGGCATGACTGGCTGGGCTCAAATTAACATCCCACCGGATCGGGCAAATGACGCGTTGCGCAGCCTGGAATACGATCTCTACTACATCAAGCACATGTCCGCGTCGCTCAACGCTTACATCCTGATGCAGACATTGAAGCGAAAGCTCTTTCCCACGGAAGCTTAGCGAAGAGGGACGGCTTTTTGTTGTGCCAAACTGAATAGGAAAACATGGCCCAGACGATCACCACGCCGGACATAGAGATTCGGGATCAACAGATCCTGACTCCGCTGTATCGCGTAGTCTTGTTGGACGATGACGATCACACTTACGACTACGTGATCGAAATGCTCCAGAAGATCTTTGTTTTCAGTGTGCAGGAAGCGTATCGGCATGCCGAGGAAGTGGATGCGAAGGGTCGTACGGTGCTGGTGACTTGTGAACTTCCGCAGGCTGAATTCGGACGGGATCAGGTTCAGCATTATGGCCCCGATTTCCGCCTTCCGCGTTCAAAAGGCTCGATGTCGGCCATTGTGGAGCCGGCTGACTGCGAGGCGCGCTGAACGAGTTCGCGCGGGTACGATAGGATAGAATAGTGAAGCTTTTTACTACTAACGTTCTACTGATATCTTCCTTTGGTTTGATGGCGCAAACGCCCGCGCCGAAGCAAACCCCTCCTCCTCCGAAAGTCATCATGCCTGTTGTGAAGCCGGCGACCACGGCCCCGACCGCGCCCATGGCTACAGTGCCCCCGGCGGATCCAAACAAAGTCATCCTGACCATCGGGAATGAGAAAATGACTGTCGCCCAATATGACAAATTGGTCGCGGCACTTCCCGATCAGGCGCAAACCGCGGCGCATGGGCCAGCCCGGCGGCAATTTGTCGAGCAACTTGTTCAGCTCAAGGTGTTGTCACAGGAAGCGCAGAAGCGAAAACTCGATCAGACTCCTAAGGTGCAGGAGCAGATGGAGTTGAGCAAGGAAAACCTTCTGGCCCAGGTGTTGTATCAGGATTTGATGTCGACCGCAACCGTGAGCGATGCCGAGGCGCGGAAGTATTATGACGAGCATAAATCCGAGTACGAAGAGGCGAAAGGCCGCCACATCCTGATTCGTTCCAAAGGGTCCGCCGTGCCGCTCGGCGCGGGCAAGAAAGAACTCACTGAAGAAGAGGCGCTGGTCAAAGCCCAGGAAGTTCGGAAAAAGCTTTTGGCGGGTGAAGATTTTGGGATGCTTGCCAAGGCCGAATCGGACGACACCGGTTCTGGCGCACAAGGCGGCGACTTAGGCACTTTCAAGCGAGGCAACATGGTGAAGCCTTTCGATGACGCTGCGTTCTCGATTCCCGTGGGCCAAGTTAGTGAACCGGTTAAGTCCCCGTTTGGCTATCACGTCATCAAGATTGAATCGCGCGAGGCCAAGAGTTTCGAACAGGCGAAACCGGAGATTGATAAGAAGCTGAAGCCGCAAGCTGCCAAGCAGGAAATGGACGCCCTGCGCAAGAACGCATCGGTGACCATTGACGACAGCTTCTTCGGCGCGCCGGGTTCTGAGAAGTAGAGCAAGCGTGCGCCGCGAATTACCGCTGGCGCACGAAAATTCCGTGAGATTCTCTCACGGTCGGGAACGTCTTCGACATATGGTCGTGCCAAGTGAGGCTTTCTTCGTCAACCAACGCCCACAACAGACCGATAGTACCGGAACCGAAGCTGAGCCACGTCCCCACCAAGCGGATGGCGCGGCTTCGAGCATCCGGAGGAAATCCATCAAAATTAATGAGCTGCAGTTCGGTCCATCTCATCCCAGCGGTTTCGCGTCCGCAGAGAGCAAACAGCAGCCCGTAGAGCAAAGCTACCAGGATGAGCGCCCCCGCGCACACCCCCAGGCTAAACTTGTTCCAGATTACCCCTCCCCCGCCCAAGTTAAAAATCGTCAGAAAGACGCCGCAGCCGATGCTGATAATACTGGAGTCGAGCGCGGCCGCCACAAATCGGTGCATGGGCGTAGCCACGGGAGCCTCACAATAGATCACTGCCTCGACCGTGGTCTTTAGCGTGCGTGCACTTTGCGGAGCGGTGGGCAGGAAATCAAGCGTGGATTGGTTCGGATGGGGAGTGCGACGGGTCGCGGGAGTCCGCGGAGTACTCGAGCGCAGCTTGGCTGGCTTCTCTAATGGTCCGGTGTCGCGCGTGATTGGAACAACTTTAGAAACGGGGTCCTTGGGGAATAAGAGCGGCTGCGAAGTTCCGAAGGGGTCAACAATTTTGGCCTCGGGCACTAATGACGGCGAGACCATTGGGGACAGCGCCGTGGCGCCCAGGTTTCGCGTGCGGCTCGCAAATTGTACAGAAGTGACATATTCGCCCGGTCCTGAAATCACGCTCCAATTGATCCGGCGACCGCAGCGGCGGCAGCGATGATCTTCAGCGGAATTAGAAAAACTACAGTAAGTGCAAGTCATCGTTCTTACGACTCTGATTGCTTGTTACCCAAATTTTGTCGTGCGAAGGTTTTGGTCCGGGCATGAAGACACGCACGAATGCTCTTCCCTTGAGTAGCACAAACTCGGTTCGAAGTCACTGGGTTTTGTCTCAAGCCTCGTGTGTTTTAGGTCTGTTTTTCTTGATTTGCCTGCAAATAGTGTCACCAAAAATAAGCAGAGCGTCCGAGACGCAGGCAGTAGCCCAAGTAGTGGCCCCGGTGCTGACGCCGGATATGCCGTCCAAGGTCCCGAGGCCAAATGCCCCGCCGCCCGGCGAACAATTGTTCCGTTCGATTACTCAGACTAAGGAAGGACCGATCACTCATTTACGCGGCGCGGTGGAAATTGAACTCACCGACATGATGCTCAAGGCCGATGAGGTGGACTACAACGAGGAGACCGGCGATGCCGAAGCCCGCGGCAACGTCTTCTTCGAGCACTACGTTCGGAACGAGCGTCTGATGTGCGTCAAGGCCGATTACAACTTCAATACTGAAACGGGCAAATTCTATGAAGTCCGGGGATATGCCAAGACGCGGATCGACGCGCGGCCCGGTATTCTCACTTCCGCTAATCCGTTTTACTTCGAAGGCCGCTTCGCCGAGCGCGTCTCCGACAAGTACATCCTGCACGACGGGTTCATTACCGGATGCAAAATGCCGCACCCGTGGTGGATTTTGCAAGCGCCCACATTCGACATCATTCCCGACGAGCGGGCCCTGGCATATCGAGCGGTTTTCCGTCTGCGACGTGTCCCGCTCTTCTTCACTCCGTTTTTCTATAAGTCGCTCGAGAAGGTTCCACGCAAGAGCGGTTTCCTGACGCCCAATATCGGGAATAGCTCCCGTCGCGGAAAAATGATTGGCTTAGGTTATTACTGGGCGATCAACCGCAGCTTCGATGTGACGTACCGGATTCAAGACTTCACGCAGCGTGGATTGGCACACCACATCGACTTTCGCGGCAAGCCGACCGCGGGTTCAGATTTCGACGCAATTTTCTATGGTGTCCAGGACAAAGGCCTCCAGTTGAATGACGGCACTCGGCGCAAAGAAGGCGGTTTCAATCTCTACATGACCGGGCGAGCCGATCTGGGTAATGGCTGGGTGGCGAGGGGCAACGTAAATTATCTAAGTTCTCTGGCGTTTCGTCAGGCGTTTACCGAATCGTTTAACGAAGCCATCTTTTCGGAGTCGCACTCCATCGGTTATGTCAGCAAGCACTTCTCGTCATTTACGATCAATGCGATTTTCGCGCGGTTGGAGAACTTCCAGAATTCAACGCCGGGGAACTCAATCGTGATCCGGAAACTTCCGGAAGTTGAGTTTACTAGCCGCGATCGCGAAGTTGTAGATGGGCCGGTCCCGGTGTGGGTGTCGCTCGAAGCGAGCGCCGGTCTGTTACGGCGAACGCAGCCGCTGTTTCAGACACGCCAGTTCTTCGAGCGGATGAATTTTGAGCCTCGCGTGATGACTTCGCTGCGGTGGCGAAACTTCCATCTCATTCCAACCTTCACGCTTCACGAAGCGCATTATGGCGGAGATTTGGAAAACGGGCGCGTCACCGGGACCGACTACAATCGCAACGCCCGTGAGTTCGGTCTCGATCTGATCATTCCCTCCGTTGAGCGAATCTTCAATCGCAAAACCTGGCTCGGCGACAAGCTGAAGCACGTTATTGAGCCTCGGGCGTCGTTCCGGTATGTCACTGGCGTGACAGATTTTGAAAGGCTGATCCGTTTCGACGAGACCGAGCTTCTTGCCAATACGAAGGAGCTGGAATTATCAGTGGCCAATCGCTTGTACGCCAAGCGCGGCGACGCGGTCTCGGAGGTGCTCAGTTGGCAGGTGTCGCAAAGCCGTTACTTCGATCCGACCTTTGGGGGTGCCGTGCTGCCCGGCCAGCGCAATGTTGTGCTCAGTGCCGCCGACCTGACGGCGTATACCTTTCTGGACGGTCCCCGGAACTATTCGCCGGTCATTTCGGTGTTGCGGACCAGTCCCTATAACGGGATCGGTCTTGAGTGGCGCGCAGACTACGACCCGCTGCGGGGCGCCCTTGTGGACAGCGGTTTCACTGCCGATCTGCGCGTTTCGAAATACTTTCTTTCGGCGGGTCATAACCAGGTGCGGAGCAACCCGCTGCTCTCGCCGAATGCGAATCAGTTACGTGGCGTGGTTGGCATCGGTGACGTGAACCGGCGCGGCTGGAACGCCGGCTTCACGGCTATTTACGACTATCGCAAAAGCATTCTTCAGTTCGCGACCACGCAAGTGACCTACAACACGGATTGCTGTGGGTTCAACGTCCAGTTCCGCCGCTTTGCCTTTGGAACCCGCAATGAAAACCAGTTCCGCATCGCGTTCGCCATTGCGAATGTGGGGTCGTTCGGAACGTTGAAGAAGCAAGAGCGGCTTTTCTAAAGGCGTGCTTTCTTGTCGCGTTTCTCATCTTGTCCGGTCGCCTTGGCCCGTACGCTTCCAAACCCGAATCGTCGCCCTATAATCATCTTTACGATGAGGTGATCGGTGCTGTGGGTAACACCCACTCCTACGCCAAAGTTGAACTCCCAATTCGGGCCCAAGTTGAGATCGATAGCAGGAAGAATCTGCTGTTGCTGATCTCGGAATGGATCGAACCCGGTAACCGGACCCAGCGATCCGTAATATTCAAGCCCCGCGTTGATGCGGTGCGTGAAATCGTATCCAGCCTTGAAGTTCGGAGAGAACGACAGCCCCTGCGCGATACCGGGTCCGTGAAAAGAGCGGTCCAGCGTGGGATTGAAAGCCAGATACCAACGGCCTAGCTGCTTGTCCACGACAGGCCGAACTTCCAACGTCCAAGTATCCTGGGAAAAAGCGTGACGCTGATAGCCCACCTCGGCGGATAAGCTTGCGCCCACGGGCCAACGCCAGGATTCTGGAGCCCGCACGCGCGGACGGATGTGATCGCCCACCCACTGCCAGCGGCCGCCCCGAGGAATGCTGGTGAAGATATAGAAGCCGGTCTCGAACCACGGAGTAATACCCTGGGTGATTTCGATGGTCTCGTGCCAAGCGCCCTGCGTTGCCAGCACACCATTAACCATGTCGCGCGATCCGGAAACCGTGTAGTTGTTGTGGAGTTCAATCATGGTCCGGCCGGGAGCGACGGTTTCAGAACCATACACCTGAATTTCGTAATTGTCCTGAGCTCTCGCCAGCGCACCAATCACCAGAAGCAATGCCAAAAATAAGGTTCTCATCCGGGGAAAGCGAAGGGCTGGCGCGCCCTCAACGATGCTTTTGAAAGCCTGGGTTTAGCGTGCCTTTGCGCTCGGCAATACCGTACAGCACGGGGTAAAACTGAACGAACGTGTTTTCGACAGCCGCGTTGGTGGCGTGGCAGGAATAACAGGACGCGGTGCGCGGGATCGCCTTCGCTGGGCCGTCGAATTTACCCGACGAAGAGGAGAAGCTGTAGAAAGTCCATTCACCGGACTTGGCTGCGCTGTCTTTGACCTCCGCCTCGACACCCATGATCTCGGACTGAAAGTTGCCGCCGTTGTTGATGGAACCATGACTCTTGGAGCCGCGCACTTCCAGGATGAACACCGTTTTATCCGGCCAATGTCCGGTCTCAAGAAAGCTGCGGTACGAACGCGGATTTACGAACACATTGTCGAACATGGGCTGCCCCTGTGAAGCTCCCGCTAGCGGACCGTACGTCATCCCCAGACCGGAACTTAGAAACACCCATTCTCGATAGTTTGTCGGCGCTTGCAATTCCGATTGGTCGGTATACACTGGCCCATCGGAGATTCCAGCGGATGGAGCGCTCTCGAGCATTGCCAGTGGCAGCAAGATTCCGAGAGCGAACCGCCACTTCCTAATATTGGGCATTGCTAACTCGGTTGGTTATTTCTTATCCGGGCTGGTCGCAGCAGTGGAAGCCGGTGCCGCTGTAGATTCAGACTTCACCGGAGCTGGCGACGTCTCCGTTTTAGGCTTCGACTCCGCCTTATCGGCCTTCTCGGCTTTTTCTGCTTTCTTGTCTGCCGTTTGGTTGGAATCGGAACCGTCGGATTTAGTGGCGCTGCTGTGGCCGTTCGTCTTGGCGTAGTCCGTTACATACCACCCAGTGCCCTTGAAATGGAACGCTGGCGACGAGATCAACCGCTCGACGTGACCGCCGCATACTTCATGAACTTGAATCGGTTCGTCGGAAAATTTCTGCAGTGCTTCGAACGTCTTACCGCAGGAATCGCATTTGTATTCGTACAGTGGCATGGTGAAACGTAACCCTGCTCATATAGTAACTGAATTGGACATCGGGGGAATGTCGTCGGAGGTGCTAAAGTTCGTCAAGTTTAACCGTATAAAGGGTTATGAAGTGGCGGACAATTATTTTAGCTGCCGTGATCGCTGCCGAAACCCTAACGCAAAAACCGCGGCCCTTTCGGACCGCGGTTGAATTTGAAACGGAGAGTGGAAGCTAAGCCGGAGCTTAGTAGTCCATTCCCTCGGGACCGTGACCGCCGCCCTGAGGGGATGACTTCTTCTCGGGGATCTCGCAGATCATGGCTTCGGTGGTCAGCATGAGTGAGCTGATCGAGGCCGCGTTCTGGAGAGCCGTACGCGTAACTTTGGTTGGGTCGATTACGCCGGCCGCAACCAAGTCTTCGTACTTTTCGCTGTACGCGTTGTAACCGAAGTTCGGGTTATCGTTCTCGCGGATCTTGGCGATCACGATGGCGCCTTCGGTGCCGGAGTTGTGCACAATCTGCCGAACCGGCTCTTCGCAGGCGCGTTTCACAATGTCCACGCCAATCTGCTCGTCGCCTTCCAGCTTCATGGAATGCAGAGCCTTCGCCGCGCGCAGAAGCGCAACGCCGCCGCCCGGAACGATTCCCTCTTCCACTGCCGCGCGGGTTGCATGCAGAGCATCTTCCACACGGGCTTTCTTTTCCTTCATCTCGGTTTCGGTTGCCGCGCCGACCTTGATCACGGCCACACCGCCGGCGAGTTTCGCCAACCGCTCCTGCAACTTTTCGCGATCGTAGTCCGACGTGGTTTCGTCGATCTGCGCGCGGAGCTGCTTAATGCGGCCTTCGATGTTTTTCTGGGTGCCAGCGCCATCGATGATGGTGGTGTTGTCCTTATCCACCGTGATACGCTTCGCACGGCCCAGATCTTCCAGCTTGACGCCTTCCAGCTTGATCCCGGTCTCTTCCATGATCGACTTGCCGCCGGTCAGGATACCGATGTCTTCCAGCATCGCCTTACGACGATCGCCGAAGCCCGGAGCTTTCACGGCGCAGGCGTTCAGGGTTCCACGCAGCTTGTTGACGACGAGCGTGGCCAGCGCTTCGCCTTCCACTTCCTCGGCAATGATCAGCAGCGGCTTGCCAGCGCGGGCAATCTGCTCGAGCAGGGGCAGAAGATCTTTCATGTTGCTGATCTTCTTTTCGTGGATCAGGATATAGGGATCTTCCAGAACCACTTCCATGCGCTCGGCATCGCTCACGAAATACGGAGAGAGGTAGCCGCGGTCGAACTGCATACCTTCCACAGTGCTGAGTTCAGTCAACATCGTCTTGGATTCTTCGACGGTGATGACGCCATCCTTGCCAACCTTCTTCATGGCTTCGGCAATGGTGTCGCCGATGGTGTGATCGCTGTTAGCCGAGATGGTGCCAACCTGAGCGATCATTTCACCGGTAACCGGCTTGGACATCTTTTTCACTTCTTCGACGGCGACGGCAACAGCTTTTTCGATGCCGCGTTTCAGAGCCATCGGATTCGCGCCGGCGGCAACCGCTTTCACGCCCTCGCGGAAAATGGCCTGGGCCAGAATGGTCGCCGTCGTAGTGCCGTCACCGGCGACGTCGGAGGTTTTCGAAGCCACTTCACGGACCATCTGAGCGCCCATGTTTTCGAGCGGGTCCTTGAGCTCGATTTCTTTGGCCACGGTCACACCGTCTTTGGTGATGTTGGGACCGCCAAACTTCTTCTCGAGGACCACATTGCGGCCCTTCGGACCGAGCGTGACTTTCACGGCATCGGCCAACTGATTCACACCGCGCAGGATCGCCTGCCGGGAATTTTCTGCGTATACAATCTGTTTCGCCATTTTCTGAATTCTCCTAATCTCTAATTCTTTTGGATCGGGTTAGCTCGCCTTTTTGGCGGCCTTGGGCTGCGCGTCGAGAATCCCGAGGATCTCGTCTTCACGCATGATCAGATACTCTTCGCCATCCAGCTTGATGTCGCTGCCGGAATACTTGCCGAATAGGATGCGATCGCCCACCTGCACATCGAGCGGCACAAGTTTGCCGTCGTCCAGGCGCTTGCCCTTTCCAATGGCGGCAACTTCGCCTTCCTGAGGCTTCTCTTTGGCGGAATCGGGGATATAAAGGCCGCCCTGCATGGTCTCTTTGTCCTCAATACGTTTCACAACAACACGGTCATACAACGGACGAATTTTCATTTACATCAACCTCCAACGGTGAGTGTTTCGTTTGATTTGGAACGGGATTGCTTAGAAGTCCGGTCCCGAAACCATTATTAGCACACTCGGTTCGTGAGTGACAGGAATTTTTCCTAAGTTGTTGAAAATAAATTGAATTTATTTTTTGACCGGAGTGTGGGAGTGGGGGCATAACCGCCTGATATCATAGAGGTTGGACCAAGGAGGTCATATGAAAACAGCTATTTGGATGATTGCCGCGCTCGGAACTCTTCCATCGCTGGCTACGGCGCAACAGGTTCCCAATGGAACGCAGATCAGCGTACGCACCAACGAGACTATCACTGCGGCGAACGGGAATGGCCGGGTTTACTCAGGGGTCGTGAGCAACGACGTTATCGGTACCAATGGGAGCGTTGCGATTCCCCGTGGGGCGAATGCGGAATTAATGGTACGGAATGCCGGCAACAATGAAGTGGCGGTGGATCTTGAATCGGTCTCAGTGGGTGGACGCCGCTACATTGTGACCGCGAGCGAGTCTACGAAAGGCGCGCACATGGGGATTGGCAAGAATAAAAGGACCGGTGAATTCGTTGGTGGGGGTGCGCTTCTGGGCACGGTGATCGGCGCCATCGCGGGTGGCGGCAGAGGTGCGGCGATTGGCGCTCTGGCGGGCGGCGCGGCAGGTGCCGGCACGCAGGTATTGACTCGCGGCAAGAGTATTCGGGTGCCTGCGGAGTCGATTCTGACGTTTCGACTGGAGCGGCCGCTAGCGGTGAGCACCAGCCCGGATCTAGGTTACACCAACAACGGTCATCACTATCACCGCCGAACTTACTAAACCCGCCGATCCCTGGGGTAAACTGAGAAAGTCCCAGTTTGCTCCCTTTTCCCCGATCGTCTAACGGTAGGACAGCGGCCTTTGGAGCCGTGAATCGTGGTTCGAATCCATGTCGGGGAGCCATACTTTTTTCTTCCTAACTCTAACGCCCTGTTTTTGTTGACAGCAGCGGCTCCCCGCTCCCGCCCGTATCCCCCACATTCCGCAGTTCTTGCGCGATTCCGGCTCTCTCTGGT
>JANYJA010000236.1 GCA_025358575.1 Terriglobia bacterium
GTCCACCAGTCCTGCGACACCCGGGCGGGGCACATCGACCTGGTTGTAGAACACAAAATCCTTGTGAACCATGTCGTGCAAAGAATCGAAATCGCCGCACTCAATCGCGGCATAAAATCTCTTCACCAGTTGTTTGTTATCCTGCAGTGACATTTTGTTTCTCTCCTCTGCTATTAGTAGTACTTACACAAATTATTCTGACCGTGCGCACAGGCAACGGCGATTCAGATCGGAATGGCGGCTACTCACGGCCAGAGCTTCGCGCGCTATCCGGTGAACCGAAGCTGGGCAGCGGCCAACCTTAGGTGAACCGCAATCCAACAACAGCCGATCTACCGCTAATTGGTGGCACTAATCCCGCCGAAGTAACTCCTCGGGTTATCCACCATCATCGTTTGAATGGACTGGTCGGCGACGCCACCCTCGCGCAAGCGCGGCAGGATGTTCTTCATGACATGAGATTGAGACCAATTCGGACACGCCTTGATCAGATCCAACCCCCCGGTCACGCGCCCGACCCAGCAATTCACGTAATCGCTGGAGAGCATGATACGGTCGTGACCAACGGCAATGAGCCCGAACAACGAAGCAAGTCGCATCTTGTCGGAAGCGATCGTTTCCACACCGAACCGGTCAAACGCGAGCCAGGCCCCACGCTCCAGGATCTCGAAGTAGTAACGCATGTCGCCGACGCCGCACGCGTGACTGATCAGCACTCGGTTAAAGTCGACACCTTCATCCGCGAAGATGTCCAGTGTCTCGCGACCGAGCGGACTTGTCTCGTCGTTATGACAGAGAATCGGCGCGCCAGTCGCCTTATGCGCTTTGGCTGCCGCGCGAAGGCATCTTTCCTCGTTGCTACTAATTTTGTCGCTGGTTTTTGTAACACCAGGGATACCCCCGGTGGCGGTCTTGATGATCCCCGCTCGAACGCCGGTGGTTCCGATCCCGTCGGTCAGCTCGCGGACATAGAGTTCAGCGATGTCGTCGACAGACATTACTTGAAAGTAGGGGGGCATCCCGATGACGTCGGTATGCAAACCTGTCGCGACGATGATCCGCATATCCGATTTATCCGCCACTTCGGCGGCAAACACCGGATCCCGGCCCGTATCCATTGGACACGGATCGACGAATGAGTGGACACCCAGATCCTTCAGCTCCTTCAAGTTATCTATCGCACGCCGGAGCTCCTTTTTTCGGTCGAAGCTGGCGTTGTCGAGCTCACAACCGGCAAAGCCGAATGTCAGGTGCTCGTGAATGAGCGTGAATCCGAGATCGTTGGGAGTGCACGTCCCGTCAGTAGTGTTGATAGTTGTCATTGGATTAGTGGTCCTCTTTTGAATTTAAACGAGTGGGCTCAGTGCTGTGTTAGCCAAAAAGGGTTGCGCTGCTCGACGAACCACTTCGGCTGATGCTCGCGACTACGGAAACAATCGAAATTGCGCACCTGTCGACTAATTTCGCCATGACGACTGACAGGTGCATCGTCGTCCTTCTTTACAGGTCTGGGTGCCGGCGGTGCCAGGCTGTTGCGTGCTGGTAGGCGTGTGCGACACCGAGCAACGCAGCTTCGGCAAATTTTTGCCCGACGAATTGAAAGGTTAGAGGCGTCCCCGCCGCCGTAAACCCGCATGGCAAGGTAATCGCCGGATGGCCACTCATGGTGAAAGCGCAGGTGAATCGATGAACTCCCATGATGAGCGCGTCGTCGAGGATCGCCATACGATCCAAAGTCGCCTCGCTGAACGTCATGACCGGCAGGACTAACATGTCCACGTCTGACAAAGCCGTGTCGACGCGCCCAGCAAAGGCCAAACGTCGAAGTATCACAGCCTGAAAGTCGGTGGCTGACATTCCTCGACCGAGTTCGATAAGGCTCGCCAAAGCATCGCCATACTCTGCTTTTCGACTTGGATAGGTCTCCGCGTGTGCAAGTGCGGTTTGCACGGCGCACATCGGAAACCAGTCAGCAACCATCCCTTCGACGGGTGGAAAATTTATGGCGACGATCTCAGCGCCAAGCTCCACGAGTACGTGGATGGCCTCGCGCAATGAAGCGCAAGTTGCTTCGTCCACGCCATCGAACGCAAAGCGCTCGTCCAGACCGATACGCACGCCGCGCAAATCCACACGTAAGTCGGCGCTGTAATCCGGCACTGGG
>JANYJA010000032.1 GCA_025358575.1 Terriglobia bacterium
CGAGGACTTCGTCAACCGTCTCGCCAAGCCCAAGCATGAGTCCGGATTTCGTCGGAGTCGCCGTCGACAAGCTCTTCGCGTACTCCAGCATGTCGAGCGATCGCTCATAACGCGCGCCCAGACGAACCTGTCGATAAAGCCGCGGCACAGTCTCGGTATTGTGGTTGAGCACGTCGGGACAAGCGCGCATCACCGTCTCCATAGCTGCGTGATTCCCCTGAAAATCTGGCACCAACACTTCAACTTTGCAGCCCGGCACGCGCCTTCGGATAGCTTCGATTGTGTCTGCAAAGAGCGATGCGCCGCCGTCTTTCCGGTCGTCGCGGTTTACGCTCGTAACCACCGCGTAAGTGAGGCCCATCGCTTCCACCGCCTCGGCGACGCGGTTCGGCTCATCGAAATCGACAGGCAACGGCGCGCCTTTTTGCACCGCGCAGAATCCGCAACGCCGCGTGCACACGTTGCCGAGAATCATAAAGGTTGCGGTACGCCGATTCCAGCACTCACCCACGTTGGGGCACGCCGCACTCTCGCAGACAGTGTGCAGCTTCAGGCGCGAGATTAAAGATTTCAGATCGCGATAGTTGTCGCCGACCGGCGCGGGTGCGCGCAGCCAAGCTGGTCGGGTCAGGGGTGCGGAAAGAGAAACAAGCACGAAACTACTATTCTAACTGGCCGACAGCACGCAGCCGGTTCTCGAGCACCGACTCCTCTGTCAAATTTTGCCATTGAAGATCGTGGTCGGCGGATGGCGCGAGCGCCCGTTCCGGAATCAGGCCAATCAACTCGCTCCCAATTAAATGAACACCAGAGGCTTCCGCGCGCCTTTTCACCATCTCAAAAACCATGTGAAGAGGAGTGCGCTCAAAATCCGTTAGGTTGATCGCAACCTGAGTGATACCGCGCGAGACCAGTTCAAGTCCCATGGCCTTTACGCATTGCAACCCGCCCGACGACTCGCGAATTTCACGCGCGATGCGGCGGGCAATTGTGATGTCCGCAGTCGCGAGTTGGATATTCCACGCGATCAAAAACGGTCGCGCCCCCACAACCACCGCGCCCGCTGTGGCATGCCGGCCTTCGCCCACATCCGGAGGGAGGGAGGATGCGAACTTGCGAATATTCTCCAGGCGCCGGCACTCGGGCCGGCGGGCCGCGGCTTCATAGAGATAAACCGGAACCTGCAGACGCGTCCAGATCTTAAGCGCCAGCCGCTCCGCCATCCCCGCGCATTCAGCCAGCGAGATGCCGCGCACTGGAACGAACGGCACTACGTCGGCAACTCCTATCCGTGGATGAACGCCCGCATGTTCCCGTAAATCGATACACCGAACTGCCGCCGCCACGGCTTGGAAAGCGGCCTCTTCGACCGTGCCCGGAGACCCCGCGAAGGTAATCACGGTGCGGTGATGATCAAAATCTGAGGTGCGGTCCAGGAAGGCGGCGCCCCCGACATTCGCGATAGAAAGCACGATCTCGTCCACAGTGCCCGAGTCGCGCCCCTCTGAAAAATTCGGGACGCACTCCACAATCTGCGTGACGCTCAATTCTTCACGGCGCCAGAAACCCTGATGGCTCCCTCCCGATAGGTCTCGAGGCCACGCAGAATGGTCATGTAGACATTATTGGTGCCCAACCGGGTCGATAGCTCGCGATAGTCGGTTACATTCAGGATGATTAAGTCTGCGTTCTTGCCGGGTTCGATAGATCCGCAATTTCCATTCAGGCCGGTGGCATGGGCCCCGTTGATGGTAGCGGCGGAAATCGCCTCTTCCGCGGTCAGGCCGAGATGCCGGGTTGCGAGCCCAATGATCCGCTGCATATTCAGACTCGGATTGGATTCGGGATGGGAGCCGGATGCGAGCGCAATTGCGCCACCTGCATCGACCAAAGCGCGGCCCGGATCGTAGGGGTTCCCGTTCTGGAAATGAACTCCAGGCAGAAGCGTCGCGATGACACTAGACTTCGCAAGCTCCAAGATGCGAGAGGCGCTGAGCGAATATAGATGAGAAACTGCGTGTGCTTTCACTTCCAGCGCGAGAGAAACGGCATGGTCGGAACCGAGCGGATCGCCTTGAACCTTGATCAGATAGCCCAGCGCGCGAGCGCCGCTCAAATAGACTCGCGCGGGCTCCTTGGCGCACCCGGCAGCATCGCAAAGTAACTCCACAATACTGGCCAACTTGCGTTCGTGCACCTGAGTGAGTATGTCTTTATCTAGAGAGGTGGCAAAGAGAGCCGAAACGATCTGAACCGGCCGGCCATCCAAAAACTTCTGCCCGCGCAAAATCTTAATTGCGGCGGCATCTCCAACACTTTCCTCAACGTAGGATTGGATGGATCCCGTGCCGTGTCGGGCCATTGAGTGGGTGATGCGCTCCGCCTGAGAATTTAGACGCCGAATTGAAACGCCTTCCAGATTTTGAATGCCGTTGTCGGAGATTTCAGAATTGACTCGATCCAGCGAGACGATGGACGTCTGAGAATCGACGAATGCCGGCATCACCACGCGACCCGATGCGTCCACCTCATGGGCTCCCCGGACTGAGCTCATGTTCTCCAGGCGGCGCGTCGGACCGACTTCTTCGATTATGCCGTTGCGGATCAACACCGCTCCATCCCGGATCACGTGAAGTTCCCGGAGGTCGAGCCCGCGACGCGGACCGGGAGGGCCACGGAGCGTCACCAGCTGGCTGGCTCCGCGTACTAAAGTAAGGCCGGCCGGTTTTGTTTCCACGCGGGCGCTGTTGTGGGCTTTCAGCTGGGACTTAGTTTCCGAACGAGATTGAACGTTTTTCACGGATAAGCATTGAAGTAACATTCATATCACAGATGTTTACAGCCCAAGGATAAACTTTTATGCGCCCTCGCCCTGATACAATTGCGGCGTGATTTCAGACGCTCCAAGTTGTAAGAATTTGAGCCGGCGAGGTTTCTTCGCGTCCACGCTGGCAATCGCCGCTGCGGCTCGCGGCGATCAAAAATTCACCGGAACTCCGCCCGCCAGCCGCATGGGCATCGCGACCACTTCATATATCGGCGTCAAGATACCGAATGACGCCAACGAATTCCTGGAACACGCTCATGCGTTGGGGGCAGGCGGGATTCAGGCTAACCTGAATTCGCTCGAGTCGGCGGATTTACGGAAACTGAAAGACCGCGCCGAGACCTTGGGCATGTATATCGAGACCATGGCCTCGTTACCGAAATCCGCGGTGGATGCGCTGCTGTTCGAAAAAAACCTGGCGGCAGCGAGGTCCGTAGGTGCGCTGGCTGTGCGGGTTGCCGGTCTCAGTGGACGGCGTTATGAAAACTTTAAGAGCTTAAGCGACTGGCAGCAGTTTGTCACCACCAGCATCGACGCCATCAAGCGCGCCGTTCCAATCGCCGAAAAGCACAAGATACCGATCGCTCTTGAAAACCACAAAGATTGGACGCTCGACGAAATCGTTCCAATCCTGAAAACACACTCGAGTGAATACCTCGGCTCCTGCCTCGACTTTGGGAACAATATGTCACTGCTCGACGATCCCATGGCCGTGGTTGAAGCGCTTGCTCCCTATGCCGTATCCACGCACCTGAAGGATATGGCGGTGGAGGAGTATCCCGAGGGTTTTCTTCTATCCGAGGTGCCCTTCGGCGAGGGGATGCTCGACCTGAAGAAGATGGTAGCGGTCGTTCGCGAGGCTCGACCCAAAACACGCTTTACCCTTGAAATGATCACGCGCGATCCACTTCAGATTCCGTGTTTGACCGAAAAATACTGGGTGACGTTTCCAGACCGCAGCGGACTCTATTTGGCGAAGACCATGGCTATGGTCCGCAACGAATCAGGCCGCCTCGAAAAGCTTCCGCGAGTCGGTTATCAGTCTGAAACCGCGCGCAGGCGGCTGACTGAAGAGAACAATGAGATCTGCCTGCACTACTCCCGCGAACAACTCGCGCTTTGATGAGTTCCCGTGCCGACGGCCTTTCATTTTGCGAAAGCTCGCAGTATCCTTTCCGTTACTCGCGGCTTCATCGCGCAAGCCGGGTTTACGCATTCACTCACGCCCGCCCGAAACTGCACCTACGGATGCTCCTACTGCTATGTGCCGACCCTTGGTTTTTATGGCGGGCTGAAACCGGCGGACTGGCAGCACTGGGGCGAGTTCACCACATTTAAGAGCAACGCCGCGCCGCTACTGTTTAACGCGATTCGCGGTAGTGAAGTTATTTACTGTTCGCCATTGGTTGATCCGTATCAACCGGCCGAGAAGGAAGGATGTCTGATGCCTGGGATTCTCGATGCGCTGGCACAAAATCCGCCTAGTGTGTTCGCGATTCAAACCAGGGGTCCGCTAATCTTGCGCGACATGCGCAGGCTCCAGAACCTCGCTAAGCGCACCACCCTGCGAGTCAGCTTCTCAATAACCACCAATCGCGATCACATTCGCCGCAAGTACGAGCCCCATTGCGCAACCATCGAAGAGCGCTTCGACACCGTTAGACAGCTTCGCTTGGCGGGAATTGAAACCTTCGCCACGCTCGCGCCCTTGTTGCCATGCGATCCGGAGCTTCTGATCCAGACGGCGGTCGCTGCTACGGAAACCGGAATCATTGCCGACCCGTTGCATATCCGCGACGCGAAGAAACATGGCGCCACCACAAGAGCGACGGCATTGCGAATTAGCGAACGGCATGGTTTCCTGGAATGGCACGACGCGAAATTCCAGGCGGGCATTGTTGAACGAATGCGCATTGCGGCTGAAGACGCCGGGCGGTACTTCGCCATCGGAGCAAAAGCATTCTCATTGCTGTCGCAAAGAAAAGAGACTCAGGAAACTACATGCAATCTTCGGAATTGTTAATACGGTTGGGCGTCGCAAACTACCCCGCGGGCGAGCTTGTTTCACTCAACCCATCCGATGGAGCCGAACTCGGTCGGGTGCGCATGGCCACCCGAGCTGAATACGACGCAACCATCGACCGGGCGTCCGAGACCTTTACTCGTTGGCGCATTCTGCCCGCACCGCGCCGTGGCGAGATCGTCCGGCAGATTGGTAACGAACTACGCGAGCACAAATCCGATTTAGGCGCGCTCGTAACGTTAGAGATGGGAAAAATTCGGGCGGAGGGAGAAGGCGAAGTGCAGGAGATGATCGACATCGCCGATTTCGCCGTGGGTCTTTCGCGCCAGCTCTACGGCAACACCATGCATAGTGAGCGCCCCGGCCACCGGATGTACGAACAGTGGCACCCGCTCGGAGTGGTTGGGGTGATCAGCGCGTTTAATTTCCCGGTGGCGGTGTGGGCGTGGAACGCCATGCTCGCGGCGGTCTGCGGCGACACGGTAGTTTGGAAGCCTTCGCCGAAAACGCCTCTGTGCGCGCTAGCAGTGCAGGTGATCTGCGACCGGGTGCTCAGCCGGCACGGGTTCGGCGGAGTATTCAGCGTGATCATCGGCGCGAATGAAGTTGTGGGCGAGGCGATGCTGGCCGATCCGCGGGTGTCTCTGGTTAGTTTCACGGGTTCATCGGCGGTGGGCCGTCACGCAGCAGAAGTGGTTGGCAAGCGTCTGGGCCGCACCATTCTCGAACTTGGCGGCAATAACGGCCTAATCGTGATGGACGACGCGAATTTGGATCTCGCGCTGCGGGCGATCGTCTTCGGCGCGGTCGGCACCGCCGGCCAGCGTTGCACCAGCACTCGCCGCGTATTTCTGCAGAAGGGCATCGCCGGGCAAGTCATCGAATCACTGAAAACAGCCTATGGGCAAGTGCGGATCGGGAACCCCATGGAACCCGAGACACTGATGGGACCGCTTGTAAGTCCGCAAGCCGTGGAAGCAATGCTGCGAGGTCTCGATCGTGTGCGCGCCGAAGGCGGTGAAGTTCTCTATGGCGGCAATGCGATTGGCGGTTGTTTTGCCGAACCGACGCTGGTTCGCGCGCATCCGAAGATGTCCATCTTGCGCGAGGAGATCTTCGCCCCCATCCTTTACCTGATCGAATTCGAGAGGCTGGAAGAAGCCCTGCACTGGCACAATAACGTGCCGCAGGGACTTTCATCGGCGATGTTCACGACGAATATGATCTCAGCGGAGACGTTCTTGAGTCATCGCGGAAGCGATTGCGGCATCGCCAACATCAACATCGGCACCAGCGGGGCTGAGATCGGCGGAGCCTTCGGCGGCGAAAAAGACACCGGCGGCGGACGCGAAGCCGGGAGCGATTCCTGGAAGGCTTATATGCGCCGTCAGACCAATACCATCAACTGGTCATTGGATCTTCCTTTGGCGCAGGGGATTGAGTTTGCGCTGTGAAGTGAGGAACTTTCCGCCAGGTCCCGGTGTCTCTTGTGGTAGCGTGAAAGCGGCCTGAGACGCATATGGGCGGTTCCCTGACACTCAATCTTCATCAAAGCATCCCGCGTGAAGCCGCAGTATTACTCGAAGATATTCGGCTCGTCGAGGGACTTCTCGCCGGTGAAGAAACAGCTTATGAAACTCTGATCGACCGGTTCCAGCAGCCGGTTTATAATCTGGCCGCGAGGCTGCTCGACAATTCCCGCGACGCTGGCGACGTCTCGCAAGAAGTCTTTTTGAAGGTGTTCCGCAGTATTGCTCAGTTTCGTGGTCAAAGCAGCTTGCGCACCTGGGTCTATAGGATCGCGGTCAACGAAGTCCATAACCGAAAGAGATGGGTTTTCCGCCATACGCGAAATGAGGTTGGCCTCAATGAGGAATCAGGAGAGGCCGCGGTTCGGGAGCGGCCCATCGTCGACCCCAGCCGCTCGCCATTCGATCACACGTTCGACCGCGAGAAGCACATGCTGATCGAAGATGCTCTGGCGGCCATCAACCCCAACTTTCGCGCGGCTGTGGTTTTGCGCGACATGGAAGATTTGAGCTACGACGAAATCGCTGCCGTCTTGCAGATTTCGATTGGGACGGTGAAGTCAAGAATCATGCGCGGCCGGGAGGCGTTGCGCGAGGAGTTACTGGGACGGTTGAATCCGGGACCGGCCCTGAACTGGGTACCTGGACCGGCCAAGTGATTACTATGAGCTGCGAACGAGTACAACAGTCGTTATCTCCGTTCCTCGATGAAGCGCTGAATGAGAGCGAATCGCAATTAGTGTCGCTACACTTGGCGGGCTGCCGGGATTGCCATCAATATTCGGTCGACTTGATGCGGGTGTGCGACGAACTGCGCGGTCTGCCTCGCGTGCCGGCCCCGCGCGACTTGCATTTGCAGCTGCGTGTCATCGCATCTCGCGAGATGGCGCGGACCAGACCTATTTTCTGGCCGGGGTTTGTGGAAGCTTGGCTGGTGCGCACTAAGCTGCGGATGCGCGATTTGATGCGGCCTCTGGCCGTTCCAGCGGCAGGTGGTTTGCTGATGTCCGTGGTGCTTTTTGTGGCTTTGGTGGATACGCTCGCGTTTCCATCCCCTCGCAACTTCCGGAATGACACGCCAAGCGGGTTGTATACCCAGGTGAGCGTGGACGATCTTTCGCCATTCGGATTCAGCGGCAGCGATCTGGTGGTGGAGTTGACCATCGACGAGCGCGGCATCGTTTCCGACTACGCCATTCCGAATCGTAACGTGTCGCGGGATGAGCTGAAGCAGATCGGCAAGATGATTCTATTTACGAGCTTCAATCCAGCGACGGCTTTTGGCCAGCCGATCTCAGGCAAGGTGCTGTTGACCTTCCATCGGATCAACGTCCGCGGCTGACCGTGCGGCAGAAGCTCGGTCAGCACTTCCTCAGGGACACGAAAACTTTAGAGCGCATTGCCGTCGCGGCTTGCGGCGAGCACTGCGGGTGCGTCGTCGAGATTGGTCCGGGACAAGGCGCATTGACCGGGCGGCTGTTGGCGCATGCAGACCATGTGGCAGCCGTCGAACTCGATCCCGCCTTGGCTGACATGGTGGCCGCAAGGTTCCCCGAGGTCGAACTGATTCGCGGCGATGCACTTGATACGGACTGGGGGCGATGGCCAGAATGCTCCATCGTTGGCAACCTCCCTTACTACCTTGCGACGGCCATCATCGAGCGCGTGGTGCAGCGGCGGCGGCGCGCGGTTTTTCTAATCCAGAAGGAAGTTGCGCAGCGCGTGGCAGCGGTTCCCGGAAGCCGCGACTATGGGTATTTCTCCGTAGCCACGCAGCTTTTCGCTCATGCCGAGATTCTGTTCGAAGTGAAACCGGGAGCGTTTCGTCCGCCGCCTAAAGTAGACTCGGCAGTGATCCGATTGACGCCGCGCCCCGATAGCTGGGGCGTTGCCGATCTCGATGGGTTTCTGAATTTTCTCTCCCGCTGCTTCCAGTACAAGCGCAAGACCCTCCGCAATAATCTGGTGGAAAGTTACGACCGCCAAAGAGTGGAGAGCCTGCCACTAGCAGGCGCGCGGGCGGAGCGGATTCCGCTGGAGCAGTTTGCCGAGATTTTTGGGCAGCTTAGCGATACAATCCGATCATGAATTTCACACCTGAGCAAGCCAAGGGCATGGCGATGTTTTTCACCACCTCCCTGGATACCGAATTCGAAACAACCAAGAAAGTGCTGGCGGCGGTGCCAGCTGACAAGATGGACTTCAAGCTAGGCGACAATGGCCGCCCGGCGAGCGATCTCATGTGGCACATGGTCACCGGCGAGGTCTGGTTCGGCGAAGGAATTGCCAATCTTAACTTTGGCAGCGGCGACCCGGGTCCGGCCCCAGCGACGCCCGTTGAGATGCTTGCCTATTATGAAAGCGGCTACACGGCGGCGATCGCGAAGGTGAAGGCCATGACTGGCGAGCAGCTTGCCACTCCCGTCGACTTCTTCGGAATTATGAAACTGCCCGTGGTTCTCTATATCGACTTCTGGGCGAAGCACTCGATCCACCACCGCGGGCAGCTCAGCTCCTATCTGCGCGCGATGAACGCTCATGTTCCGAGCATCTACGGCGGGAGCTACGACGAGCCCATGGTTACGGGCGCAAGCGCTTAAAGGAATAGCTGGACCAACATCACGATCGAAATTCCCGTCACGGATGTCACGATCTTCATTGCGGTCCAGCTTTTGAGCGTCTGCGGAACGGTCATTCCGAAATATTGATTGACCATCCAGAAGCCCGCGTCGTTGACGTGCGAGAGCATGGTGCCGCCGCAGCAGACGGCGAGGAAGATCATCTCGGGATGCACGCCGGTCAGGTTCTTCATTAATGGCGCGATGATTCCCGCGGCGGTGATGATGGCGACCGTCGCCGATCCCTGAGCCGCGCGCATGCCAGCGGCCACTAGATATGCCACAAGCAGCGGCGAGACGGCCGAAGCGGCCAGGAGTTTGCCGGCGTAGGCGCCGACGCCCGTATCGACAATGATCTGCTTGAACGCGCCACCCGCGCCCATGATCAGCAGCAGCGACGCGATGGGGGCGAGCGACTGGGTGGCCAGCTTTAACAACTGCCCGCGGTTCAGGCCGCGACGCCATCCGAAGAAGATCATGCAACCGAACAACGTCACGGACAGCGCGGTGAACGGATGACCCAGAAACTGGAGTGAAGCGTTGTGCGGGCCGGTGACGGTGGCGGCGACGATGAGCGCCACCGGCAGCAGGAGCAGCGCTAACACCAGTGCGACGGGCGGGGCGCTATGTTGGGCAAGCGGGATGTCAGACAGATTCGGGGCCATCTCGAGGACTGGGATATAAAGACGGCGCGCGATCCAGCCGCCGTATACGATGCCTCCGAGGATCGAAATGGGAACGGATAGAGCCGCTCCGAAGAGAATAGCGCGGCCGAGATCGGCGCCGAGGAGTTGAGCGGCGGCGGCGGGTGCCGGATGCGGAGGCACCAAGGCGTGCGTGACGGTAAGAGCGGCGGCCATCGGCAAGCCGTAAAAAAGCAAAGAGCGCTTCGTTTCACGCGCGAGGTTCCAGACCAGCGGAACCAGAATGATGAAGCCGACCTCGAAGAAGATGGGCAGGCCAACGAGGAGCGCGGCGACCAGCATGGCCCACGCGGCGCGCTCGCGTCCGAACTTATTTAGAAGCCAGTCAGCGAGGACGCGTCCGCCGCCGGAGTGTTCGAGGTAGCCGCCGATCATGGCTCCGAGGCCGAGGACCACGGCGATGAATCCGAGTGCTTCCCCGAAGCCACTTTGAATAGATTTCAAGACGGCGACGCCCGGCATGCCGGCGGCGAGGCCGAGCGCCATGCTGGTCAACAGAAGCGCCAGAAACGCGTGCAGTTTAACGACGAGAATTAGAAATAAGAGAAACGCGATGGCCGCTAGCGTCAGGAACAGAAGAATCATTCGCTAAGGCAGTATACGGAATTGAATGACTCCCTTGCGTTCCCAGGTCGCCAGAACTGACCCATTGGGAAGCGCCGCCAACTGCGGGTACTCGCCTTCGGTATCGACGATAAACGGATCTTTATTCCCGGGGATTCGCGCGCGGAGGCCGATCTGGGTTTGCCATATTGCGAAGACGCCTTGGGAGGTGGCGGCAATGGCGGCATTTTTGCCTTCTTCCATTAGGTGCTCCACCTCCTCGCCCTGGGCGAGATAGATGCTGCTTTCACGACGCCAAGCTGAAACAACTTTGTTATCCGGCGTTATCGCGATGCCGCCGCCATCCATGGGACAGGCATTCAGCTTCCAAGTGCCCGCGCCAATCTTGGCGGCTTTGCCGAACGTCTTGCCGCCGTCGGTCGACGATGCGAAATACATATCACGGAAGCCATCGATTTCATTGCGCCACATCGCGTAGATTTCACCATTAGGTGCAACCGCCAAGCTGGGATGGCAGCACTGGCAGATCGACCCGCTTGGCGATTCGTAAACAAGCACGTTCTTCGACCAGGTAAGGCCGCCATCGGTGGAGGATGCGCCGTAGAGGTGCGTTCCCTTGGAGCGAAGGTCGAGCCATGCGGCATAGAGCAAACCGTTCGCGTTGGAGGCCATGGCGTGCAGGCCCTCACGCGCGGAACCGGGAACGTCATTGACAGCGGTGCCGGCGGACCAACTAACGCCGCTGTCGGTGGAGCGGAAGGCGAGCAGGTCGCCGTCCATCCCCTTGCCCTGCGCTCCGGCGACGGCAGTGATCACGACTGCCAGCGGTGTAATGGCAATCCGCGGGCCGCGATGCATTCCGAGTGCAAGTGCGCCCGGCTCGGCGACTTTGCGAGGCGACGTGAAGGTCTTGCCCTGATCCCGCGATGCCGTAAAGAAAATTGAATTCCGCGATCCGAAGGTAACCGCGACCATTTTGTCCGAAGCCGCGACCTGGGGCTGGCGGAAGTCAATCGCAGTGCGTGGAACCAGCGGTGCGGTCATTAGAAGCGCAAGAGGGAGGATCATCATCTTCCAGAATAGCCGAGCGTAACAGCTATGATAAGGCTGTTGCCAGCGACCACCCGCAAATTTAAGCTTCCGAAGTGGGCAGTTCCCGCCTTGAGTTATGGCGTCGCGACGGCCAGCTTGGTGGCGGTGTTCAGAAGGTTCCCATTTGTGCAGTTTGGGCACGACGTGCAGGCGCTGGGGTGGGGATGGGTAACGCTGGCGATCGGGCTTGAGCTGCTGGTCTACGTCGTGGACGCGTGGCGCTGGCAGACGCTGCTGAGTCCGGCCGAAAATCCACCCTTGTGGGCGTGCATTCAGGCTGTGTACATCGGGCTGTTTGGGAATGACGTTCTGCCGGCGAAAGCAGGCGAGATTATCCGGTGCTATCTGCTGACGTACTGGACCGACGTTCCGCTTTCTCTAGCGCTTACGTCGGCCGCGATCGAACGCATTATGGACGGCATCTGGATGGTCATCGGATTTTTTCTAGTGACAGCGGACATGAACACCATCGAACCCTGGCTCACCCGGGGCGCCTGGCTGCTGGGAGTGGCAGTGCTTTCGCTCTCGCTCCTTTTCATGTTTGTCCTGTTTCGCCGCGAGCATGCACACTCCTACATCTCGGAGCGCCCGTGGGCGGCGAAGTTCGTCCACGTGCTGCATGAGATCCATCGACTGGGCAACTTTCGCACGCTGATGGCGGCGTTCTGGATAAGCGTGCTTTATCTATTTTTGCAGGTGGTTGCGGTGTGGGCGTTATTCCACGCGGCAAATTTCGATTTCTCAATGCGCGCCGCGGGGGTGGTGTTGATCGTGATCCGGCTGGGGACAATGATTCCGAATGCGCCAGCGAATATCGGATCGTTCCAATATTTCTGCGCGAAAGCGCTGGAGTGGCTGAACGCCGAGCGGCCCGATGCGAAGAGCTTTTCACTGATTGTGTATGTGGTGCTGACCGTGCCGCCGCTGATCGGTGGAGCGATTGCGGTAGCGTTGACGGGATTGAATATTGGGGATATCCACCATCACGCGCACAAGGCGCATACGGAGCGGTTTGCACCGAAGGAGCCGGATGAGGCTTCGACACCTTAGTTCCATTCGAACTGGACACTCACTTTCCGCACTCCTGGCAGCCTGTGCTCTTAAGTGCCGTTTACCGAACGACGCTCGTTGCCGGGTTGTTGTCGCCGCCGTCGCCGCGGCAACCGATAGGCGATCGGCTGTTCTTGATTCTTGAGATCTTGATCATCCTGACGATGCCTCCAATGGTCGCGCCAATGGTTGCGGTGCACTCTTGGGCACCCGGGGAGGCCAAAGTATTCAGTTTGATGCCGCTCGACAATACCCTCGCTATCCTCACCACCACCGCCCGTATCTTTGCGATCCCGACGCGCTCCACAAATCCGTATGTGCGCTCCAGATACTTGGCGTTCTCGCGATAGTATTGAATAAAAATAGCGATGCGCTGTAACACCTCATCGTGACCGTTCACCACGCAGAGTAAGTCGCCTTTCCGCACATGCGCTCCCGCCGCCCCGCCGATGTAGATCTCCCAATGTCCGCCCTCAATTGCCACGGCACCGACATCTTTCACCATCGCTTCGGAACAGTTCCGGGGAAATCCCGCCATCGCCAGCTTCAGCTTCCCAGGGCTATCTAATCCTTGAAAATATTGTTCGATCCTGATCGCTAGCGTGGTGCTGTCCCCCACGCCAAACCGGCAAAATTCCGTTCCAATGCAGCTCTTGCAGGTGCGATCGCGCTTCCCGTAAGCGTGGCCCGAGGGCATTGGGCCAAATGGTGGCCAGCAGAGTTGCCAATCCTGGCTTACTCGCCGGATCTTCTTTCCCTCCCGCAAGCTCCGCAAAAACCGCCGATACCGACTTCAGATTCTTCTCGCGGCACGCCAGAATCAGCTCCGGCTTGGCGAGTGGAACTCCAGGAACATAGTAATGCATCGAAGGATCTTCTTCTATCTGCCCGCCCGCGGCCCATTCGATGATTTCGGCCACCAGGCTCTTGCACGATCCGCAGCCCATCCCCGCGCGCGTCGCGTCCATCACGACCTTGGTGCTTCGCTTCCCGCTCTTGACACAGTTCACGATCGCGCCATTGCTCACGCCGGTGCAGTTGCACACCTGGGCGTCGACGGGGAGTTCTTTCAGCGTCACTTTCTCGGAAGGCGCCCCGATGTCAAAAATCATACGACATCGAATCCGCTAGTCCGCTCATCGATAAATTCCTGATCGATATACCCCTCTTTAATCGCGACGTTCAACAAGCCACTCGCGAGCGCCGCATCGGTGCCAGGCGAAATCTGCAAATGGAGCGTCGCGGCTGCGGCCGTCGGAGTGGCGCGGGGTCGACCACGATGAGAGACCCTCCATTGCGCTTCTGCTCATCGAAATACTGCATGATCGGGGGCATGGTCTCGGCCATGTTACTGCCAATCAAAAGGATCGCTTCAGCTTTTGGAATGTCTACCAGCGGGGACGGGAGCCCGCGATCCACGCCGAACGCTTTGATGGAAGCCGCTGCCGCCGAGGCCATGCAGAACCGCCCGTTGTAGTCGATCTGCCAGCTTCGCAGCGCCACGCGAGTAATTTTGCCCAGCAGATAAGCTGCCTCGTTGGTAAGACCGCCCCCGCCGAAAACTCCCACCGCATCGCTCCCGTACTTATTTCTCGCGGAAGAGATTTCAGCCACCACGCGATCCATTGCTTCGTCCCACGAAGCCCGTCGCAGAGGCTGTCCTCGGCCCTCGCGAATTAGGGGGTAAGTTAGCCGCTCGGAATGGTCCAGAAGCTCGGCCGCCGTCCATCCCTTTTGGCAGAGGCCTCCCCGATTGGTCGGAAAGTCGCGCTTGGCGACCGTGGTGCGGCCTCCGAGTTCTACAGATTCATACCACACTGCAAGGCGCAGTACGGGCAATGGGTTTCGCAGGCGACAGCCGGGGCCGCCGCGCTACGCTGAGACATAAGCGTCAGACGGTTCCTTCGGCGACCCGATCAGCAGACCGGCTCTTAACGCGGCGGCGCGCGGCCACGTTCGCGACCAATAGCCCTTTAGCCATAGCAGCGCCCCGCGCCCGAGAATATGAGCGCCATGAGAGTGGCAAAGCCGTCCCGAAGCTGCCCGTCTTGTCTTTCACGATCCCGAGCAGCGAAGGCGCAGAAATCCGCCGAAGCCGCCAGCCGCACCCACCAGGCCGGTTAGGATACCGACCCGATCGGGAAATCGTTGCGGCACCAACTGGAACACCGACCCATTGCCCATTCCGAGCATTCCCATTCCAAGCGCCAGGAGGCCCAAGGCGACCGGCGCCGGCGGCATAGTGGCCACGCCCCCCAAACATAGCCCGGCCACTGCGAACAGCACAATTAGCATTCGGTAGCCGCCCAGCTTGTCGGACCCCAATCCGCCCACAGGCCAGAGAAAACTTCCAAACAGCACCACGAAAGGCGTGAAGTCCCCTGAGTGAACTTTGGTCAGACCGTATGGGTCGTGGAAAAAAATAGAAAGGTAGCTCGCCAGACCGACAAACCCGCCGAACGTCAGGCTGTAAATCATGCAGAACCAAAGGGTGTCGCCGATTTTGAAAAGAGAGACGTAGTCCGCCCATCGTTTTACGGGGCGCTCCCCTGGTGCATTCTGGGCCAGCATGAAGAAGACGATCCAAACCTCAATCACCGGGACCATGGCGATACCGAAGACGCTGCGCCAGCCGAGAGCCTGGGCGATGCGCGGGGCGAAGAGAGTCGCCAGCAGCGTTCCCGAGTTCCCCGCTCCGGCAATCCCCATCGCCAGACCTTGGTGCTCCGGTGGATACCACCCGCTCGCCATGGGAAGCGCCGCCGCGAAACTCGCACCCGCCACGCCCAGCAGCAAACCCAGACCGATAAAAGCCGAAAAGCTATCGGCCCATTGCCACGCGACGACCAGAGGAATTAAAGTAACACTCATACCGATCAGCCCGGTCCGCCGACCGCCATACCGCTCCGTCATCCACCCCAGGATGGGCCGAAAAAAAGACCCTCCGAGCAGTGGAACAGCGGTAGCAGGCCTTTCTGTGTCGCCGATGACTTATAAGCTTCGCCTATATGGGCCGAGCTGCCCGAGAATGACCCACACCATGAAGCTCATATCGAAGTACAAAAAGGCGGATAGCAGCGTCGGCGGATGGCCCGCTTTTCGGAAATCTCGCAGTGACATAGGGTGCGCCTCGCTGACGGATAGCAAAATTGGATCGCAGGACGCTGCGGGTCAGCCAGACGGGTGGGAAAAGCGCAGGACGGGGCGCGCCTTAAAAGTTTACCTAGCGTGCGACGCTGAATTAACTAGAAACATTGGATCTTTTCCATTAGCGAGTGAAATGGAATATGCTATATAAAGTTGCAGAATGTGTGCGTTATCGGCATTTAGTTGGAGCTTATGGCACCTTCACCCATGCAGATGGTTACGATCGCAACCCTGACGGGACTTGCGGCAACCATTTTTCGGGTCAAACGAGTCGCGCTCAATAAAACTACGCCAATCTTTTTTGCTTATCTCATTTTCGAACTCGTTCGTTCCACAACTTTGTTTGCTTTCCCGACGGGCTCGTTGGTTTATTTCTGGACCTACGTAGGCACGGCGGCGCCGCTCTGGGCACTCTACGTCTTAACGGTGAGAGAACTCTTCGGCCTTTTTTTTGCCGGATATCCAGGCATACGAACCGCGAGCCGCTATATGCTGTACGCCGCAATGGCAATCTCCGTCTTGGTTTCGGCACTTAGTTTGGCAGCCAGCTGGCGTGTCCCGAGCGGTGGGCGACGCGACTTGCTTTTCGACACTTTTTTTGTTGAGCGGGGAATTGTGTTTGCGCTGGCTGTGTTCCTCATGATTATGCTGGCGTATCTCCCTCAATACAGAGTGCTCTTGACGCGGAATGTTGTGGTGCATTCCGCTGTCTTCGGCACATTGTTTTTGGCGGATGCATTGATACTTCTGGTCGAGTATCTTATGCCCGGTCACTTCCGGACAGAACTGAACGCGGCCGTGGGAGTGGTGAGCTTGTGCTGCTATTGGGCGTGGGCGCTTCTTCTCCGGAGAGAGGGGACTCTTCGAATGCCAACTGGAAATCCCGATGCGGAAGTGGAAACACCACTTCTTCGCCAGCTCACCGCACTGAACAATGCGTTGATACGGTCTTCGGGGGGAAAGCCGAAACAGATGCCGCGTGACGCGGAAGAGTTTTCGTCGGAGAATTCCCCGGCAGATTTGGCACCGTTAGATTATGGTGCCGACAAAACAGATGTCCGCCCGAAGCGCGGACGTCTACGCTAAATCGGATTTAGCCGACGTCGCAAGCCGGATAGCGGACCTCCAAAAAAAGCTCGATTCATACACCAAATCGCAAATGGTGGTCTCGCGAAAACCAAATCTTCGTTTACGAGTGACCTGCCCCAAATGCCACAAACGGGAGGGCCGCCGCGTGAACCGGCACTCGTTCGTGGAAGAATGCTTTCGGGCCTTTCGAATTTCTCCCTGGCACTGCGCGTATTGCAAGCACCGCTTCTATTGCTTGGGCCAACGCAACGGTTTGAAGACTTCGGCGACGGCGATGTAAACGTTCACGAGGCCGAGCCCGCTGACGGCGCCTCGCAGGTACGCATTTTGCCACCAGAGGTGCCATTGCGGCGCGAAATTAGAAAATAAATTTGCCGACCAATTGGGCGTCCAAGGGTAAATAAGCAGAAATAAGCCCAGTTCCAAGCAAAAGAGTGCAAAAAGCAGGTGAGTCAGCCTGCTATACCAGTTCTTGGATTGCGGTTGCGCGTCCGAATTCACGCCGGGGCCTCGGCGGCGAACAGAGCATGGCGGCCATGCAAATCGGGCGGGTAGGGGCAGCGCGCCCGAACTGGCTCGAAACTAAAGCGGTGCATCAGGCAAGGCCCATGCAGATCGAGTGCACGGATATGTTCAGGAGTTTGATAACCCTTATGATTGGCGAGTCCGTAATGCGGATAAATCTCGTGCCACTGACACATGGCCCGATCGCGAAAGACCTTGGCGATAATGGACGCGGCGGCAACCACGTGGCAACGCTCATCGCCTTGCAGGAGAGGCTCCTGCGGGAGGTCGAGGTCGAGGCGGACGGCGTCGACCAGAAGGAAGTCCGCGGCTCGCCCCAGGCGCGTAACGGCCAGCTTCATGGCGAGTCGCGACGCTTGGTAGATGTTGATGCGGTCGATGGTTGCCGCATCGACGGCAGCCACAGCCCAAGCTACCGACCGTTCCTGGATGCGCTCACAGAGGATCTCGCGGCGTTCGGGAGTCAGTTGCTTGCTGTCGTTCAGGCCGCGAATGGGGCGATCCGAAGACAGGATGACGGCACCAGCGACTACGGAACCGAATAACGACCCCCTGCCCACTTCGTCGGCACCCGCTATAACAGCAAAGCCGCGGGCGCGAAGCTCGCGTTCTAGCGTGCCTTCGCATTTCCAATTGGGACGCTCAGTCGCTGCCACAAGGAATGCCGCCACGCAAGATGCCGAACGTACCGGCGGGGTTTAGGTGCGTTCCTTGAGACGCGCCGCTTTGCCACGGAGCCCACGGAGATAGTAAAGCTTGGCGCGCCGAACTCTGCCGGTTCGCACAATGTCGATGTGATCGATCAGTTTGGCGTGCAGCGGGAAGATGCGTTCCACGCCCTGGCTGAAGCTGACCTTTCGAACCGTGATGGTCTCGCCCATGCCAATGTTATTGCGGGCGATGAGCGTGCCCTCAAAAATCTGAATGCGCTCTTTGTCGCCTTCTTTGATTTTGACGTGAACCCGGATGGTGTCGCCGGGACGAAACTCGGGGAAATCAGTCCGCCGGTGTTTCAGAATAAACTTGCTTAACAGCGCATTCGTCATTTCTAGTAACCTTCTCGCAATCTTTTAATTTAGCAAATCTGGGCGCAGTCGTGCAGTCTTCAGGCGGGCAGCCTGTTTACGCCAGCGGCGAATCTCTTCGTGGTTGCCGCTCAGTAGGACATCGGGGACCCTCAAACCGCGAAATTCAGCGGGGCGGGTGTATTGCGGGCAGTCGAGCATTCCCGCTTCGTGGCCGGCATCACCGAACGATTCGAAGACGGCGGAATCTTCATTTCCGAGGACGCCGGGGGCGAGCCGGGCGATGACGTCGACGACGACGGCGGCGCCAAGCTCACCGCCGCTGAGGACGAAATCGCCGATGGAAAGTTCTTCGTCTACCAGGTTTTCAGCGACCCGTTCGTCGACGCCTTCGTAGCGCCCGCAGATTAGAAGCACTTCTTCAAAAGCGGCGAGACGACGCGCCGCGGCCTGGTTGAATACCGGCCCCTGGGCGGAAAGGAGCACGGTGCGGCGGGAGGGGCCGCGCTCGGGGAAGATAGCTTCGACGGCGCTGAACAGCGGTTCGGGTTTGAGGAGCATGCCTTCCCCGCCCCCGAAAGGCCGGTCGTCGACGGTTTTATGGCGATCGAGAGTCCAGTCGCGAAGATTGTGGATCACGATTTTTATCAGGCCGGTTTCACGGGCGCGGGCGACGACGCCGTGGTCAAACGGACCGGTGAAGAATCCGGGGAAGATGGTCAGCACATGAAACATCATGACCGGTTGATTTCTTTCAGACCTTCGGGAAGATCGACTTCGATGCGGTGCCCTGCCGGGTCGATCAAGACGCAAATGGCGGTGGCGAACGGGATGAGGAGATCGCCGACTTGCAGGAGCTGGGAGCCGCCGCCGTCAACGAGGTCGGTGACGAAACCTAGCGATTCACCGGAGGGGCGCTCGAATACTTCACAGCCGATTAGATCGGAGTCAAAAAACTCGCCGGGATCGAGAGCAAGACGCTCGGACGCGGGAATCTGCACTTCGCTTCCTTGCAGGGGCTCGGCAGCGGAGATGGTATCGATGCCGGCGAACTTGAAGACGAGATGATCATGATGGGTCCACACGGTTTCTACTTCAAAGGGGGCGCGTTCGGACGTGGAAGGATGAACCAGGGAGACGCTGGTGAGGCGCTGGTAGCGCTCGGGCTTACTGCTGAGGGCAGTGGCCGTGAGTTCGCCGCGATTCCCGCGCACGCGCCCTAAAACGGCGACGGCGACCCAGCCGCTCACTCGTTGATGGCGAGCGTGAACCGGCGGTTCAGCTTCATGCCGGCGGCACCGAGAATGGTCCGAATGGAACGCGCGGTGCGGCCCTGCTTGCCGATCACTTTGCCGAGATCGCTGGGGGCGACCTTCAATTCGAGCACCGTGACCTGCTCGCCCTCGATGGCATTAACCACGACATCGCCGGGCAGATCGACCAGCGCCCGAGCGATGTTCTCGACTAATTCTTTCATTGCCGCCTCGTTAGACGGCGGGCTGCGCGGCGACCGCCGGGTTGGTCTTGATCAGGCGGGCTACGGTTTCCGAAATCTGCGCGCCGTTTTTGGTCCAATGTTCGATTCTTTCGTGATTCAGAACCACGCGCGGGGGATGGACCAGCGGGTTATAGTTGCCGACCACCTCAATGTTGCGGCCATCGCGGGCGCGCTCTTTCTCGATTACAACTACTCGGTAAAACGGCTTTTTCTTGGCGCCGAAACGGGCCAATCGAATCATTAACATAATCTTTCCTTGTCTCTTAGAAACCAAATCCGGGGGGCAGCTTCATTTTACCCAGCTTTCCGGCCATTTTGCCGCCGGATTTTCCGCCCAGCATGCCGCCGAGCATTCCGCCGGAGAAACTCTTCATCATTTTGCGCGTCTGGGTATACTGTTTGAGCAACTGGTTCACGTCCTGCACGCTAGTGCCACTGCCCTTCGCAATGCGGCGTCGGCGATTGCCATTAATGATCATGTGGTTGTTGCGCTCGCGGGGCGTCATGGAGTCGATGATGGCCACGACGCGCGTCATCTCGCCCTCATCCACTTTGACGTTTTGCAGTTCTTTGAGCATGCCGACTTGCGGCATCATCTTCAGGATGGAATCGAGCGAGCCGATCTTGCGCATCTGCCGGATCTGATTGCGAAAATCTTCCAGCGTGAACTCATTGTCCATGAGTTTCTGCTGCATCTGCTCGGCTTGCTTCTTATCGACGAACTCTTCAGCTTTTTCAATGAAGGAGAGGATATCGCCCATGCCGAGGATGCGCGAGGCTGCGCGGTCGGGATAGAAGGGCTCGAAGGCATCGGGCTTTTCGCCGACGCCGACGAACTTGAGCGGCTGACCGGTGACGTGGCGAATGGAGAGGGCCGCGCCGCCGCGAGCGTCGCCATCCATCTTGGTTAGAATGACGCCGGTGATGCCGAGCCGCTTGTGGAATTCCTCGGCGGATTTAACTGCGTCCTGACCGGTCATGGCATCGGCCACGAAGAGAATTTCGACGGGGCCGAGAAGTTCTTTGAGCTGTTGGAGCTCACCCATCAGATCGTCATCGATGTGCAGGCGACCGGCAGTATCGACGAGCAGGACATCGCGACCGCTGTTGGTGGCTTCGAGCTTCGCTGAGCGCGCGAGATCGACGGGCAAGGCTTCGCCCGGCGCGCCAAAATAAATCGGGATATTGATCTGTTTGGCGATGACGTTGAGCTGCTCGCGCGCGGCGGGCCGGTAGATGTCGACTGAGACGACCAGGGGACGGTGACCGTTCTTCGACAGCCAGCGAGCGAGCTTGCCTGTGGAGGTAGTTTTGCCGGACCCTTGCAGGCCGACGATGAGAAAAACGCTAGGGGGATCGTTGGAGAAGCGGAGCTTGGATTCGTGGCTGCCGAGGACTTTGATCAGCTCGTCGCGGACGATGGCGATGACCTGCTGCGAAGGAGAAAGGGCCTGGAGCACTTCCTCGCCCATGGCTTTGACCTTGACGGCTTCGATGAGTTGTTTGACAACGCGGAAGTTGACGTCGGCTTCAAGGAGCGCCACGCGGATTTCGCGCAGAGCGGCGTCCATATTTTCGGCGGTGAGGCGCCCTTCGCCGCGCAGGTTTTTGAAGACCCGCTGGAGCTTTTCAGATAGATTGTCGAACATGAGCTAAACAGGCGGGCCACGGGCAACCGCGAATCAGCAATCATTATACATTGCGGGCAAAACGGCTGGTTCGGAGGGAATAATCCGAATTGAATACGAGGGGAAGCTGTTGGGAGACAAAATCAGGTTCACCAGGCAGGTGGGCGAAGCGGTCACCGGATTAGCGACCCGATTAATTGCCTAACAGCGATCAAGTTTTGTTCGGCGCAAAACCGTTCCAGGTCTTGTGCAATCTTGGCGGCGGCGGCGGGATTCCAGAAACTCGCTGTTCCGATTTGCACGGCGGTCGCGCCGGCGATCAGGAATTCGGCGGCATCTTCACCCGTCGCGATTCCCCCCAATCCGATGACTGGAAGTTTGACCGCCTGGGCGGCTTGGTATACCATCCGAAGCGCAATGGGCTTGATGGCCGGTCCGGAGAGTCCGCCGAATCCAGCGCCGATTCGGGGACGCCGCGTGCGCGGATCAATGGCGAGAGCGATAAAGGTATTCACGAGCGAGATGGCGTCGGCACCGGCTTCTTCGGCGGCGCAAGCTAGAGGCTCAATCCGGGCTACGTTGGGCGAGAGTTTCACAATCACCGGGCGCTGGGCGATGCGCTTCACCCGACTTACTAAGTCGGTTAGAGCGGCGGCATCATTTGAAAAGAAAATTCCGCCGTGTTTGGTGTTGGGACAGGACACGTTCAATTCATAGGCTGCGATTCCGGATGAGTCATTCAGAACGTGAATCACCTCCAGATAATCTTCGGCGGAGTAACCGAACACGTTGCAAAATACAGCACATGGCACGCTACTAAGTTTCGGCAGCTTGTCTTTGACGAAGGACTTCACGCCGATATTCTGCAGGCCGACGGAATTCATCATTCCAGCCTCCGTTTCCCAAAGGCGAGGGGCCGGATTGCCGTCGATGGGGTCGCGGCTCAGGCCTTTGGTGACTAGGCCGCCAATACTACTTAAGTCCAGAAGGCGTTCGAACTCGATGCCGTAGGCGAGTGTTCCGGATGCGGCGATTACGGGGTTGCGAAGTTCGATGCCGCAGAAGTTGACCGTGAGGTCTACGCTCACTTGCGGTCTTTCAGGAAGGGGAGCGCTTGGGTCAACACTCGCCCAGTGCTGGATGAGGGCTCGGCGATTCCCACAGCGCGGGACAGCGTGGGCGCAATGTCGGCTAATTCCACAGCGCTATCCACGACGCCGGGGAGCAACTGCGGGCCGAAGAAAATGAGCGGCACGCGGACGTCGTAATTGTAGATGGAGCCGTACGAGATGGCGGGGCCGGTACCATAATCCTCGACGAAGCCTGGCGGATAGGAAAGAATCAGGTCGCCGGATCGCGAGGAATGGAAACTGTTACTCAAGCGCCGCTGCCATTCGCCGGCGTGGGAGCAATCGCCATCGGCTGTGTAATAGGCATTCGCTTTACCTGTGGCCACGGCCGCTTGCCCCGCAAGTTCTCGGGCCTCGCGTGGGTTCACTTTGGCACTGCGCAATTTTTCGGTATCCAAGTACGCAAAAGGATACAGGTAGGCGCGCAGTAAGTGACGCTCGCCATAGCGCGCGGCGAGAGCCCGGTCCATGGAGTGAGCCATTTCGTCTCCGGCAATCGATTTAACCGGAGATTGCAGCAGGGGCGCGCCGTGGCATCCCGTGAAAGCCACCTGATAGTTTGCGGGGCCCGGCCGATTCTGCAAGAACGACAGGAGGCCTCCGATTTGGCGGTCGAAGTTTGCGACCATGTCGGTTACGAGCGGTGAGTGTGCGCCGGTTTGGTACGTGAGCGCGCCGAGGGAATCGAGCGAGACGAACACGCAATCGAGGCCGGGCCCGCGACCTAAATTTTCGCGCTGGACCATTTCGCGCAGCAGTTCGAACTGCATGTACTGGCTGTACGGGGAGGCGTGAAAGAGCGAAAGAAATTCGTCAGGGCGGCCCGGGTCGTACGAAAGGGTGCGCATGGGGGGGGCTCCAGCGTGCGCATTGATGGCACCCCAGCGTACATTTCGGTATCGCTCGGGCGCGTTGGCGTTCTGAAATGCAGGGAACCAGGAAGGGGAAGCGCCTCGGGTGGAGGCCCAGCGGCCCTGGTTATCGAGGGCGAAGTTGGTGCTGGCGGCGCGGCCCGTGAGCAGTCCGGAATGCGGTTCGCTAAGGCTGACTGCGAACACGCGGTTTCGGGCGTCCGCGGCGAGCACTTCTTCCGCGAAAGTTCCAGCCAACAGATTGGCACCCGTGGCGGTGACCGGCTGATTCAGAGATAAGTCGAACCATCGCTCCGCAACCACGCCATGCGACCCGGGGATGGTGCCGGTCGCAATGGTTGCGAGGCCGCTGGAGGAGAAGGCGGCTGACGCGGCTTGGCACTCGGTGAAGTAGACGCCTTCTTCCATGAGTTTTTTAAATCCGGAATTGCGGAACCACTTGAAACAGGAAGTGAGGTAATCGGCTCGAAATTGCTCGGCGACCAATACGATAAGCAGAGACTGCCGGGGGAAGGAGGATGCAGGTGACGGGCGGCTGTTAAAGAATGCCAACGCAGCTGCGGAAGCTGAGAATTCGAACTGGCGACGCGAAATTGTCGGCGAAACCACTGCAGGAAGTTTAACAAACTGCCGATATAGCGGAATAATGAGAGTTTTAGCGCACCAAATACTCTAAAGAATAGGCGAACTCAACTCATGCAAGACATAAATTTCCCCGCAATGGAATCCGCGCGCAAGGCGAAGGGCGTGACGCTCGAGCAGATTTCGGCGTTGACCAAAATCTCGGTGCGATGGCTTCAGGCGATTGAAAGCAGCGAGTTTAAGAAACTTCCAGGGGGAATTTACGACATCAGCTACATCCGTCAGTATGCCGAGGCGATAGGTTGGGACGCGGCCGAGTTGCTGGCGGATTACCGCGCCAAAACCGAAATACTGCCCGCTGGCCCGATCACAAAAAAACCCGGAAGCTCCCTTTTAGGAAGCCTCCGAGCCGCTTTCGCGTGATTCGCGCCGCTACAGGTCCTCGCGTGCCTCGCTCCACCACTGATGTGACTGTTCTTCCAGCTTTACTTCTACCGTCATCTCTTTATGATTGCGAATGACCGTAAAGGGAACGCTCTTCTTCTCCCGACCGGAGCGCATCTGCACTGAGATATCGCGGGGCTTGCTTACGCCGTTGCCAGCGACTTTAATCACAACATCTCCCGCCTTGAGTCCCGCCTTTTCAGCCGCCGACTGTTTCTCCACCGAGCGCACGAGCACGCCTTCCTTGACTCCAAAGAACTCCGCCATTTGCGGATTCAGCTTTTCGGACTCGATGCCGACCATGGGGCTTTGAAACGAGAAGAACGGATTGGGCATGTCCGGCATCCGAATTTGCGGCATCGGAGGTATGGGGGCTACCTGCGGATCGTACACGAACGGAAGCGAACCTTCCCGCCCAAAACGCGCCTCAATGGTGGCGCTCACGGTCTGGCTGGCCCCGTTTCTCCAAATTAGCAGATTCACCTTCCGCCCAATTGGTGTTTCTCCCACCATACGGATAAACTGCTCGGCACCTTCGACGCGCTGGCCATTGTATTCGAGGACGACATCGTTATCTTTTAGGCCGGCTTTGGCGGCGGGGCTGTCCTCTTCCACATTCCGAATTTCGACCCCGCGTTCCTCTTTCAGATTCAACGCGCGAGCCCGTTCACCATTGATTTCCTCGACGCCCACCCCGAGAAAACTGCCGCCGTGCCGTATGGCAATGTTTCTGACGCGAACCGCGCGAGGTGCCGCCGGGGGCGGTGGGACAGACGGCACCTGTGCCACCGCAACGGAAACCATCCCGGCAGAAAGTAAAGCGGCCAAACACACTTCCGACTTGCTCATTCTCGTAAACATATTTATCCTCTTATCCTCGCTTTAGGTCTTAATTTCGTTACTTTCGCTTGATCAAAATGCGGCCGCCATTGCCCGCCAAGCTGAGCAGCGGGCCGCCGCCATTGACTTTCCCATCCGCGATGAGCACGAAACCAGTGGTTCGCGCTTGAATCGCGGAGTAATCGGAAACAATAGCGCCGGGATTCCCGGAACTATTGTTCCGCGCATGAACCGTTACCCCTACATTAGACGGAATAAATACTGTTATGTCACCCGAACCGGTGCTCAGCACCGATTCAACCACCGGGCGGCCTGACAGGAACTCCGCCACAATGCTGCCGGCGGCCGTGCTGGCGCGCATACTGCCTGAAACATTGGTAAGACGAATGGTGCCGCTGTCGCTTTCGCAATGAACGCCGGCTGCCGCGCCCACGCGGATAGGCCCTCCGGCGTTACGCGCGGTCACCAGGCCGAGCGCCCGTTCGATCTCGATAGGCCCGCCCGCGGTTCGGGCAAAAACTGCGTCGCCCGCCTGAATAATGCGAATTTCTCCGCCCCCAGTGAACGCTTGAACCATCCCGCCGACCTTCTGAATCAAGATGTCGCCGCCGCCGGTTTGAAACGTGGCCGCGCCCAGGATGGATCCGACGTCAATGCCGCCGCCGGCAGACATTACGCTTACCCTACCGCCAATAGAATTCAAACTGGTGGCACCGCCCGCGCTGCGTATGTCGACATCGCCGGCGACCCGCTGGATGGCGATTTTCCCGGCTCCATTTTCGACGGATAGCGATCCGTCAAGATCGGCTGCATCAATGCTGCCGCCGGGGGTAGCCAGGAAGAGGCGGTGCAAACCGCGCGGCCCGGAGATTCGCAGATCGGAATTTCCCGCCAGACTTGGCGCGATCAAATGAACCGTTCGACCGCTCCGACTGTGCAACAGAGTCGAAGCCTTCAAGAGTGCCCGCGCTTCGGTCTCGCTGTGGGCCTGCACGCGGCGAGTAAGAGTGTACCTTATATCGCCGCCAGCTTGGCCACGCCAAATCACGTTGCCCGGGGTGGTGACTCGCAACTTGCCGCCCGGAATAGCGGGTTCAGAACCCTGAATGCTTTCAACCCAATACTTGCCATCCTGATGGAGAGTGGGCACCGGAGACGCGGAGAAAAGCGTACTCGACAAAACGAACCCGACTGTGAATCCAAAGCGCTTCACGATCAAAACGTTCCTATTGAAGCATTCTGCTCCTGCAGTGCGCGCTGGCACTTCTGCACCACGTAGCTGTTATCATCTTTCTGAACCAAACTCTGAAACATCCCGATCAGAGAATCGTCCTTCTGGCTTGTGAGCAGGTCGATTACCTGCATTCTGACGGCGGGATTGCTATCGGCCAGAAGCGCCCGAGAAAGCGTCTTGCGGGTCTCGGGGTCGGCTTCGAACCGCTTCAATCCCTCGAGCGCCTTTAGGCGAACACCAGGATTCGGGTCGTGGGCAACCGCCTCGAGAAGGGCCTTCCGGACGTTGGCAGTTCCGGCTTGATCCTTCAGCACGTTCATTACATCCACGCGCACCCCGGAATTAGATTCGTCGCGGAGCGCAGCGAGCAGGAGCTGCTGAATGTTGGAGTCCTGCACGTTGCCGGAAATCACGCGCCGACGCGTTTCGTCCACGTCGATCTGAACGTGGCCGCTGGAGTCGGGTTGTACTGACCGAACGCTGGAGATTAAGCCCGCGTAAATGATTTCTCCGTCGGAAGAAGATCCCAAGCTTGGAACAACGTTGGGCATTAGGCGTGCCACCAAAAATCCTAATGCCAGTAAAGCCATAGCTCCCAAAGGGACTTTAAAAGCAATACTTGAACCAAAAATCCAGTCCCAGTTTAACTTCCAGGTTTGGATATGGGTTCGTTTAGGCGACTCACGGGTGAGGTGAGAGAGAGACTGGCGACATTCCGCAATTAACCAGACCGGCGGAACCTCCACGGCATTTGTAATCGCATCGGAGAAGGCGCGGTACTTTTTTAACTCTTGTTCGCAAAGCAAACAAACATTGATGTGTTCTTCAAAGATTTCCTCAGCTGGCGCGGGCATTTCGCCGTACACATAAAGCGGTATTTCCTGCTGGACTAATTCGCACTTCATAATAAGTCTCCCAATCCGGCGCGCATCTTTTGAGTGGCGCGGAAAAGACAGTTCTTCGCCGCCTCCTCGGTAGTTCCAAGGGTTTCGCCGATGTTGCGAAGCCTCATGCCCTGGAAATGCCGGAGCTCGAATACCATCCGTTCCCTGGGTGTCAAAGATTCTAAACAACCGCTTATGCGGCTGCCGAGTTGCCGGTTCCAGAGATGCCTTTCGGGGTCGGAATGGGCGCCTTCTTCTCGCACCTGATCCATGCGGTCTACCGGACCGTCACCGGTCTCCACCACGGACGATTCTTCCTTGCGCACCTTGCGTTTGCGCAAGTGGTCGAGGCATATATTCGTCACAATCCGGTATAACCACGTGTGAAAACTGCAATCGAACCGAAAGTTTTGCAGATTTCGATACACCCGCAAGAAGGATTCCTGGTAAACGTCGCGCGCATCCTCCGGCGAACGCAGCAGATTCATGGCAATGCGAAGCACACTCTGATCGTACGTACGCACTAAGCGCTCAAACGCATCTCCATCGCCGTTCTGGGCAGCCCTGATAAGGCCGGCTTCGTCCATTTGCGGCGCCAGTCTGGCCGTGATGGCCCCAACGGCATTCTGCATCCTATTCGTGAGTAAGACGCTTCTTCGGTGAAAAGGTCACGGCAAAAGCGTGGTTACGCGAAGCGGAACGGTTGTGGTGGCCAGCATGAGGCTTTCGCCGTTAACGCCGATCAGGAAGCTGCCGGGTTCCCCGATCGGTTGCCACTTTAGGGTCCGCTTATCGAACCGTTGGACCGTAATGCCGGCACCAAAGATGCGTGCGAAGAGTTGGCCATTCCGGGTGAATCCGAAGCCTTGAAAGCGTGGGGCCGGCGGCGGTTCGGGAAGTGCGCCTTGATCGATTTCGGGATAGGGAAGGATCCAGTGGCCGGTGATGTGGCCCTCGAAATCGAGTTCAGTCCATTCCCGTCGGGCGGGATCGTAAATGCCGACATGTTCGCGCGACAGTCCAAGATGCGCCCGCCCAGCCCGATCTGTCGAATCGGAGATTGAAGGCCGGTTCAGATAACTGCTCAGCAAGGTGCCGTCGCGTGAAAAGTGCCGTAGTATCCCGCCACCCTCGGGCTGCACCGAACCCAGAATCCAAAGGGTGTGGTCCGGTGCGAAGGCAACGCGGTTGGGCTGAAAAGCGGTGGGCGTCACTTTCAAAGCCGTTCGGCCATCTGGGTTGAGCAGCAAGAGGGTCGCCGTGGTTCCGGACAGCGCCACTGCAGCGCTGCCGTCCGCTTCAAAAGCGGCGTCAGTTACCACTCCCGGCAGCCGAACCCGGTATGCAAGGGAACCATCGGGCCGGTATGCCACAAAAGGATGATCCTCACCGGGACCCTGGCGCAAGAATACGAAACCTCGGTCTCCGCCTGGAAATGCATCTCCGCTATGCAGGTCGAGTGGGTAAACCACCGTCGGCGCCGTCGGAGCTCCCGAGGCCGCGATGCAAGCTATCGCCAAAACGAATTTCATGTGTAATCAAAGACTAGTGATGGCATCCATTGCTTCGACGGTCCAATTGCTTCCCGCGAAGTTAAAAATGCCGCTGACTAAATTATAAATGGCGCAGACCATCCATATGTTTAGAACAATGGTGGCTGCGAAAGCTTTGTAACGCAATCGTCGGCTCCTGAAGAAGGAATAGCTAAGTGTACCTTACAGTACATTACTCCAGCGCAACCTCGACTCTCGCTATACGTATATTGGGTTTATGCTGCATATTCCTGCTCGCTTGCGAGGTCTTGCGATCTTCGCGGGATTGGTCGTTCCACTTTCGCTGTTGGCCCGCCAACGATTAGACGACTATGCGCTGATCTTGAACGACGCTCCACTGGCCGAAAATTCCGGCAATTCGCAAAGAATCGCATCCGCGCAACAAGCCCTTATGGAAGATTTGCGAAATCGCAAGATTCCCGTAACTGGCGCGGTGCAGACTGTCCTGAACGCGGTCTTCGTGAGCGTGCCTCCCGAACGAGCCGTGGAACTCCGCGGACTCGCGGGCGTGCGCGAGGCCGCGTTTCTGCCTGCCATGAAGATGCACCTCAACAAAGCGCTGGATTTGGTCAAGGTGGCAGGCGCATGGAGCCAAGTCGGCGGTCAGGGGAATGCGGGCGCTGGCATTAAGATCGGGATACTCGACTCAGGAATCGATCAGAACCATCCGGCATTCAACGACCCGTCGCTGGCGATCCCGTCCGGATTTCCCAAAGGGAATTTCAAATTCACCAATCACAAGGTGATCGTGGCGCGGAGTTACGTCAGTCAACTGAACACGACGGATCCGCAGTATTCGATTCCGGATGACACGTCGCCGCGGGATCGGTCGGGGCATGGTACGGCCATCGCGATGATTGCCGCGGGCGGGACGGTGCAGGCACCAGTCGCCACAATTACGGGTGTCGCGCCGAAGGCTTGGCTGGGGAACTACAAGGTCTACGGATCGCCGGGGGTGAACGACATAACGCGCGCGGGCGCGTTGATCCAGGCGCTTGAAGACGCGCTAAATGATGGGATGAATATCGTAGCCATGTCCACCGGAACGCCCGCGATCTACGGCCCGCTAGATACAGACAAAGCCTGCGCCGCAACACAGCTTCGCAGCTACCTTCCCGCGAATGCGTGCGATGTACGTTCACAGGCGGTTGAGAACGCGGTACGCATGGGAATGACGGTGGTCATCTCCGCGGGCAATGACGGAAATTCCGGGGTGCAATATCCGACGCTGGGGACGATCAATTCGCCGGGCACGGCACCTTCCGCAATCACGGTGGGCGCTTCGACAAATTCGCATATCCTCTTCGCCACTGCGACAGTGAACGGAAGCGGTACACCCGCGAGCTTACAAGGTTTCGATATTCAATTCGGCGGACCAAAGCCGGCGGCGCGCTTCACCGCGAATCTAGCAGATATCGCAGCCATCGGCAATGACGGCTTCGCGTGCTCGGCGCTGCCAACCGGATCGCTGAAGGGAGCGGTGGCACTGGTGCAGCGCGGGAATTGCACGTTCGAAGTGAAGGCAAATAACGTCCAAGCTGCGGGGGCTGCGGCTTTGTTGCTGTATCTTGCCAATAACTTGGACGAACTATTTGTTCCAACTAGTCTCACGAACACATCGATTCCGACCGCGCTGATAAATAACACCACGGGACTAGCCATCAAAACGCTTTTGCAAGCGGGCGGGAGCCACACGATTACGCTCGACCCAGCGCTGCATGAAGAAGCCGCGTCGTTCGACACGGTGGCACAGTTCTCATCCCGTGGGCCTGCACTGGGCGACTTTTCAGGCAGTAGCGGGAACGCGAATTTGACGATAAAGCCGGAGTTGGTCGCCGTTGGAACGGACCTTTACACGGCGACACAGACGTACGATCCGAATGGCGATCTCTATGACGCTACCGGCTTCAATTCGGCGCAGGGAAATAGTTTTTCGGCAGGTCTGGTGGCTGGCGCGGTGGCGCTGGTGAAGCAGGCTCATCCGAATTTCACTCCAGCTCAATTGAAATCGGCCGTGGTGAATACGGCGACCGGGGACGTGCTCGACAACTCAGTCCCGGCGCGCGTGACCGCAGTGGGCGCGGGGAAACTCAACGCTGCCGGAGCGGTCGGGGTGAACGCAACAATCGAACCGGCGACTTTGTCGTTCGGTTCCATCGTATCCGGGGCACTGCCAATCTCACGCGTATTGACTCTAACCAATCAAAGCAAGGCATCGGCAGCATTTACGGTCGGCGTAGCAGCGCGGGATGCGGATTCGCTCGGCAAACTTACGATTTCTCCTTCAACCGTGACGCTCGCCGCTGGCGCATCCACCAGCATCAGCGTACAGTTAAGCGGCAGCACGCCGAATCCGGGTTCGTATGAAGGACAGATCACCATCGCCGAATCCGGGTCTACGCTGCATGTTCCGTATTTATATCTGGTGGGAAACGGCACGCCCTATAACGTTTTTCCAATTTTGGGCATCGGATATACAGGCCTAACTAATGAGATTAACGACTTCATCGCTTTCCGAACGGTGGACCAATATGGATTGCCCGTGAAGGGTGCGCCCGTGCAGTTCGCGGTTACCTCCGGCGGAGGGCTGATTGACACGGCTCGCGGCACGGACGCGCAGACGGACGTCTACGGAATTGCCGGCACTTATGTGGCTTTGGGGCCGCAGCCAAGCAGCCAAATATTCACTGCAACCGTAGGATCGATAACCAACGAATTCGATTTGGCGGCGATCGCGCGTCCCGCGATTGCAGCGAATGGGGTGGTGAATGGGGGAAGTTTTCTTGCAGGGACGGGGTTGGCCGCAGGTTCGTATGCGACGATTGCGGGAACCAACCTCTCGATGATCTCGACGCCGTTTTTCACGCCGTATCTGCCGCTGTTTTTGGCGGGAGTGACGGTGACTTTCGACGCGGGCGGAATCAGCGTGCCGGGTTACATTTCGTATGTCAGCCCGTCGCAGATCAATGTGCAAATTCCGTGGGAGCTGCAGGGGCAGACATCCGCTCAAATGAAGGTGGCGGTGCAAGGGAATCCGAGCGCGCTTTATACCCTGCCACTGGTCGCGGCTTCGCCCGCCGCGTTCGAATTCACGGATGCGACGAGTGCCAACCTGGTAGCGGCGGTGACCGATGCAGTGACTGGCACCGTGATCACCATCCCCCGCCCGGCGGCGCGCGGCAAAGCGATCTCGATTTACGCGAACGGCTTGGGTGCGGTGACGAACACGCCCGCGAGTGGGAACGTTGCGCTTGGAATTCCGCTTTCGCAAAGCATCACAAGGCCTGGGGTGACGATCGGCGGGAAACCCGCGACGGTGTTATTCAGCGGTCTCGCGCCTGGCTATGTCGGCCTCTATCAAATCAACGTGATCGTGCCGCCGGACTCGCCGACTGGATTGCAGCCGCTCTCAATTTCGGTGGGTTCGGTGACATCAAAAGTTTCGCAGACTTACGTGAATTAGTGCGTGCGATGCGCGGCTTCACTTCTTTTTCACCGTCAGCGTCACCGTAACTTCCGGGTCGCCCTGGAATCGGACCTGCGGATCGCTCACATAGGTCGCTCTTCGAACGTCGCGCGATGAGGTGATGGTGTTCAGCAGAACCGGGTCCGTCTCGACCGATTCCGTGCGATTCACGCGCGATTCAGGGCCGACAATTCCGAGCAACCGCGGGGAGCTTTCGTAAGATTGCAACTCAACTCTTGCAGGGAGATCCCCCGAGAGTCGCACGTGCACTGGCACCTGTCGCCACACGCGCCGCTCAAAATGGATGCGAAGCTGAGACGGGATGGCGCGCACCAGTTCGATGCCGCGAGGCAGGTTGATGTTGTTCTGAGTAATAGTGAATGTGCGTTCGCCGGGATTAGTGATTTTACTTAAGTCCAAAACCACGGCCGCGCGCGCGCCGTTCAAATCGCGCAGCCGTCCCGACGACCCGCGAGTCTCCAAATTTACCGACTCAACGATGGAAGAACTGATTTCCAGATCGTTTTGGCTGTTTTTATATTCCACGGGGACGGCCAGAATGGTGGCTAATTCGGGTTCGCTCGCGATCAGCATCCACGCGATGGCGGCTGCGGCGAGTGAAATCAGTTTGAGCAGCCAGTTGCGGGTAAAGAATTCGATCATCGCCGCACCATTCTCCGACCGTCCTCCGCGGGAATTGGTTCTTCTTCGTCAGCCCGCAATACCTTGAACTTTCCAACCCCGAAGTGGCGGTTGATGCGCCCATCGAGTTCGGCTGACGAGAGGTTCTGATAAATCTCACCAAACGCGGCAATCGACATCGCGCCGGTTTCCTCTGAAACGATCAGCGAAAGGCAATCGGTCTCCTCGGTGATTCCAATAGCGGCGCGGTGCCGAGTTCCGAGTGTTCCCGAAACGTTCGGATTGGTGCTCAGGGGAAGAAAGCAAGCAGCCGCGTTGATACGATCTTTCTTTACGATGACGGCGCCATCATGAAGGGCCGAGCCGTCGCGAAAAATGGAGAGCAGCAGATCGCGCGAGACCTGCGCGTCGAGCCGCACTCCGCTTTCAATGAACGTGCGCAAGCCGATGTCACGCTCCAATACGATCAGCGCCCCGGTTTTGTCGGTGCTCATCCGATTCATGGCCAGCAGAATTTCCGCAATGGATTCCGGGCGGCGGTATCCGATCCCAAAAAATCGCTTGCGGCCAATGCGCGCCAGAGTACGACGAATCTCAGATTGAAACAGGACAATCAGGGCGATGGCAATGTAAGGAACGATATAGGAGAGCAGAGATCGTAAGGCATCAAGACCGGTCCAATAAGCGATGGTGTAAATCGCCACCATGATCAAAATGCCGACCAAAATATGCGCGGCGCGGGTCCCCCGCACAATGAGCAGCAGTTGGTAGATTAGGACCGCGACGGCTAAGATATCGAACACCGCCGTAAGGGTGATGTGAGGCGGCGCGAACGTGAACGAAGCAAGCGTCGGCATCGGATGACGCTATTTTACCCTTACCAGTGAATCCGCGCCGGAAAGTATTCAGAAATTAGTTCGTCGTAAAACGGCCGCAAAGCACTGACGACGGGACGCTCAGACCCCTTGGAGTACAGATCATAGGGATTGAACTTGCGAACCCAGTCGAACATTTCGCGATCGCGGGGCGTCATTAGGTTCGTGTAAGCCCCGTGGCGGTGCGCCGAGTAGAACGAATGATAACGGATCATGTAGAGCGCGGGCTCCGGCAAATAGTCTTTCACCACGTGATAAAGATATTCGTCGTGTCCCCAGGAAAGATGCACGTTCCGCAGGCCGCAGTGCCGCTCATAGATGCCTAGCTCGGTTTGGTACAAAGGAACGCCCGAATCGGGATTGGCGGCGAAAAATTCCGGGTAGACGATTTGATCCGACCAGGCGCAGCCCACCGGAAAGGTGTCTCCGACAACGGCCCATTGCCGCTCACCGAAGAGACACAGAATCTTACCGAGATCGTGAATAAGCGCAGTTAAGATAAACCAGCGGGGCTGAGCGTCTTTTCGAGCCGCTTCGGCGGTTTGCATAAGATGCTCGATTTGAGAGAGGTCGGTATCGGGATCGCTGTCATCGACCAGCGTGTTGAGAAAGTCCATGGCGTCCCAGACGCTCATCTCGCGCCGGTTCAGCGTGGTGAACGACGCCTTCTTTTGGAGCACGAAATCAAGCGTTTGGTATTGATGATTTAAGCGATAGAATTCGGCCACGCGCGTGTTGGCCGCAGCGGCGTAATTACGGAACTCCTCTTGCGATTTTCCGGGCTCGTAACGGCTCCCGACGAAGTCGTCCCACTCTTCCAGGCTTTTTAGCGGCTGGGCGATTAAGGATTGCATCTAAGTGCCTCTGCTTCCAGTCTAAATGGTATGGCGCGAGTTGATAAAATGAGTTTACACCTATGTCATTTGTAGCGATCGAGCAGGCCATTGAGGAGATCCGCGCGGGGCAGATGCTAGTGGTGGTGGACGACGAAGATCGCGAAAACGAAGGCGATTTGACCATTGCGGCGGAGAAGGTTACGCCGGAAATCGTCAATTTCATGGCGACGCATGGCCGTGGCCTGATTTGTCTGACTCTGACGGCCGCGCGGTGCGACTATTTACGCCTGCCTTTAATGACGTCGAACAACACCTCAAATTTCGGCACGGCTTTTTGCGAGTCGATCGATGCGATGGAAGGCGTGACGACAGGAATTTCGGCGGCAGATCGCACGCGGACGATTTTGGCCGCGATCAATCCGTTAACACGGGCGACTGACTTGGCACGACCCGGACATATATTTCCATTGCGCGCGCGCGATGGCGGAGTTCTGGTTCGCGCCGGACAGACCGAAGCCGCTGTGGATCTCGCGCGTCTGGCGGGACTGACGTCGGCTGGCGTGATTTGCGAAATAATGAACGAAGACGGCACCATGGCGCGGGTGCCGCAGTTGCTGGAATTCTGCCGGAAGCATGGGCTGAAGATGTGCTCCGTGGCGGATCTGATTCGATACCGGCTGCAGCACGAGCGCTATATACACCGCCGCGCCGAGGGCGTGATCCAGACCGAGTTTGGGGAATTCGGCACGGTGGCCTATTCGAGCGACGTTGAACCGGAAACGCATCTGGCTCTAGTGCGCGGCGAGGTGGCTGGCCGCGAAGGCGTGCTGGTGCGGATGCACAGTCATTGTGTCTATGGCGATGTCTTCGGCTCGACCGAGTGCGATTGCCATCTGTTAGTAAGGGAATCACTGCGAAAGATTGCCGAATCAGGCTGCGGTGCGCTGGTCTATTTACACCAAACCGGGCCGGGCCTGCGTCTTCATGAGCACAGAATTTCAAGCCATGATCGTGAGCTGCCAAATTATCCGGGCTTGGCAGGGCAGCGCCAGCTACAGCATGAAAGCGGAACGGGTGCGCAGATTTTAGCCGACCTGGGGCTGCATACTATCCGGCTGCTGACGAATCATCCGCGAAAGGTGGTTGCTCTGCAGGGATTCGGAATTGAAATTGTTGAACAGGTGCCGATACTGTCGCCAGAAGCGGTTCCGGTTTCGTGAACACAGGGCTGTGCGAGACGTGCCGGATGCATCGGCACATGGTATCCGATCGCGGATCCGAATTTCATCTTTGTGAGCGGGCTCTGACGGATTCGAACTTCTTGAAATACCCGCCGCTGCCGGTGCTGCGCTGCGGGGGCTACGAAAATGTGCGAACTTCCCCGCCCCTTCGTTCGTTAGGATAATAGGAAGGGACACTTTATGAAACAAACTGCTTTTATTACCGCTGCCGCTCTGGTATTCGGGTCGTTGGCCTCCGCCGCTGATCCCCAACTTATGAACATGGTTATGCCCGATGCCAAAGTGATGGCAGGGATTAATGTCGAACAGGCCAAGACTTCGGCTTTCGGGCAGTTTGTGCTTGCCATGATGCCCGCAAACTCCGGTTTTGAGCAGTTTATCAGTACGACAGGGTTCGACCCGCGCCGTGATCTGCATGAGGTTTTGATCGCGTCCACCGGGGATGCGGGCCACAAGGCAGGGCTGATTCTGGCGCGCGGCAACTTCAATTTGAGCGTGATTGCGGCGGCCGCCGTGAAGGAAGGGCATCACACCAGCCAGACCTATAAAGGTGTCCAACTATTGACTAGCACCGATGGCAAAGGCCACGAGGCGATGGCGCTTATCGACAGCAATACCGTGGCGGCGGGCGATGTGGACAGTGTGAAGGCCGCGCTCGACCGGCGTGCCGGTGCTAATTCGGTGGACCCCCAGCTCGCGGTCCGGGTGAACCAGCTGAGCGCTAGCGAAGATGCTTGGTCAGTTTCGATCGCGCCAATTTCCTCATTGATAGGAACGGCCAATGCCGAAAAGGGCGCGCATGCTCAAGCAATGAATGTCTTCAAGTCGATCCAACAGAGCAGCGGTGGCGTGAAATTCGGTTCCGTAGTGCAGATTAATGGCGAAGCGTTGGCGGCCAGCGATAAGGATGCGTCGTCTTTAGGCGACGTGCTGAAATTTCTGGCCAGTATGGTTCAGGCCAACGGGCCCAAGAATTCGCCGGTGCCTCTGAGCGATTTGATTAAGAATCTGAGCGTGACCACGGAGGGCGCGACTCTGAAAGTTTCACTTGGAATTCCGGAAGATCAACTGGAGACGCTGGTGAAGGCGATGCACGGACACGAAGCACCCGGCGCTGTAATCTAGTCGGGGCTAGGGGGTGGTGTTTGCGACGACGGACACGTCGCCAGTAAGCGCACCGCAAAATCGGGCTTGCTGTCCCCATTGAAATCGCCAATGACGACGCTGGTGGGAACGCGGCCGACAATGTAATTGACGGCAGTACGGAACGTGCCGTTTCCATTGCCCATCAGCACCGAGACGGTACCTATAAGAGTCGAGGTCACGTTGGGAGAAGAGTTGGCTACGATTAGATCTTTCTTCCCATCGCCATTAAAGTCGCCTATGGCGAGGGAACCCGGTAAATTTCGCACAGCGAAGCTCACCGGCACATGGAAGGTGCCATTTCCGTTGCCCAGCACTACCGAACGTTACCACCTTGGAGTTGACCCACGGCCGGGCTGGTTGAGACAAGGTCGAGTTTGCCGTCATGATTGAAGTCACCTACTACCACGGCATAAGGGGAAATGCCAAAGCTGAAGTTGACGGGCGGTTGAAAGGTGCCGTCGCCGTTACCAGAAAAAATTGGGACGGTATTTGAATAGGTACATACAACGTCCTGCTTTCCATCCCCGTTGAGGTCGCCCAAGGCGATTGAAGAGTAATCGAAGGCAAGGCCAGCCGAAGCGATCTGAAAAGATCCATCACCTTTGCCCAGAAAGACGCGCATCCGGCATTTTAGTGGCTGGTCTGGGAAAATGCGGGGATGCAAGATCGTGATCTGTATGCCGCCATTCTTGGAATTCGCACCCCGTGGAGCGAGTCGATCTAAAGCTGACCGAAGGCGAGGTGCACGTGCACCTGGAACA